>JABAZC010000091.1 GCA_018608625.1 Flavobacteriaceae bacterium | reverse complement strand
AAGCACCTAAAGCTGAAAAAGCAGTAGAAGCACCTAAAGCTGAAAAAGCAGTAGAAGCACCTAAAGCTGAAAAAGCAGTAGAGGCACCTAAGGCGAAAAAAGCACCTAAAGCTGAAAAAGCAGTAAAAGCTCCTAAGGCGAAAAAAGCACCTAAAGCTGAAAAATCAGTAGAAGCTCCAGCGTTAGAGGATACTAAGGAAGAAAAAGAATAAAAATTAATTATAAGTAATTAAGTAATAACAAAGTCGTTAAGTTCTTCTCACGGAAAATTTTAACGACTTTTTTTAAACTATTGAATCATGATAAAGATAACAGCTGCAGAAGTAAACAAATTAAGACAAGCTACAGGCGCCGGAATGATGGACTGTAAAAAAGCATTAGTAGAAGCGGAAGGAGATTTTGACAAGGCTATTGACAACCTTCGTAAAAAAGGTCAAAAGGTAGCTGCAAATAGAGCCGATCGTGACTCTTCAGAGGGTGCTGCCGTTGCTAAAATTAATGATGACAACACAATAGGGGTTGCTATTGTTTTGGGATGTGAAACTGATTTTGTTGGTAAAAACGAAAATTTTTTAGCACTTGCTAGCCAGTTTGGAGATATCGCCTTAAAACAAGATTCCAAAGAAGCCTTTTTAGCGGCTGATTTTGGAGGGATGACGGTAGCGGATAAGCTTATCGAGCAAACCGGAGTTATCGGAGAAAAACTAGACATCAAGGCGTTTGAAAAAGTAGAAGCTGCTTATGTGGGTTCTTATGTACATATTAATAAGATTGCTGCTGTTGTAGGTCTTTCTTCGAAAGTTGACAATGCTGCTGTTTTAGTAAAGGACCTAGCGATGCAAGTTGCGTCTATGGGAGCAACAACTCTTTCATATAAAGATTTTGACCCTGCATTTATTGCCTCTGAAACAGAAGCTAGAATTGCAGTAATTGAAAAAGATAATATTGAATTAGGACGTTTAGGGAAAACGCTAAAAAATATTCCTCAGTATATATCAATGGCCCAATTAACTCAAGATGCCTTAGCTCAAGCTGAAGACGCTGCTAAAGCAGAACTTAAAGCAGAAGGAAAGCCAGAGCAAATTTGGGACAAAATTCTACCAGGAAAAATGGAACGTTTTATATCCGATAATACGACTTTAGATCAAGAACAATGTTTGTTAGACCAAAACTTTATCAAAGACGATAAAGTAAGAGTTGCAACGTATGTTGCAAGTTATGGTGAGGTAAATATCACTAAATTTAAGCGTGTATCTTTAGGTTAAACATCCCTTGTTATTTAAAAAAAAAGCCTCGATAAATCGAGGCTTTTTTTTTAAATAACACCATTATCATTACTTCAGCTGGAGATTAAAACTAAAACAGATCAACAATTTGTTTAGAATTCATAACATTTACTATTTTTGGATTTAAGATATTGCTTATATTTGTGAAACGATCAACATCACTATGACTTACAAAAGAATTTTACTTAAGCTATCTGGAGAAGCCCTTATGGGAAATCGAAATTATGGAATTGATCCAGATCGCTTGTCAGATTATGCCAATGAAATTAAACAGTTAACAGATCAGGGCATCCAAGTGGCAATTGTCATTGGTGGTGGCAATATCTTTAGAGGAGTTGCTGGAGCTAGTAACGGTATGGACCGAGTCCAAGGAGATCATATGGGAATGCTTGCGACCGTTATTAATGGCCTGGCATTACAAAGTGCTTTAGAAAACGCGGATATCCCAACACGCTTACAATCTGCGATACAAATTAATGAAGTGGCAGAGCCTTTTATTCGACGCCGAGCAATTCGACATTTAGAAAAAGGACGTGTTGTGATTTTTGGTGGTGGTACCGGAAACCCATACTTTACAACAGATTCAGCTGCCGTGTTAAGAGCTATTGAAATTGAGGCTGATGTGATTTTGAAAGGGACGCGTGTTGATGGGATTTATAGTGCAGACCCTGAGAAAGATAAAACCGCTGTTAAGTTTGACACCATTAGCTTTAAGGAAGTGCTCCAAAAAGGCCTAAAGGTCATGGATACTACCGCCTTTACGCTGAGTCAAGAAAACGATTTACCTATTATTGTATTTGACATGAACACAGAAGGAAATCTCCTTAAAATTGTTGCTGGTGATGCTATCGGAACCACAGTGAGTTAACATAACTTAGATATTTAAAACGTTTCCAAATGAACGAAGAAATAAATTTTATACTTGACAGTACAAAAGAATCGATGGTGAATGCATTAAAGCATTTAGAAAAACAATTTGTAAACATTCGAGCAGGAAAAGCAAGTCCAGCAATGCTGGGGAGTGTAATGGTCGATTATTATGGGTCGCAAACTCCACTAGCTCAAGTCGCTAACGTAAATACTCCAGATGGTCGAACAATCACCGTTCAGCCGTGGGAAAAAGGAATGTTACAAGAAATCGAACGTTCGATAATGATTGCTAACATAGGGTTTAATCCTATGAATAATGGGGAAACAATTATCATTAGTGTCCCTCCATTAACCGAAGAACGTCGTCATGAATTAGCCAAACAGGCAAAGGCCGAGGTTGAAGAGGCAAAAATATCAATACGGGCTGCAAGAAAAGAGGCCAATACAGATATTAAGAAAACTGAGGATGCATCTGAAGATCTTCAGAAAAACGCTGAAATGGACGTACAAGTACTTACAGACGCACATGTTAAAAAAGCGGATGATCTTTACATCGCCAAAGAAAAAGAGATCCTCACGGTCTAATCTTTTTTAACGTTTTTTTATATTAAGTTGACTTGTTAATTTCCTTCTTTTAAATTCCTTTTATTTACCTTTATTGCCATCAAAAATGGCTATGTTTAAACTCTTTTCAAGTGGGTTTTGGGAAACCGTTGCAAGACTTATTCTCAGGAATCGATTTATAATTTTATTTCTAGTAGTACTTGTAACCGGCTTTTTTGGGATGCAGTGGAATAAGATGCGCTTTACTTATACAGAAGCCAACTTACTGCCAGACGATCACCCTATCAATTTAGAGTATAATAATTTCCTAGACATCTTTGGAGAAGAAGGCAATTTAATTGTCATGGGCGTTAAAGACAGTACGTTATTAACGGTCGATAAATTAAATGCCTGGAATACTTTTTCAGAAAGCTTTAGCAGCCATCCAAGTGTGGAAGGGGTTATTGCTATTAAAGATCTACAGAAGCTTGTCAAAAATGAATCCAAAAAACAATTTGACCTTGTCCCGTTTATTATAGACTCCGTAGAAACTCAATCGGAACTAAACACGCTTAAGAAAGCATTATTTGAACAGTATCCGTTCTACGATAACTTTCTATTTAATAAAGAGACAGAAGCGATTCGAAGTGCAATCTATCTAGAAAAATCTATTGTTAATACGCCTGAGCGAAAAGCATTTGTTATGGAGCATCTAGTTCCAAGAGTAAAAGAATTTGAAGATAAATATAACCTAAATGTTAGAGTCTCAGGCATGCCTTATGTACGTACTCTTAACTCGCAAAATATTGTTGATGAGATTAGCATGTTTATCTTAGCCGCTATTTTAGTCACTTCCCTTATTTTCTTTTTCTTTTTTAGATCTTACAGAGCAACTTTTATATCAATGACAGTTGTCGTTATTGGGGTCATGTGGACCTTTGGGATATTAGGCCTGCTTGAATACGAAATAACAGCGCTTACCGCCCTTATCCCTCCACTGATTATCGTTATTGGAATTCCCAACTGTATCTTTCTGATTAATAAATATCAGCACGAAGTCAATAAGCATGGAAATAAAGCAAAATCTCTCCAGCGTGTCATTTCTAAGGTTGGAAATGCAACCTTAATGACCAATCTAACAACTGCTTCAGGGTTTGCGACTTTTATAATAACACAAAGTAAATTACTTACTGAATTTGGTATCGTTGCTTCCCTTAGTATTATAGCCATCTTCCTATTGTGCTTGTTTATTATACCTGTTATTTACAGCTTTATGCCTATTCCGAAAGAAAAGCATTTAGAGCATTTAAATAAGCGCTGGATTAAGCAATTAGGAGATTGGATTGACCATACTGTTAAGCATCACAACATTATTATTTATTCCACAGCGGTAATCTTGCTTGCCATTAGCATAATAGGAATCTTTCAAATAAAAGCCACGGGAAGTCTCATAGAAGACATGCCTAAAAAGGCAGAATTCTACAGTGACATAGAATTTTACGAAAGTGAATTTAATGGGGTAATGCCCCTTGAAATCTTAGTTGATGCCAAGCGTAAAAAAGGCGTGATGAAACTCTCAACCTTAAAACGGATGAGTGCACTTGAGGACTTGATAGTTGAAATCCCAGAACTTTCTAAACCAATATCGGTTGTTAGCTTAGTGAAATACTCTAAACAAGCCTATTACAATGGGAATCCAAAATATTACCAACTTCCAACAGCACAAGAAAACAACTTTATCTTGTCCTATGCCAAAAACGCGTCTTCGGATGTTGATTTACTAAAAAACTTTGTTGACAGTACGGGTCGTTATGCGCGTATTACTTCTTTTATGAAGGATACCGGGATTGACAAAATGGAGCGTATTGAAGAAGACCTTATTGCGCAAATTGATAAGGTATTTCCTAAAGACCTCTATGATGTATCGATTACTGGAAAGGCTTATTTGTTTCAAAAAGGCACAAAATATTTAGTAAAAAATTTAATTTTATCTCTCGCATTAGCCATCTTTTTGATCTCGCTTTTTATGGCCTATATGTTTCGATCATTTCGAATGATTATTATTTCATTAATTCCTAACTTATTACCACTTCTGGTAACTGCAGGAATGATGGGCTACTTTGGTGTGCCAATAAAGCCTTCAACTATATTGGTTTTTAGCATCGCCTTTGGAATTTCTGTGGATGATACTATTCATTTTTTGGCTAAATACCGACAAGAATTGTTGGCAAACCATTGGGTTATTAAAAAATCGGTGTTCGCTGCACTTAGAGAAACAGGAGTAAGCATGTTCTACACTTCGATTGTTCTGTTTTTTGGGTTTTCCGTTTTTGTAACTTCTAATTTCGGAGGTACTGTAGCGTTAGGAGTGTTGATTTCTGCGACACTTTTACTGGCAATGCTAGCCAACTTATTACTGTTACCTTGCTTATTGCTTTCCCTTGAGCGTAGCATAGCAAACAAAAAAATATTAAAAAAACCTGCTCTAAATATCATCCCTGAGGAGGAAACGATGGAAGAAGACGAGAACAGAGGCTAATAATTTAGCTTAAAACTTTATATTTGCAGTATTAAAAAATGGACTTATGACTACCAGCACTGTTGCACATTTACTAACTCAAGAACTAAAACACGCTGACATTGAAGTCAAAGGGTGGGTTCGAACCTTTAGAGCGAACCGATTTATAGCACTCAATGATGGCTCCTGCCTTCAAAACATTCAATGTGTTGTTGACTTTGAAAGTATGGATGAGGCATTGTTAAAACGCATCACAACAGGCGCAGCTGTACACATCAAAGGGGTCTTAGTTGAAAGCCAAGGTAAAGGCCAGTCTGTAGAGGTTCAAGTTAGTTTTATAGAAATTTTAGGAGATGCAGACCCGGAAGATGTTTCAAAAACAATCTTACAACCCAAGCGTCATTCGCTGGAGTTCCTAAGAGAACAAGCACACTTACGCACACGAACAAATACATTTAGTGCTGTGATGCGACTACGCTCTTCACTTTCTTTTGCTATTCATTCCTATTTTAATAAAAATGGATTTTATTATATGCATGCACCTATAGTCACTGGGAGTGATGCAGAGGGTGCTGGTGAAATGTTTAGAGTCACAACCTTAGATCCTAAAAACCCTCCTCTTACTAAAGATGGTGCGGTTGATTATTCAAAAGACTTTTTCGGAAAAGAAACAAACTTAACTGTTTCGGGACAACTTGAAGCAGAAACCTATGCAATGGCACTTGGGAAAGTTTATACTTTTGGCCCAACTTTTAGAGCTGAAAACTCAAATACTTCTCGACATTTGGCAGAATTCTGGATGATTGAACCAGAAGTCGCTTTTATGGACTTAGCGGGAAACATGGATTTAGCAGAAGATTTCATGAAGTACGTGATTAGTTATGTCTTGGAGCACAACAAAGAAGACCTTGCCTTTTTAGAGCAGCGCTTGGAACAAGAAGACAAATCGAAACCTCAAAATGAACGTGCGCCAATGCCGCTAACCGAAAAACTACGTTTTATTGTTGACAATAATTTTAAACGTGTTAGTTATACAGAGGCTATTGAAATTTTAAGAAACTCTAAGCCTAACAAAAAGAAAAAGTTTAAGTACCTAATTGATGAGTGGGGCGCTGATTTACAAAGTGAACACGAACGCTTTTTAGTAGAACAGCACTTTAAGTGTCCGGTGATTTTATTTGATTATCCTGCTAAAATTAAAGCCTTTTATATGCGCTTAAATGAGGATGGAAAAACAGTCCGTGCAATGGATATTTTATTCCCCGGCATTGGAGAAATTGTGGGGGGGTCTCAACGAGAGGAACGCCTAGACGTCTTAAAAGAAAAAATGGCTGATCTAGATATTCCAGAAGAAGATCTCTGGTGGTATTTGGACTTGAGAAAATATGGAACAGCTGTCCATTCTGGGTTTGGCCTCGGATTTGAAAGGCTCGTCATGTTTGCTACAGGTATGGGTAACATCAGAGATGTAATTCCTTACCCTCGAACCCCTCTTAATGCAGAGTTTTAAGGATAATTTGATTAGTGCAGTTTAAAAACAATAGTGCTTGACATATCTTCCATAGTGTTTTTTTCTTATTTTTATAAAAACCCGAAATAATTAATGCTCAAGCAATTCCTACAATATAAATTATCACAAAAGCTATCGCCTCAGCAGATTCAGCTGATGAAACTGATACAGCTGCCTACCTTAGCCTTTGAACAACGCATCAAACAAGAGCTAGAGGAAAACCCGGCACTTGAAAGCGGAAAAGAACAGGAAACTTCCTACGAAGATGAGTTTGAGTCCAATGAGAATGATATAGACAACGACCAAATAAGCGCTGAAGATATCAATGTTGATGATTACCTTAGTGACGACGAAATCCCGGAATATCGACTTAGTGCAAACAACTATAGTGCAGATGATGAGGAAAAAACAATGCCATTTGCCTCGGGGAGCTCTTTCACTCAACTTCTCATTGATCAACTTAATACATTCTCTTTAAATGACAACCTGTATCAAATTGCAGAATTTTTGATTGGAAGTATTGATGACAGTGGCTATATCCGGCGGCCACTACTGGATATTATGGATGATTTAGCCTTTACTCAGAACTTATATACAAATGAAAAAACAATTGAATCTGCCTTGAAAGTGGTTCATCAGTTGGACCCTGCTGGGGTAGGCGCTAGAAATCTTCAGGAATGTTTAGCCCTTCAATTACAACGCAAAACTCAAACTGTAAACACCGGTCTTGCAAGTAATATAATTGAATCTGGGTTTGATCAGTTCACTAAAAAGCATTATCAAAAATTATTGCAAAAGTTTGATGTAACCGAACTTCAACTACGAGATGCAGTTTTAGAAATTGAACGCTTGAACCCGAAGCCAGGAAGCTCCTTTTCTAACAATACACGCTCTATCGAGCATGTAGTCCCTGACTTTACAATTAGTATTGTTGAGGGAGAACTAGAACTGAGTCTTAATGGTAGAAATGCCCCCGAACTACATGTTTCTCAGCCTTATAATGAAATGCTTAAAGGCTATAAGGCCTCAACAGAAAAAACAAAATCTCAAAAAGAAGCCGTCTTATTTATAAAACAAAAGTTGGATGCTGCGAAATGGTTTATAGATGCTATAAAACAGCGTCAACAAACACTTTTTGTTACAATGAGTACCATTATGCATTACCAAAAAAATTATTTTTTGACTGGTGATGAGCAGCAATTAAGACCTATGATTTTGAAAGATATTGCAGATGAAATTGAGATGGATATTTCAACAGTATCTCGGGTCGCAAATAGCAAATATGTAGACACCCCTTATGGGACCAAATTGATTAAAGAATTTTTTAGTGAATCGATGACTAATGATCAAGGCGAAGAAGTTTCAACTAGAGAGATAAAAAGCATATTACATACGATCATTAGTGAAGAAAACAAGAAAAAACCTCTCACAGACGAAAAATTAGCCTTTCTTTTAAAAGAAAAAGGCTATCCAATAGCACGAAGAACCGTTGCTAAATATCGCGAACAATTAGACCTTCCTGTTGCAAGGCTTCGAAAAGAACTTTAAAAATTATACTTTTTTAATTACATTAGTAACAATACCCCATATTACAAAATCATTCTCTTCTGTGATTTGTATGGCCTGGTAGTTTTTGTTTTCTGGTTGTAACCAGACTTTATTCTTTTCAACCTTAAGTCGTTTGACTGTGAATTCTCCATCTAAAAAGCAAACGGCTATTTTATTATGCGTTGGAGAGAGACTTCTGTCAATAACTAAAAGATCATTGTCGTTAAGTCCCGCATCTATCATTGATTGCCCGCTCACGCGTGCAAAGAAAGTCGCTTCTTTATTTTTGATAAGTTCGCTATCTAGCGATAGTCGCTCTTGCTTAAAATCTTCCGCTGGTGACGGAAAGCCTGCAGATATTCCTGTGTCAAAATAAACAGCCCCTAGTGTGTTGAGGTTTTCAGGAGTGAAAAAAGTAAGAGGGGTGGTGGTTTTTATGGACATTTGACAGTTATTATATCTTTTAAATTGGTTGTGTAATGAGGTGATAAGTGTTCTTGACGCATTTTCCAGGTGCGATTTAGGTTTTGATTTCCTAATTTTAACTTGGGCTGGTGATACTTTTTATTGATAAAGTCAATCGTACGCATCAACGGTAAATGCTTTGGGTTTTCACTGTTGAACAACTGCAGTTGGTGGTTGTCTGTTGGAACAATGCCCGTAAAGATGACCCCCGCTTTCTTATATTGAATGCCTTTTTTATAAATAGAGGCTACTGCTTTTACAGCATTCGCGCTTAAAGTTAAACTAGAATTAGTCGGAAAGGGGATGTTAACCATGACGCTAGCTCGGTGCTGTTCTGAGTTTTTTTTGTGATAATCACTTCGTAAAAAAACAAGCATCATATGGCAGCTAGACCCTTGTTTACGAAGTTTTTCGGCACCACTACAGGCAAATGTTGAAATACGCTCCTTAATGTTTTCTAGATCTTCTATTGCGGACTCAAAACTTCTAGTTGTTGCAATTGCTCGTTTGTTTTTAATCGTTTCTGGGCCAATTTTAGAGATTCCTTCTAAATCTTTTTTTAGTTTCCACTCTGTAATTGAAAAGGTTTTACGCACCCACATATCATGGAGCTGAACAAAATCGTAAGCCGTTTTACATTGCTTAGCAGAAAGCCGCTTATGCAAAGCTGGGCCTATGCCCCAGACATCTTTAAGCTGGGTCCACTTCAAGGCTTTAATGCGCTTCTCTTCGCTATCAATCACATAGACACCGCCTGTTTCTCTTGGAAATTTACGGGCGATCTTATTCGCTACTTTACTCAAGGCTTTGGTCGGCGCGATCCCAACACATGTGGGAATCCCTGTCCATTTGAGGATACGTTGCCGCATCTCTATCCCATATTCGCGAAGATTACAGGAGTCAAAACCGTTGAGTTGTAAGAAAGCTTCGTCAATACTATATACTTCTACATCTGGTGAGAATTGTTCTAGAATTCGCATAACTCGGCTACTCATGTCGCCATAAAGCGCGTAATTAGATGAAAACAATTGGATATTGTTTGCTTTAAAAAACTCTTTATACTTAAAAGCAGGCGCACCCATAGGTAACCCTAGTGCTTTTGCCTCATCACTTCGCGCAATCACGCAGCCATCGTTATTCGACAAAATAGCGATCGGTTTTTTGCGTAAGGATGGGTTAAAAACCCGCTCACAAGAAGCATAAAAGTTATTACAATCAACAAGAGCAAACATGGCATAAAGGTAGCGCATTTGCCGTCTGACTAAAATAAAAATATTAATTATTTTCATACTGTTTAGTCTTTTTTGCTCATGAAATTATATGGCATCTTTATTGGATTATTAATTTGGTTATCATTTGTATTTCTATATTTGTAAAATAAATCTGACTAAACGAAACAAAAACTTTTATGAACCCTAGACTTTATTTATTACTTTTTATAGCGAGTGTTTTTTTACCTAAAAATACAGTGGCTCAAGAGATTATAAAAGGACAAGCATTGGACTCTATTACGATTACTTCTGCAAGAATTGAACTCCCTTTTAAAGAAAACTCACGGACTATTACGGTCATTACATCGAAAGATATACAAGAAAGCCCAGCGACTAATTTAGCAGAACTCCTTCAACAAGAGGCCGGGATCGACGTAAGACGTCAAGGGGTCAATGGTATGCAGTCTGATTTATATATTCGCGGCGGAAGTTTTGATCAGACATTACTTTTGATCGATGGCATCAAGGTGGAAGATCCTCAGACTGGTCACCACACCTTAAATATGGCGTTACCGTTAGAGGTGATCGAACGCATTGAAATCATAAAAGGGCCTGCTGCACGTGTTTTCGGACAAAATGCCTTTACAGGAGCGATTAATATTGTCACTAAATCCAGTGTCGATAGTATAAATTCCATTGGCTATAGACTAGGGTCTTACGACCAACAGCAAGTCTCTGGAACCCTAGGAGCGCAGCTAGGCGGCTCTAGCGTTATAGGGCAAGCTTCTACTATCTTCAGACCTATATCGATTATCGCCCATGCTTCTGTCAACACCTCAGAAGGTTATCGCTATAATACTGATTTTGAAAATAAAAATTATTTTGTAAAAGGGCGATTCAATACTAATAGAAATCCTATAGAAATGATTGGTTATTTTTCTGAACGAAAATTTGGGGCTAATCAATTTTACGCTGTAGATGCACGTGACCAATATGAAGAAACTCAAAGTAGTCTTGTGGGGCTGTCTACAAGTTTTAAAGCTGAAAAATTAAAGATCACACCTCGTGCTTATTGGAAGCGAAATCAAGATATGTACTTATATATTCGCGAAAATCCTGAGGTTTATAGAAACTTACATATTTCAAATAAATTAGGGATACAAGTTAATGCTTCCTATGCATCTACTGCCGGTATTACTGGTTTTGGAGTTGATGTGGCCAAGGTATTTATGACCAGTACTAATCTAGGAGAGCGGGATCGATTAATGGCTAATTTATTTGTTGAACATCGATTTTCTCTAGCAAATAACACCTTAGATATTACTCCTGGAGTCTCTGTCAATTACTTTTCAGACTTTAAGTTTCACGCCTTCCCAGGGGTCGACGTCGGTTATGCTATTAATGATAAAGTTAAAGCCTATGCTAATATTGGTTATACATACAGAGTACCAACATATACAGACTTATATTATGTAGGACCACGCGACTTAGGGAACGAAAATTTAGTACCTGAAAAAGCGCTTTCTGAGGAGGTTGGATTAAAGTACTTCGGAGCAAACTTTAATGCATACGTTGCAATCTTTAACAGATCCTCCGACAACTTGATTGATTATACTAAAGAAAATGAAGACGATAAATGGGAAGCCACAAACCTAAAGAGCCTAAACTCTACAGGAGCAGAACTAAATGTGTCTTCACGATTTAAATCCGGGCGATACATTCAAAATATTAGCTTAGGCTATACGTATTTAGATGAAAACCTAAACGACGTGAAGACTGCCTATTCTAAGTATGTTATCAATTCATTGACACATCATTTTACGGCATCAGTTCGCTCGCAGTTTTTGAAAAACATATCGCAAAGTGTTGTCTATAAATTTGCTGAACGTGCGTCTGGAACAAGCTATAGTGTGGTAGATGTACAGGCCACTTTAACTATTTCAGATTTTGAACTTTCAATTATTGGTAATAACATTTTCAATGCGGAATATATTGAAACAGGATTTGTTCCAATGCCTAAAGGAAATGTCTTAGTAGGCGTTAAATATTCGTTCTAATACTCTAGTTGATAAGCGTGTTTACTTTGTCATAAACCAGATGTGATTCCCAGCCCCTATAGAGCAGGTAGTCCGCTAGTTTTTTCTTTCTTTTAAACGGATTTGCTTCGGTTAGGGTTGGGGCTTTTTTTTCAGCTAATGCATGAAATGCCTGTAGGTAATCATCTGGATCAATTTCTGCAAGGGCTGTTTTGATAACATACTTAGAAATCTGTCGCTGTTTTAGTTCTAAAGTCAGGCGTACTTTCCCCCATTTTTTTATACTAAATTTCCCTCTAACATAGGCTTTAGCAAAGCGTTCTTCATTTAAGTGATTGTCTTGAATTAAATCTATAATGATACGTTCGATAGCCTCCGGTATCATGCGCATTTGTTTGAGTTTTTGCTCAACTTCTTTATGGCAACGGTCTTGATATGCGCAGTATTTTTGAAGTTTCGCTAGAGCTTCCTCTACAGTATAGGTTTTATAGGTCTGATACATGCTTAGAACTTACAGTTAATTGCCATAATAAGATTGGTTCCGGCAGATGCGATTCCAGATGAATAGGTTCTGTAGCGTTGATTGGTTATGTTTTCTACAGCACCCACAAAGGACACTGAGCTGTTAAAGTCAAATTGCGCTCTAAGGTTAAGGGTGTACCATGATGGTGCGTACGGATTTCCTTTGCTGTCTAAAGCAAATAAATAGTCTGCTAACTCGTCGGAGATATCTGAACTTCTAAGAGTACCATTATAATTTATAAAGCCATCCATCTGTAGTTTATTGTGTTTCCAGATAATATGTGTATTTCCAAATACAGGTGCTACATGTCGCACGGGTAATTCAACTCCCGGCGTTTCTTCTTGAGTTCCATGCACGAAACTATACTGTGATGTCAGCTTTAATTCTTTAGAAAACAGAATTTTTATTCCCGCTTCAAACCCATAAATCCAAGATTTAGATGCGTTCTGAATTGCCTGTATATCACTTAATTCCGTGTCATACATCATTTGATTTTCTCCGTTAACCTCAAAAGGTTTGCGAACTAAAGCGTTGTTTAAGTAGGTGTAATACGTCGAACTATCAAAAATTACAGATTGATTTAGGTTGACTGTGACCCCTAGCTCAGCTCCATAAGCGTATTCTGGCTTAAGATTACTATTAGGAACTACTACTAAACCATTTTGAGAGTCAAATATTTTGCCTATGTCATCAATATTGGGCGCTCTGAAAGCTGTTGTTGTATTGAGCTTCCACATAAAAACATCACTTGGAACCCAACTAAGACCTAAGGTGCCTGTGACTGCGCTTGTCTCAAGATTTGCTGTGTCAAACGGAAGGTTATAGAATATATTATTATTAGATATATCAGCATCTATGATTACATAGTTGTAACGTATTCCTGACTGTACTGTTAACTTTGTGCTTGGCTTGTGTTTATAACTTAAATATGCAGCCATTGTTTGCCACTTAGAGCCATCTGGGTATCGAGATGCGATAGCTTCTATAGCACTTGTCGATAGATTTTCTGAACAGCCCTTAGAGCCTACTTTATTCCCTATGAATTCTGTACCATAGGAGATATTCGATCGGTCAGATAATTGCTTATTAAAATCCAGATTAAAAGAGAGAGCATCTACATTTTCATTTCTGATTTTTCGAGTATCTGAATTAAATGTTCTATTTATTCGACTTTCTTTAAAGTTTTGATATGCAGCAGATATTTTAATTTTATCATAGAACATAGATCGACTACTGAGTTTAGTCATTTGAATATTCGCCAGTAACCAATCTTGGGGTCCATAATTCCATTCTGCATACTTTAAATTACCATCTTCGCTAAGAATCCTCAAACGATCATACCTTGGGTAGTCTGAGGTTGTGGAGTAATGAACTCCTAAGTCAAATTTTAAATCATCACTGATTTTGTAAATCACCTTTTGAGCGAGGTGCATTTGGCTGAAATTAGTAAATTTTTGAACTCTTGGCGTGGTGTTAGGGGTCGTCATGTCTTGTCCATTAAGGGCTTCGCTGTAAAACAGACTTAAATAATCATCAGGGCCCTGCTTACCCATCTTTAAATCGCCAAAATCTGATACGCTTATACTGCTGTGGAACCCCCATTTCTGAAACCCTAAATTAAAATCTAAATGAGCTGTTTTTTCATTACTTGCAGATGCATAGCGTATAGTACTTCGAGTGTTTAAAGTAGGTTTTGATGTGTTAGAAAGCTTAGGTGTCGTGGTGTAAAAGTTCATCACCCCACCTATTGCATCACTTCCATAAATAACTGAGCCCGAGCCTAATATAACTTCTGTTTTTTCAACGTTGAATGGATTTACTGAGAGTATGTTTTGAACATTTCCACTTCTAAATATCGCATTATTTAAGCGAACTCCATCAACAGTGATTAAAAGACGATTTGTAGAAAACCCTCTTATCATAGGGCTTCCTCCTCCTAACTGACTTTTTTGAACAAAGACCCGGCCACTACTGCTTAACAGGTCTGCACTTGTTTGAGGGTTGGAGAGTTGTATATCTTTAGAATCTAAACTAATAATATTTTGTGGCACTTCTTTTTTACTTTGCGCAAACTTTGAGGCTGATATGACAACTTCGTTTAAGCTAGTTGATTTTGGGGAAAGAAAAACAGTGTCTTTAATCGACGATTTACGGAAAGAATTTTTATGGTAAGATAGGTGGTTAAAATAAATTTTTTCAAAGTCTCGAAAATTTTTAATTTCAACACGACCATCAAAATCCGACACCGCTGTTTTTGTCATTAGATAGTTAAAGACAGCCGAACCAAGAATGGGCTCCTTACTGACTTCATCGGCCACAACAATCTGCTGTGCGGAACTGCTCAGAGCTAAAAAAATGAAAAATTTAAAAAAGTGATGAGTCATTTTAACTGTAAACATGGCTTAGCACTGTTAATGATTTTGGGTGCTTAAAGCCTTGCAAATGTAATTTAAAATAGCCTAAAATCATATTTAGAAGCTCTTGCTTTTGGGAAGAGCTTAACTCAATTAATAAGGATGTATCAAATTTTGTGCCTAAAAAGGGTTTTAATAGTTCTAATTTTTCACCTGTTACACAATGCTCCCAGCTGTTGGCTTGGAATTTACCTTCTTGTAAATTAAAATAAGGTAATTCATTGTTTTCTGTATCCGGATTAATTCCTAGAAATTTTGTTAGGCCCATTAAAAATTGATGATGAAAAACCCCAGTGTTTTCAACCGTGTCAAACCATAACAAGGTGGTTTCTATATATTCAAAAAGAGGACGGTTTGCTTCCTCTTCATTTAAGATCATTGACAATATTTCTGACAAAAACAACAGAACAGTTGATTTGAAAATATTTGTGTGTAACGATTCATAAGGTTTGTATAGCCTCACTTCTTTCAAATAATGTAAACTTCTTGTCTCTTTATGGTCTGCTTCGATTTCTAAGAGTGAAAGCAGTTGAAAATAAGCAGGTCTAATCTTTCCTTTTTTAGATTTTAATGCATTTTTAATCATATAACTTTTTACCCCTGAAGACGCTGTATAGCATTTTACAATAAGATCACTGTCGTTATATTTAATTTTGGAGATGACAATTGCTTTTGTAGAGACAACCATTAGCGTATGATCATTATTTTAGAGACTTTAGTTTCAAACGTATCAAAATCAGAAAAAAGCACCACATACACACCAGAAGCGACTGTGTTATTTGCTAAGTTTTTACCATTCCAATAAGCGGTCCCACCATCAATCTCAAGATTGTAGCCTTTATATCTTAAGTTTACATTAGACTGGGCTTCAGCAACTAGATTTCCTTCAACATCTGTAATTTTAATGTTAACATTTTCACTGATATTTTTAATCTTTATTTTATCTTCTGACATATTAAACCCAGGACGGACAGGGTTTGGGTACACATATATGTCTTCAAGACTTGTACTGGTGCTAGAGCCCCCTGTGTTAAAAGCCACTAGCCCTCGATTAGTCCCAAAGTAAATCACTCCATTATCAGAGTCCAAAGCCATATCGTTAACTCCGTTTGAGGGGAGTGGGGAATTGTCTTTAGTAAACTGATAAATAGTATTTTGACCACTAGATGACAAATAAAACACCCCTGCATCGGCGGTAGAGATCCACTTATTATTAGCGCCATCCACTATAATATCTGTTATAAACTGTTGGGCTAAAAGTTCTTTGGGCAACCCATCTTCGAGTATGATTATAGGCTGGGTTCTTACGGCATTTTCGGTAAAAAAATTAGAGGTATTATAAAGCACTCTAAGCCCTCTGTAGGTGCCAATCCAGAGTACATTATTTTTATCTAATGCAAGTGATTTTATAGAGGTAGTAGGAAGATTTGCAATATCTTCATCTGAAATGTTTTTTAGTAACATTCCACTTTCATTAAATCCGATTAAGCCTTTGCTATAAGATCCGATCCACTTTGTCTGGTCTGGTCCGACAACCACTTCACTGAAACCAAGTTCTTCACTTAAAGGATCTGAGATAATTGCAGAGAAATCATAGGAAGTCCAGCTCGAACTAGTTGGGTTAAGTTTTTTTAAAGCATTATCAACCTTGGAGTTCAGAACCCACAAATTACCATCTCGATCAAAAGTAGAGCCTGAAATACGGATGCTTTTATAATTAGGGTTGCTTGGTAAAACCAAAGACTCTAAACTACTATTGCTGTCGTCTAGTAGAGTGATTGATTCTTCTTTTTCAAAATCGAGGAGTCCATCAGCAAAGGAGCTGATATAAACTTGACTCGGCTTTAAGGGGTTAATTGAAATGGTGTTCAAGTTTGAAATCGTCGTGCCTGTAGCCTGCTGTATACTGTCATAGGTTGTATTAAACCATCTCTCGTTTACATAATTGCTAACGCCATAATTCCTCGATGGAGATGGGTTAAAGAATATTGAATAGTCGCCATAAGAGACCCATAAATTACCATAGCCATAACTTAACGAAAAAACGCTGTTTTTTAAGGGGCCTTTCGGGTGAATTTCTTCAAATCCAGCTAGGGATAAAGGGTCCGGTCTAATAACACCATAGTCTATAGTTCCAATATACACAACCGCATCTATTTTGAGGGCAGTAGTAAAGCGCGTATCAAACTCTGGGGCCGTTGAGTACATGTTCATCAAATTAAAGCCGGCGTCATATTGATACACTTTAGAGTCGGTCGTTACTAAGAGCGTATTATTAGAGGCATTGAGCTCAGCTACAGGTTGTGGATAGTTAAACAAATTGGTAAGGGTTGTCCCGTTAATTTCAAAGAGTGTATTTGTTGAGTTGGTGGCATAGAGGCCTGAACCAAAAACGGTGACTGCTTTGAAATTTCCTGCGCTGAGAGAGCTCCATAGTTGAAAGTCTGTTAAATTTGAATTGGCGAGATCTGCTTTTTTAATTCCGGAGTTTGAGCTACATGCAGCATAAATTTCATTGTTAAAAATTGCTGATTGATTCACTTGTATCTGACTTCCATTAGCCCCAATATAGTAGCTGTCTCCAAACTCTAAACCTTCTAGATCGTAAACTGAAATACCATAATCAGTAGCGATATAAACAAGAGAATTAAGCTCGTTAAAATGATTTATTTTTTTCTTTGACGAAGGAATGGTCACTTTATTAATGATGTCCACAACTTTGAGAATCTCTTGATCGCTTTCGGTATAAATTTCTATCAATCCATTTTCGTAACCTATTAACAGCAATTGATAGTCGCTGCTGTAATGTAATGTTGAAATTAGTTCGCCCGAAAGTCCATTAATAGTGGTGATGGTACTAAGTTGATTTGTTAGGGGGTCGAAGAAGAAGAGTGCATTTTCAGATGCTGCGTAGAACTTCGAGTCTGCACGAACCACTTTTTTGATATTCAAATAGGAAAAATGCTCTGTCCAATTTTCATCAAAATTTTGCCCCCACAAAGAAGAGGTAAAAGATAAAAGACAAAATAGAATGAGAAAATTTATTTTCACGACGTGCTAATTAAACTCAAATATATTTATTACTAACGAGAAATTAACCCATTATTATATATAAACAGAAAAGCTTTCAATTAATGAAAGCTTTATAGATGTAGGTTTTGGAGCTGCTAGACGACTCCTTGAGCGAGCATTGCATCAGCAACTTTCACAAAGCCGGCAATATTAGCCCCTTTAACATAGTCAATATAGCCGTTGGTTTCGTCCTTGCCATATTTAATACAAGCATCATGGATGTTTGCCATAATATCTTTTAATTTTTCATCAACCTCAGCTCTTGTCCAGTTATAACGCAATGAATTTTGTGTCATTTCCAAACCTGAAGTTGCAACTCCACCGGCATTTGAAGCCTTTCCGGGGGCAAATAAAATTTTAGCCTCATGAAATTTAGAGATTGCTTCTTTGGTAGAAGGCATATTAGCACCTTCACTAACACAAATACATCCGTTTTGTAATAACAAGTCGGCATCAGGTCCGTGTAATTCATTTTGTGTCGCACATGGCAAAGCCACATCACACTTAACCTCCCATGGTGTTTTATTAGCTACATACTGGGCATTTGGATACGCCTTCACATATTCACTAATACGACCTCTTTTTATATTTTTGAGTTCCATTACAAATTCAAGTTTACTCTCATCAATGCCGTCATGATCTACAATATACCCTGAAGAATCTGATAAAGTAATTACTTTACCCCCTAGGTGAGTTGTTTTTTCTGCCGCATATTGGGCCACATTACCAGATCCTGAAATAACGACTGTTTTTCCTTTAAAACTATCACTTTTCATTTGTAACATCTTATCTGCAAAATACACTGTACCATAGCCGGTTGCTTCCGGACGAATAAGAGACCCTCCCCATGTCATTCCTTTTCCTGTAAGGACTCCTGTAAATTCGTTTTTAAGTTTTTTATACATTCCAAAAAGGAATCCTATTTCGCGACCACCAACGCCAATATCTCCAGCAGGGATATCTGTGTTTGGGCCAATATGACGAAACAGTTCGCTCATAAACGCGTGACAAAATCGCATAATTTCATTATCACTTTTTCCTTTGGGATCAAAATCACTACCGCCTTTTCCGCCTCCCATTGGAAGGGTCGTTAAGCTATTTTTGAAGACCTGTTCAAAAGCTAGAAACTTCAAAATACTCATTGTAACTGACGGGTGAAACCTAAGCCCGCCTTTGTAAGGGCCGATCGCAGAATTCATTTGAACACGATAGCCTCGGTTTACTTGTATTTCTCCTTTGTCATCTACCCAGTTTACTCGAAAGGTAATAGCCCGTTCGGGTTCAACCATTCTCAATAGAATGTTTTTGCCATGGTAAATGTCATTCTTAACAATATAGGGAATCACAGTTTCGGCGACTTCTTCCACTGCCTGTATAAATTCGGCTTCATGGCCATTTCTTTCTTTAACTAGGTCTAAAAAGTTTTTAATTTTATCTTCCATATTAGTGTCTTAGGGGTGTTGAATATTATAAAGGACAAATATATAATATCTTTAAAAATAATGCGCTATTTTTTTGTATTTGATAATTAATAGGAGTCTATTAAGTTATAAACTAAGAATTTTACATTTTAATGAGAATAATTCAACTAATTACATAATTTGATGAAAAAAGTGAGGCCTAATCCGTTTGATTCAGAACTTGTCTTACAAATAATTTTTCATCGCCAGTATGTAACCAAGGTGAATTCCCTCATGAAAGACATTAAAACGAATCGCTTCCTCAATAGTTGAAAGAGTTACTTTTAATGAAGTGGTATAAGGCGTGAAGTATTTAAAACAACCATTGTCGTAATCAATCTTTGTTTGTTCCAGTGTTGATAAAAGCAAACTTTTTAGCTCTTCTAGCTCTTTTTTATTGGCTTTGTGGACAGTGACTGTTCCTTTTTTATAATGAGCCACTAATTGATCCTGAATCAAAAAGGGCTGACCGGATAAGCCATAGGTTAGCAATTGCTGAGTTACGACTGTGTGGGCTATATTCCAAAAAATAGAATTCTTAAACCCTTTTGGAACTGTATTGAGTTGCTCTAAAGAAAATTTGTCAAGAAATTTCGACAAAAGTACCCTGTTTTGTTGCGTAACGGTATCGTTCCAATCCATATAGTGTTGTTATAATTTAATTCTTTGTGAAGAATTGATTTTATTTGTAAAAATAAGAAATTAATTTGATGAAAAAATTCTACTTTTTGGGCTCCTGCTCCACCTGTCAACGGATTTTAGGATCGTTAAATCTGGCTCCAGACTTTGAACTTGTAGACATAAAAAAAACACCTATTATTTCCAAGGAGCTAGTACATTTAAAAGCGCTATCCGGAAGTTATGAAGCGCTCTTTAGTAAACGCGCTATGCTATATAAAGAATTAGGATTGAAAGACAAAAACCTTTCTGAAGAGGACTACAAGGGCTATATCTTAGAGCACTATACATTTCTAAAACGCCCAGTACTTGTTTTTGGCGACCAGATCTTCATTGGCAATAGTGCCAAAATTACGGAGGCCGCCATTACGGCTCTACAGAATGAAAAGTAATAAATCGGCTCTTATTGCGCTGTTGTTAGTTCAGCTATTTTACGGGGTTACTTTTACCTTCGCTAATGATGTTATTGATGGCGGGTACATGCAGCCTTATGGATTTATCTTGTTTAGGGTTTCCTTGGCGGGGGCTCTTTTTTGGATTTTAAGTATTTGGACGCCCTCTGAAAAAATTGACCGTAAAGATTTTCCTAAATTTATAATGGCTGCTTTTTTTGGTGTGGCTCTAAACATGTTGGCATTTTTCAAAGGACTTCAATTCACAACCCCCATTAATGGCTCTGTGATCATGGTAACCACCCCCATTATTGTCTTGGTATTGTCCTCAATTATTTTAAGAGAAAAGATTACAAAAGTCAAGGTTTTTGGAATATTGGCAGGGCTTTCAGGGGCTATAATTTTAAGTGTTTATAATTCCTCGGCAAGCTCAGGAGATGATATTTTATTAGGTAATTTATTAGTGTTAGTTAATGCTGCATCTTACAGTTATTATTTAATTTTAATTAAGAAAATAACCAATAAATACCACCCTTATACATTCATTAAGTGGTTGTTTTTGTTTGGAACCCTATTTGTTCTCCCTTTTGGGTACAGTGAACTCTCTGTGGTTAACTGGAGTGGTTTCCCTACTTATATTTGGTTTTCAGCGTTTTTTGTGGTGATCGGCGCTACCTTTGCAACTTATTTATTAAATCCACTCGCCTTGCGAAAACTAAGCGCCACGACAGTAAGTACCTTTGTATATATCCAACCCATCTTTGCTGGAATATTCGCCATCATAATGGGCAGCGATACCATAAGTGCCGTCAAAATCATTGCGGCTCTTTTAATATTTTTAGGTGTATATTTGGTCACTAAAAATTCAACCAAACTAGCACCTAAATGAGTTCATTTGTTACCACATTATACCCGACTGTAGACTTAATCGATTCTGTTGTATTTAAAGACATAAATAGTGAAGGAAATATTTATTTTTCAAAACCATTCCTCAAGGCTTTTGAAACTTCAAACCCTCAAATAGAGTTTAAATATATATCAATTTCAGATGTCGATAAAAATACAGTGGCTTTGGTACTTGTTCAGGTCATTCGTTTGAATGTAGAGGGGATGTTAAAAAATATAAAGGTAGCGCCTTTTGTCCGTAAGGGGCTCGGGTTATTGTTTTGTAACGAACATATAAAAATTATGTTTTGTGGCAATGTATTTTTGAGTGGAGAGCATGGAATTAGTACTGCAGAAAACGGTTCAAAAAAGGATATTTACTCAGAAATTGGAACGGCTTTAGATGCTGTAGCCGCGAATACAAAACCGATGCATGCCATTTTTATTAAAGATTTTCAATTGGCATCTCTTGTTCATACCCAATCGTTTTTGAACTTTGGCTACAGTGAAATCAAGGTTGAGCCAAACATGATCATTCAGCTGAAGCCAGAATGGAAAAATTTTGAGGAATATAAAAATATATTAAAATCCAAATACCGCGTCAAAGCAAATAAAGCCGATTCAAAAAGCAGTATTTTAGAAACACGTCTTTTTTCCAGTAAGGACCTTGAAACCTACAAACATGAACTACAGGCCTTATACCAAAACACTATTGACAAGGCGAGCTTCAATGCACAGGTTTTAAATCTAGACACTTACAGCTATTTAAGCACCTCTTTGAAAGACAACTTTATTGTTAAAGGCTATTTTTTAGAAAATCGATTGGTCGGTTTTTTAACCGGCTTAGTGAACGACAATAAACTAGATGCTCATTTTATAGGACTTGATTATGAACTTAATAAGTCGCACGCCATTTACCCACGTATTTTAAATGACTATGTACGAATTGGAATTGAAAAACAAGTATCATCTATCAATTTGGGGCGAACCGCCTCCGAAATAAAAACCACGATTGGCGCCAACCCTGTAGAACTAAGTTGTTACATAAAGCACAAGAACCCATTTTTAAACTCGCTCATAAAACCCTTTTTGAGGCGAATCAAAATCAAGGAATTTAAACAGCACTCACCTTTTAAATAGGATTGATCCCCCTTGGTCTAAAGCTCCCCACTAGCTATTGCGAAGCATTGTTTAGGGATAAAATAAGGAATCTCTTTCTACTTGGGTATACTTATTCGTTTTCAGTATCTTTGAAAAAAGTTTTTAAAACCAACGAATGATACATTCAATGACGGGCTATGGTAAGTCTGTATTACAATTACCAAATAAAACCATATCCATTGAGATAAAATCCCTAAACAGCAAGTCTTTAGACCTCAATATGCGTATGCCTTCAATGTACAGATCTAAGGAGTTGGATCTTCGAAAAGTAGTGGCTGCAAAATTAAGCAGAGGAAAAGTTGACTTTTCATTGTATGTTGAAATTACTGGAGAAGAGACTCATACAAACGTCAACCCAACGGTTGTCAATAAATACATCCAACAATTAGAAGCCGTATCAACGGGAACTAAAATGCAATTTTTACAGATGGCTATCAAAATGCCGGATGCGTTGAGTACAGAGAGAGACGATATTGACGAAATCGAATGGGATGATATTCAAAAAGAAATTCTTAAAGCATTAGAAAACATTTCCCATTACCGACTGGAAGAGGGCAAAGTACTGGAAGCTGATTTCGCCAAACGTGTTGGCATTATTAGCAACTTGCTTGAGAAAGTGCTAGAAGTAGACTCGGAGCGCCTTACTAACGTTCGGGAACGTTTACACAAAGGGGTGTCTGAACTGAAAGAAAAATATGACGATAACCGCTTTGAACAAGAGCTGGTATATTATATAGAAAAATTTGACATTACTGAAGAAAAAGTGCGGCTTCAAAACCATTTGGAATACTTTATCAAAACCTTAGAGTCAAATGAGTCAAATGGCAAAAAATTAGGTTTTATTTCTCAAGAGATGGGCCGTGAGATCAATACCATAGGATCCAAAGCAAATTTTGCACCCATGCAAAAACTGGTGGTTCAAATGAAAGATGAATTAGAAAAAATTAAAGAACAATTACTCAATGTCCTCTAAAACAAACCCTGGTAAACTGATTGTGTTTTCGGCGCCTTCAGGCTCTGGAAAAACTACAATTGTTAGATATTTATTAGCACAAGAAGAATTAAATTTAGAATTTTCTGTATCGGCAACTTCCCGCGCAAAAAGAGGGGATGAGATAGACACAAAAGACTACTATTTTTTATCAATTGATGACTTTAAGCAGCATATAAAAGCAGACGAATTTTTAGAATGGGAAGAAGTCTATCGGGATAATTTTTACGGTACTTTCAAAAAAGAAGTAGAACGAATTTGGGCTCTTGGAAAACACGTTATTTTTGATATTGACGTGTCTGGAGGCTTGCGTATCAAGCGAAAATTTCCAGAGCAAACATTGGCTATTTTTGTAAAACCGCCGAGCATCGATGCCTTAAAAATTCGCCTTAAAAAACGGCAAACAGAATCACAGGACAAAATTAATATGCGGGTGGCCAAGGCCTCTGCGGAGCTGGCAACCGCCCCTTTATTTGACTGTATTATTGAAAATGATGTCTTAGAAATGGCTCAAAAAGAAGCCTACACAACTGTAAGTCAATTTATAAACTAAAGCGCGATGAAGATTGGACTCTTTTTTGGAACGTATAATCCCATTCATGTGGGGCACCTGATCATTGCCAATCACCTAGCTGAACATTCGGATTTAGATCAGATTTGGTTGGTTGTTACCCCGCAAAGTCCACATAAAACAAAGCAAAGCCTACTGGATAACCACCAACGATTAGAACTGGTTTTTCGCGCAACGAAAGACTATCCGAAGCTGGCCCCTAGTGCGATCGAGTTCAACTTACCACAGCCAAACTATACGGTACGCACTTTGGCTTATTTGGAAGAAAAACATCCAGAGAACCAGTTTGCACTCATTATGGGAGAAGATAATTTAAGGTCGTTGCCAAAATGGAAAAATGCAGAGGTTATTATGGGTAATTACCCGATTTATGTATATCCAAGAAAAATGAATCCGTCTTCCAGCTCAGCGTCGTTTAGTTCGGAAACAGTAACTTACATAGATGCTCCGATTATAGAAGTATCGTCCACCTTTATTCGTCAGCAGATAAAAGACGGAAAAAACATAAAAGCCTTACTGCCTATGGCGGTTTGGAATTATATCGATGAAATGAATTTTTATAAATAACACATGGTTAAAATTGGTTCTATAGAACTTCCTGAATTCCCATTACTTCTCGCGCCAATGGAAGATGTAAGTGATCCGCCGTTTCGTGCATTATGTAAAGAGCAAGGAGCTGATGTAGTTTACACTGAATTTATTTCTAGTGAAGGCCTTATTCGAGACGCCGTTAAAAGCACCATGAAGTTAGATATTTATGAAAAGGAACGACCTGTAGGTATACAAATTTTCGGGGCAAACCTTGATAGTATGTTGCGCGCGGTTGAGATTGTTGAAAAATCAAATCCTGATATTATTGACATAAACTTTGGGTGTCCGGTAAAAAAAGTCGTGAGCAAAGGCGCAGGAGCTGGCATTTTAAAAGATGTATGTTTGATGGAAAAACTCACTGCCGAAATGGTCAAACGCACCAATTTGCCTATCACGGTAAAAACTCGATTGGGCTGGGACCATGATTCGATTCGCATTGTGGAAGTCGCAGAAAGGCTGCAGGACGTGGGCTGTAAAGCAGTTTCTATTCACGGCCGAACGCGTGCACAAATGTATAAAGGGGCTGCCGATTGGGCCCCGATTGCAGAGGTTAAAAACAACGTACGTATGCATATTCCTATTTTTGGAAATGGCGACGTAAACACTCCTGAGCGTGCAATTGAGATGCGCGACAAGTATGGACTTGATGGAGCTATGATTGGGCGAGCTACAATTGGAAACCCTTGGTTTTTTAAACAAGTAAAGCATTTTATGGAAACCGGACAACACTTGGAGCCTATTAGTATGCTCGAACGTGTAGAAGCTGCCAGGCGACACCTGCAAATGGCTATTGACTGGAAGGGAGAAGTGCTTGGTGTTTTAGAAACAAGACGTCATTACACAAACTACTTTAAAGGCATTACTGATTTTAAGCCCTTCAGAACAAAAATGGTAACCAGCGACCACAGTGCTGATGTCTTTTCAACTTTTGACGAAGTTGCATCCGTTTTTGGCGATTACGAGTTCGTTTAGGCGTTGAGTTGTGTTTCTGAAATGCGCTGAGAAGCGATGCGAGAAGCCACGGCTCCCAACACCAAAATAGTAGCGAGCACAACCCCAACATTAACCCATTGAAGATCTACAGGATAGGCTAGCGATGCAGTGATCATGAGGATGGAAAATTGCTGTTGTAACCATATGGTAATCACTCCAATCACAAGACCCAAGCTTCCGCCAATAGCGGTCATTAAAATCCCTTGATAGAAGAAAATAGCCCGCAACTCTTTGACAGTTGTTCCAAGGTTATACAGAGTTTTTAGATTTTTTTTCTTATCCAAAATCATCATGATAATGGATCCAATAATATTAAATAATGCAATGATTAGAATTAAGGTAAAAATTAAATAAACAGCTACATGCTCTGTGTTAAGCATCTTATAAAGCGCGTCGTTTAGTTGGATGCGATTTTTGATGGTCACTTGGTTGTTAAAAACAGATTGAATGTCAGCACGTGCAGTGCTTTCATCTACAGAAGGGGCCAAATAAACCTCAATAGCACTTACGGTTTCAGGCGGATAGTTTAATAGATACTTCGCGTTTTCTATTGAAGTAAATACTTGTGAATTATCGAGCGTTTCATTGATTTGAAAAATCCCAGCATTGGCAACTTTTAAACTAGTAAAGGCCCCTTTGACCGAACTAATCTGACCCGTTCCCGGTTTCGGTGCATACAGCTTTATAACTTTTGAAACATCAAAAATTCCAAAACCCAATTCGGTTGTAACACCCCACCCGGCAACTATTTGTGCGCCCTCAGAATCGAACCACTGCCCATATGCCAAAATAGAATCGATGGTGGCATTGGGGTAATTAGTGTCTACTCCCTTAAGGGTGACTGCAAGATGCTTGTTTTCACAACTCATGAGCATGCGCTCTTCGACTACTTCAGAATACAAATCCACACTAGTCAATGCTATTAAGGCCTGTTTTTGAGCCGCTGTAAACTGAATTGTTTTAGTGGTGGTTGGGACAATTTTTAGATCAGGATCTGAGAATGAGGTAAACTCTAAACTAAAATTTTTAAGACCCGAAAATCCTGAAAGCACAATAAAAAGAGCTGCAGTTGCAATCACAACTCCAAAACCTGCCACTAGGGTGATAACGTTAATAGCGCTGTTAGTGCTTTTAGAAAACAGATACCGTTTGGCTATGTACAGAGGGAACTTCAATTATGCTTTTTTACGTTTCTCAAGCAAATCGGGGTTTTCAATAGGATTTTCGGTGCGTTTTAATGACTTGTCAATCTGATCGATGTATTCCAATGAATCATCAATATAAAAGATGAGTTGTGGCATGCGTCGTAATTGATGTTTGGTTCGTTGCGATAGTTCATGTTTGATGAGTGGTGCATTGGATTGAATTCCTTCAAGAAGTTCTGCGCCTTTATCGATTGGAAAAATACTAAGATATACCTTGGCAATGGAAAGATCGACAGTGACGTTGACCTTTGTGACCGAAATAAGTATGCCTTTCATCCCACCTTGAGTGGCCGCGCCTTGTAGTACCTCAACGAGATCACGCTGTAAAACGGAGGCTATTTTTTTTTGTCTTTGACTTTCCATTTGGTAAAAATAATATATTTCTTGGTGAATTGTTTAAATGCTACTCATTTTCGGTTAAATTTGTAGTATGTTAAAGAAAGTAGAGCACATTGGTATTGCCGTGAAGGACTTAAAAGCGTCCAATTTGTTGTTTGAAGCACTTTTGGGAGTGCCGCACTACAAAACGGAAGCAGTTGCCTCCGAAGGGGTTACCACTTCTTTTTTTGATGTGGGGACACACAAAATTGAATTGCTAGAAGCCACACAACCCAACAGCCCCATTGCTAAATTTATTGCTAAAAAAGGAGAAGGGGTGCACCACATTGCTTTTGAAGTAGAAAATTTAGAAGTCGAATTGGCGCGCTTAAAAGCAGAAGGCTTTGAATTAATTCATGAAACACCAAAAGAAGGGGCTGATAATAAAAGGATTGCTTTTTTACATCCTAAAACAACCAATGGGGTTCTGATTGAACTCTGTCAAGAACGGTCTAATAAAGACTGATTTTCTTTTTATAATTTTAAAAATCGTTGTAATATTGCAGCCGTATTGGTCCCATAGCTCAGTTGGTTAGAGCATCTGACTCATAATCAGAGGGTCCTTGGTTCGAGCCCAAGTGGGACCACCCTGAAAACCCTTCTTAATTGAGGGGTTTTTTGTTTAGTAGTTATTCATCTCAAATATACTAAAAAAGGGGTTTACTGCCTCATTACTGCCAGTTATATGACAGTAAAAAACCCAAAAAAGTCACCCCAAAAGTTTTATAAACCTAAGTCCCCTATCTAAATAAATACTTTTCTTTTTCATAATTATTTTAGTTTGAAAGAATTAATTAATTTTAGACAATGAATCAAACAAAAATATTACTTCTTCTTTTAGGATTCACTTTTCCTATTTCTGCACAACAAACCATCAATGGGTCTATTACACACGATGAAATTCAGCGAAACTATATATTATATATTCCGGAGATTTGCGATGGCAGCACAGCTGTGCCTTTAGTTTTAAATTTTCACGGATATGGGAGTAATGCAACCCAACAAATGTTTTATGGAGATTTTCGTGATATAGCCGACACTGAAGGATTTCTTTTGGTTTATCCTGAAGGTACTTTATCAAATGGAGATCAATTTTGGAATGTAGGATTTCCAGGAAATACATCAAGTACAATAGATGATGTTGGTTTTACCGAAGCCTTAATCGATGAATTAGCAAATTCATATGCTATAGATTTAGATAGAGTATACTCAACAGGAATGTCTAATGGTGGTTTCATGAGTTTTTTATTGGCTTGTCAATTGAGTGAAAAAATTGCTGCTGTCGCTTCGGTTACAGGATCTATGACTCCAGATACTTTAAATGACTGCAACGCTCAACATCCAACACCCGTACTGCAAATTCATGGAACAAATGATAGTGTTGTTCCTTATGATGGTAATAGTACTTGGACACTACCCATAGTGGATTTAGTATCTTACTGGGTTAATTATAATAATTGTGAAGCAACTCCAACAACTACAACTTTTCCAGATTTAGATCTTTCAGATGGTAGCACTGTAGAACATATTATTTACTCAGGTGGTGATAATGGCGTAACTACAGAGCACATGAAAATTATTGGAGGCGGTCATACTTGGCCAAGCTCAGCTATCACATTACCGGGAACAAACCAAGATATTAATGCGTCAATGGAAATTTGGCATTTTTTCTCGAGATTTGATATTAATGGAATATTGTCTGTCCCTGAATTTGATAATATACAAGTGAACATCTATCCAAACCCAACCAATTCAAACATTAATTTGTCATTAAGTTTTTCTAAGGAAGTCAATTATGAGTTATTTTCTCTTTTAGGGAAGCAATTGATTGTTGGAACAATTAAATCGAATAATCAAGAGATTGATTTATCAAATTTACCGCCTAATATTTACTATTTGAAATTAGCTAATCAGGTATTTAAAATTTTAAAGACAAATTAAAATTATTTAATAAAGTTAGCTAAGAACAAATATTATACATACCCAATTACCATTAGTATATTAAGTTACAAATAGATTAAGTTATGCTGCAACTTTGAATAATAGGGTGAGGGATGTCAAAATCATATTAGTTTAATTTTTCATAATAAGAGTCATTATGTGATGAGTATCAATTAAGTCTTTTGGAGTTAAGCTAATGTTCGATATTTCAATAGAGTTATCTACTAAAACAATAAAACGGTTATACT
>JABAZC010000023.1 GCA_018608625.1 Flavobacteriaceae bacterium | reverse complement strand
TCACAAACTAAGTCACAAACTAAATGGAAGAAATAAAACTTATATGGGATTTTAGAGGCCCTTCTAGTAAGCATACTTCTGCGCACTTTAAAACGCATTTATTAGAATTTTTTAAAGAAGAGAAATTGGAATATTATAGCTGTGAGGTGGAAACTGTAAATGAGTCTTATCACTATACATTTGTCATTACAAACAAATCAAATTTAGCACTAATTAAAACGGCATTAAAGCCAAATAGAGGCCAGCTCGTTAAAGCTGGCTAGAGATTTATTATTTATAAGTTTCTAAAAGTTTATATTGAGATTCTATAGCTTCCTTAAATTCAATTTTCATGGAGGCTATAAGTTCTGCTACAGATGGGGAGTCATGAATATTTGTTACTCCTTGTCCCGCTGACCATATAGTAGCCCAAGCCTTCGCTTCACTTTCAGAAGGTGTGAGTTCTTTTCCAAAATCAATTTTCTTTTCTTGACTGAGCATTTCCTCAGTAATTCCCATGGCTTCCATGCTTGGGCGTAAAAAGTTAGCTGCAACACCAGAAATTGCAGCGGTGTAAACAACATCATTTGCACCACTAGAAATAATCATATCTCTGTATTCCTTTGGTGCCTTGCTTTCTTTTGTGTTTATAAATCGAGTACCCATATAAGCAGCATCTGCTCCCATTTGCATAGCTGAAGCGATATCACGCCCATTGCTAATACAGCCGGAAAGAATTACGATTTTCTTAAAAAAGCTTTTAATTTCAGCCACTAAAGGCATTGGATTAATGGTACCGGCATGCCCCCCAGCACCCGCAGCTACGACAATAAGCCCATCAACCCCTGCTTCAGAAGCTTTTTCAGCGTGTCGTCTTTTGATAACGTCGTGAAAAACTAATCCCCCATAACTGTGAACGGCGTCAACTAGCTGAGGAACAGCCCCTAATGAGGTGATGATAATAGGTACTTGGTGTTTGACGCACAGCATTAAATCCGCTTGCACTCGTGGGTTGGATTGGTGGACAATCAAATTAACCCCAAATGGGGCTGGTTTCGTACCAGTTTCTTTTTCAAAATCAGAAAGTGCAGTCTTTATTTCAATAAGCCATTGCTCAAAACCTTCACTTGTTCGTTGGTTAAGAGCAGGAAAAGTTCCTACAATTCCATTTTTACAACATTCAATTACAAGTTTCGGACCTGAAATTAAAAACATTGGGGCTGCAATAGCGGGGATTGATAATTCTTTTATAAATGAAGCTTTACTCATAATAGTAGTATTGTATTGTTTTGAAAAGTTAATAGAGATCTTTAAAGTCTAAACCATATTATGCCGTTAATGGGGGCATTTCTAATTGTTGTTGCAATATAATAGTTGTAAGTTAGAACTCCAACGATTCACTAGAATCTCCAAGAAAAATTAAGAATATTAATCGTTTACTTTTAAAATTAATTTTCCAATTTTATCCCCTGAAAAGAGTCGTAAAAAGGTGTCATTAAAATTCTCGATTCCCTCATAAATATCTTCTTTACTTTTGATCAAGCCAGCCTGTATCCATTTCATATAATCTTTAATGGCATCTGGGTATTGCTCTTGATAATCAAAAACAACCATACCCTTCATGGAAGCACGATTTACTAATAGTGATAAATAGTTACTGGGTCCTTTTGGTTTTGTAGTCGTATTATATTGAGAAATTGCACCACAAATGACCACTCTAGCATTCATTCTTAATTTGGTGAGTGCCCCATCCAAAATAGAACCTCCGACGTTATCAAAAAACACATCTATCCCTTTTGGACAATGAGCTTTTAGCCCTGAGTATATGTTATCATTTTTGTAATCAATAGCAGCATCAAATCCGAGTTCATTAGTTAGGTAATCACATTTGGTTTTTCCGCCTGCAATCCCGACAACTCGACATCCTTTAATCTTTGCAATTTGTCCCACTAAGCTCCCAACAGCACCAGCAGCTCCCGAAACAAGAACAATATCTCCTTTTTTTAGCTCCGCGACTTTTAAAATTCCAAAATAGGCGGTCATTCCTGGCATTCCGACAATGCCTAAATAACACTCTAGTGCTGCTTTCGTTTGATCAACGATATTAAATCCTTTTCCATTTGTGACGGAGTACTGTTGTACTCCTCCCCAGCCACAAACAAAATCACCCACTTTAAATTTTGAATGGTTGTTTACTTTTATTACTTCACCCACAGTACCTGCACGCATGATCGCCCCCACTTCTACAGGTTCAATATAAGATTTGCCTTCGCGAATCCATCCTCGCATTGCGGGGTCTAATGAAATATAATAGTTTTTAATAAGAATTTCTCCATCTGAAAGTTCAGGAATTTCTACTGTTTGATAGTTCCATGTAGATTTTGTGGGCAGTCCACTTGGGTGTTCTGCTAATAAAACTTGTTTGTTCATTGGTTTTTTTCTAGTACTTTATTTGATTCGAATCATTCTCTACAAGTGGTTTAGGTTCTAAAAAATGAGTAATTCAGTAATATACGTTTAGTTATTAGGTGCCTAAATTAGTGAAAGAAATCGACTCAAAGAAATAATCAACTTAAGACATATATTAGGATACAATGAAAAGTAAGTATAAAAAAAGCACCTCAAAAATTTTGAGGTGCTCTTTTATTTTTAAAATATAATTAAGGCGTTGCGCAAGGCGAACTTAGTTCTGGTAAGAATGTCCATAACTGTGTACTATTGCCCCAATCAGCCATACTTTCTTTAAGTTTTGAATTATCAACCCTAAACTGGCCTGCACCATGTGTTTCATTATATGTTGTAACAACTTTAGACCATTCTTCAGAGCCATCTAGCTCCATTTCAGCATGGTTTTCGTGTGCAAACCCAACAAGTACATTCAAACCCCTGTTTCCTGCTCCTACTGTCCAAACCTCCATATCTATTTGAGCCTCTGACTTTACTACCGCGTCATATACTCGTTTTCTGAATGTCCAAAAATCATCTGATTTGGCTGGATCAATAGTATATAGGAGTACCTGTCTTAATGGCTTTTCACATTGATTAGGTCCTACATGAGACACATTTGCATTATAATACCACATTTGAAATAAATCATTCGTAACGTGTGGAGTTACCGTTTCATTCCACATTTGGTATTCTTCTGGACTTCCATCAACATCAAATCCAGCCATACTTTGCTCAATTCTTGCTCTAAATATTTGCCCTGAACGAGGACCAGTCTCAATGTAAAATGTATAATGAGCAGATTTATCCGCCGATTGATTGTACTTTTGAGTCTTATCTTTAATGGCTTCATAAACGAGTTCGTTTTTTCCCTCATCCACTTTGATATAGCGAGACTTCGCAACTTGGGCCGTTAAATTTGTTCCTAAAAATACAAGCACTACTAAAATTAGTTTTTTCATTTTGAATATTATATTATAGTTAATAAGCCCAAATATAATAAATTTGATTGCCTTTTAAAACTAAAAAAATCAAATATTTATTTTTAACAAAATCGGCAAATTAAAATCTTCAGATTTACAATAATATGTAGACAAGTAATTAATAAGTTTGTTTTTTGTATTTAAAAAAAATTATCTTTGTGTTATTGTATATAAAATCATTAATTTTATGATAAACCTCTTTATTTAGGTAGATCTAAACTGTAAGTCTGTTATACTCAACTAATCAATTATCTCACAAATGAATTCAAATTTTTTTTCAGTTATATCATTAGTTTTTATCTTTTTAATTTCTACAAGTGTAGATAAAAGTAAGCCTGTACAAGAGTTTCAAGCAAGAGCCTATTATTTTTCAAAATCTAAAATGGAGTTAGGGAATTGGGGAGCTAGATTAAGCGAAGCTCAAAAAAAGGAAATTGGAGCGCGTATGAAAAATAGACTTGAAAAAGGGTATGTTTTATCTTTCAATAAAGAAGAATCTTTATTTGTTGAAGAAGATCAATTAGATGCTATTTCTGGGGCTACAGATTCATGGGGAAAAAACTTTACACCTGGTATACAATATAAAAATGTCAAAACAAATACCCAACTACAAGAACAAGAGTTTTACGGAAAAAAGTTCCTTATCAATGATTCCTTACAGCCTATAGAGTGGAAACTTGAATCAGATACCAAAAGAATTGGTAATTATAACTGTTTTAAGGCTACTGCATCTATCCCAACCAATGAACTTACGTGGTATTCTTTTTCATGGGATAAGCTTGGAGAAACTAATCAATCTGAAAGTGACTCAACTCAAGTAGAAGAAATTAAGATGACGTTAGTAGAAGCTTGGTATGCACCGCAAATTCCTGTTCGTCACGGACCTCTAGAATATTGGGGGCTTCCAGGACTGATTTTAGAAGTAAGTGCTGATAATACCACGATGTTATGTTCAAAACTAATCCTTAACCCCGACGAAGTGATCGAGATTGAAGCCCCTAGCAAAGGAAAAGAAGTTACTAAGTTAGATTACCGAACCATAATCAATAAAAAAATGGTTGAGTTTCGAGATAATCGTATGAGAAGACGATAAATCATTTAATTCATTCTGTGATTTATTCATAAATTAGAAATTAAGTTAAATTATTATTAGTGTTTTAAGCACTATTTTTAGAATATCGAAAAAGTGTAGATAAAATGTTTCCTATCAAACACTCAAATCAAATAATTTATATATTTACCATGTATTAAGATACTTAAATCCAGTATCTAACCAAGTAATATGGAATTTCATACTTATAAAACCTTCAATACAATAACGGCTACTCTTTATAGCCCCGGTTTTATATGTCCTCGTGTTACACGCCGTCGCCCTTAGGGTGTATATGTAGTTCATGAACTTTGGTGTGTCCAGGTTCCTTTTTAAATTCTTTCAAAACTTATTTTATTAATTTAAATCTTAAATAATGAATATCATTATTGCAGATAAATCACATGCGATCCATACGCATACTATTTGTGAAGCTATTGAAACAGCAGCTCAGGTAAGGGGTACAGGAATAGCCAAACGTTCCAAGGAATACATCATTTCTAAAATGGAAAACGGTAATGCCGTTATTGCCTTAGAAGGCAGTACGTTTGCCGGATTCTGTTATATAGAAACTTGGAGCCATGATAAATTTGTAGCCAATTCAGGTCTCATCGTAGTTCCCGAATTTAGAAATCAAGGGTTAGCTAAGAAAATTAAGCAAGTTGTTTTTAAGCATTCAAGAACGAAATATCCAACGGCTAAAATTTTTAGTATTACAACCGGTCTAGCGGTTATGAAACTAAATAGTACCCTAGGATATAAGCCGGTTACTTTCTCTGAACTCACTAATGAGCCTAGCTTTTGGAATGGCTGTCAAACCTGTAAAAATTACGATGTACTCCAACGAACTTCTGAAACTATGTGTTTGTGTACAGGTATGTTATTTGATCCTAAGGTTGACTTGTTAACCAATTCTAAAAAGGTAAAAGAAAAAACATTTCTAAGACTAAAAAGTATCAAGCAAAGCTTGTTTCTAAAAAAAACTAAAAAATGAAAAATTTAAAAAAATTAGTAATCGCTTACAGTGGCGGCTTGGACACTTCTTACTGTGCCGTATCATTGTCAAAACAAGGTTATGAAATTCATGCAGTGAGCGTTAATACCGGTGGCTTTTCTAAAGGAGACATTAAGACTATTGAAAAAAACGCTTATAAAATGGGGGTTTCAACCTATAAAAATATCGAGGCAGTTGCTATATTTTATCAAAAAGTAGTCAAATACTTGATTTACGGAAACGTCTTAAAAAACAATACCTATCCATTGTCTGTTAGTGCAGAACGTATTGTACAAGCGATTGAAATTATCGAGTATGCAAAATCCATTAATGCCAAATTTATTGCTCATGGCAGTACTGGGGCAGGAAACGATCAAGTTCGTTTTGATATGATTTTCCAAACTTTAGCACCAGAAATAGAAATTGTCACCCCAATTAGAGATCAAAATTTAACACGACAAGAAGAAATTTCTTATTTGAAAGCTAATGGAATTGATTTGGACTGGGAAAAAGCAAAGTATTCTATTAACAAAGGGTTGTGGGGCACAAGCGTAGGGGGTGACGAAACGCTGACTTCTCACTTGGCATTACCTGATTCAGCCTATCCATCTCAGTTGAAATTAAAAACCCCTGAGAACGTAACATTGACTTTTATGAAAGGTGAGTTGACGGCTGTTGACGGGCTAGAGAATGCTACTGAAGTTCTTATTCAAAAGCTTAATGACTTAGGGTCTAAATATGCCATAGGGAGAGATACACATGTGGGGGATACCATTGTAGGGATTAAAGGTCGTGTTGGTTTTGAAGCCCCCGCCGCTTTAATCATTGTTAAGGCACATCATTTACTAGAGAAGCATACCTTGACAAAGTGGCAACTTCAACATAAAGACTACCTGTCTAACTTTTACGGGATGCATTTACATGAAGGTCAATATTTGGACCCTGTTATGCGCGACATGGAAGCATTTTTAACATCTAGTCAAAGTAGTGTTTCTGGGATTGTTGAGGTGGTATTAAAGCCCTATCATTTTTCAATTAATGGAGTTAAGTCTCCCAACGATTTAATGAATGCAAAGTTTGGGAGCTATGGAGAAGTTAATTCTGGCTGGACCGCTGAAGAAGCTAAAGGTTTTATTAAAATTAACGGAAACCAAAATAAAATTCATCAACAAGTAAATTCAAACGCATGATACAAGCAGGGATTATAGGGGGTGCTGGTTATACAGCTGGCGAATTGATTCGATTACTATTAACTCATCCGAAAGTAGACATTAACTTTGTATACAGTACTTCTAGTGCCGGCAAAAAAATAAGTGCGATTCATCAAGATTTAGAAGGCGTCACAAATCAGCTTTTTACAGATTCAGTTCAAACGGAAGTAGATGTTTTGTTTCTTTGTTTAGGGCATGGGAATTCTAAAGTATTTTTAGAAAACTACACCTTTTCAAAGGCGACTAAAATCATTGATCTGTCAAACGATTTTAGACTCACAAAAGATGCCAGATTCCAAAATAAACACTTTGTTTATGGTTTGCCAGAATTAAATAAGTCGGCTATACAGTCTGCTCAGTACATTGCCAATCCAGGTTGTTTTGCAACCGCAATTCAACTGGCGATTTTGCCTCTAGCGAACAATAACTTAATTACAGATTCCATTCATGTTAATGCTGTGACAGGCGCGACAGGTGCAGGAACAGCTTTGTCGGCAACCTCCCATTTTACCTGGCGTGTCGATAATTTCTCACATTATAAAGCATTTAACCACCAACATCTAGGAGAAATCCACCAATCTGTAAATTCACTTCAAGAAGGCTTACAAAGTGTGATTCATCTTATTCCAAACAGAGGGAATTTTTCTAGAGGAATATTTGCCACTATTTACACTACGTATGAAGGAACTTTAGAAATGGCATTATCGCTTTTTAAAAGCTATTACAAGGACGCAGACTTCACCTTTATTTCGGACACGAGTATTCATTTAAAACAAGTAGTGAATACCAACAAATGTTTACTTCACTTAGAAGTGCATCAGGGTAAGCTGCTTATCACTAGTATTATTGATAATTTACTCAAAGGAGCTTCTGGGCAAGCAGTACACAACATGAACTTGATGTATAGATTTGAAGCTCATTTAGGTCTACAGTTAAAGGCAAATTATTTTTAAAATTAAATCACAAATCATGAAAATAGCAATCATTGGAACCGGAAATTTAGGAAGTGCTATCGCTAAAGGACTCATAACAAATAATGCCATTACCACTTTACACCTTACCAAAAGAAATGTGGGCGGCTTAGCAGATTTTGAGGGCTATCAAAATGTGTTTTTGACTGCTGATAATAAAGAAGCTGTTCAAAAGTCTGATATTATTATTTTAGCCGTACAACCAGCTCACCTTGAGAACATACTAAAAGAGATTACCCCCTTTTTAACTGAAAAACATCTTTTAATATCTACTATAACAGGGTTTTCAATTTCTAGAATTGAAGGCCTTGTTGGCGCCCATCAGTTTGTCATTCGTGCGATGCCTAATACAGCGATTGCTGTTGGCAAATCTATGACTTGCCTTTGCAGTAATCAAGTTGGTTCGCAGCGCCTGGCCATAGCTGAAGCAATCTTTAACCGATTGGGAACAACTATTGCTATTCCAGAACAACAAATGCAAGCAGCTACTGTAGTGTGTGCTAGTGGCATTGCCTTTTGGATGCGTTTAATTCGTGCCACGACACAAGCGGCTATCCAACTTGGTTTTGATGCCAAAGAGGCTCAAAACTTAGCAATGTTCACTTGTGAAGGGGCAGCCAGTTTATTAATCACTTCTGGTAATCACCCAGAACAAGAAATTGATAGAGTAACAACGCCAAATGGCTGTACTATTGAAGGACTTAATGAGATGGAACACAAAGGGCTGAGCTCCTCTCTTATTCAGGGGATGGTTGCGTCCTTTGATAAAATTAACAGTATAAAAACCCAGTAATTATGAGTTTATTTGATGTATATCCCCTCTTTGATGTGACCCCAGTGAAAGCAGATGGAGTATTTTTATATGACGCTGTTGGAAAAGAGTATTTAGATTTTTACGGGGGTCATGCGGTAATTTCAATAGGACATTCACATCCTGTTTATGTTAAAGCATTGACGGATCAGCTTCAGAAAATAGGATTTTATAGCAATGCTGTACAAAACCCAATTCAAAGCAAGTTAGCAGACCGTCTTGAACAGCTATCTGGTTGTAAAGATTATGACTTGTTTATGTGTAGCTCTGGAGCGGAGGCCAATGAGAATGCATTAAAATTGGCCTCATTTCACACCAACAAAGCAACCGTGATAGCATTTAATAATTCATTTCATGGCCGTACTTCTGCTTGTGTTGCTGCGACCGACAACCCTAAGATTATCGCCCCTTTAAATGCCCAACAACAAGTACGCTTTTTACCACTTGGAAACTTAGAGTCGGTTGAGGCAACTTTAAAAGCGGAGCCTATCTGCGCCATTATTATTGAGTGTATTCAAGGAGTTGGTGGCTTGGATGAAAGCACTACAGATTTTTACAAGGGCTTAGAGACGCTGTGCAATAAATACAGTACCGTTTTAATTGCTGATGAGGTTCAGTCCGGTTTTGGACGAACTGGAGACTTTTTTGCATTTCAAAAACATGGACTCAACCCTCATATTATTTCAATGGCCAAGGGAATGGGAAATGGATTTCCTGTAGGAGGTATTCTAATTCATCCTTTAATAAAAGCATCTTATGGATTACTAGGAACTACTTTTGGCGGTAACCATCTGGCCAGCACTGCGACTTTAGCTGTTCTGGATGTTTTAGAGTCAGAGAAGTTAATGCAAAATGTCAATGAAATGTCCGCCTATTTTATTGATAAAGTAAAGACAATTCCTCAGCTAAAACGGCTAAAAGGCCGGGGATTGATGTTAGGTTTAGAATTTGATTTTCCAGTAGCTTCACTTCGAAAAAAACTCCTTTTTGATCATTCTTTATTTACAGGAAGCTCTAAAAACCCAAATCTGATTCGGATTTTACCACCACTAACGATTCAAAGAGAACATATCGATACATTTTTTAATGCTTTAGAACAAGAGTTATGAAACACTATTTAACTATTAACGATCTCCCGTCTATCAAAACAGCAATTCAGGAAGCGATTGCGTTAAAATCAGATCCCTATAATTATAAAAACTTAGGGGCTCAAAAAACCTTAGTTATGTTGTTTTTTAATGCTAGTCTGCGCACCCGTTTAAGTACCGAGAAAGCGGCCAAACACTTAGGTATGGAGGTCATTATTTTGAATGTCACAGACGCTTGGCAATTAGAATTTGACTCTGGTGCGGTGATGAACTTAAATAAATCTGAACATGTCAAAGAAGCGGCGCAAGTCATTTCGCAGTATGCAGATGTTTTAGCAGTGAGAGCTTTTCCAAACCTTAAAGATAAGCACAAGGATGCATCTGAGTGGATCTTAACTAGTTTTGTAAAATATGCGACGATTCCAGTTGTAAACATGGAAAGCGCCACTAGCCATCCGCTTCAAGCCTTAGCCGATGCGATGACGATTGAAGAATTAAAAACAAAGAAAAGACCTAAAGTGGTGCTTTCATGGGCACCCCATCCAAAAGCTTTGCCACATGCAGTTGCCAATTCATTTATTGAAATGATGCAATCTATTGATGTTGATTTTAGTATTACACATCCTGAAGGCTATGATTTGGATCCGAATATCGTAAAAGAGACTCCAGTAAGCTATTTGCAAGAAGAAGCATTAAAAACGGCTGATTTTATATATGTAAAAAATTGGAGTAATTATAATGCATATGGTGAAAATACGTCTCAATGTTCTAGCTGGATGATGACCAAAGGTAAGTTAGGGTCTGCTACTTTCATGCATTGCTTGCCTGTGAGGCGGAATGTGGTGGTTGAATGTTCAGTATTAGATAGTGAGCAATCAGCAGTGATCAAGCAATCAAATAATAGAACTTATGCGGCGCAGCTTGTATTGAAAAAAATTCTAGAAAATGAAGAATAATATACTAAAGATCATCAAGGTTGGTGGAAATATTATTGATAACCCAATAGCCCTTAAGTCACTTTTAAAGACAGTATCTACAATTGAAGGGCCTAAGATTCTTGTTCATGGAGGTGGAAAATCAGCAACTGACTTGGCAGAAAAAATGGGGATCGAAGTAAAAATGATTGAAGGCAGACGCCTCACAGACGCCGCGACTTTAGAACTCATCACCATGGTATATGCGGGTAAAATTAATAAAAAAATAGTAGCAGAACTACAAGCTTTGCATTGCAACGCTATTGGATTTACAGGCGCAGATGGGAATTCCATTAGTTCCCAAAAACGTCCGATATCAACGATAGACTATGGCTTTGTTGGCGATATTACAAACGTGGAAACTTCAACTTTGAATTTACTACTAGAACAGCGAATTTGCGCTGTGTTTTGTGCCATAACCCATGACAATAAGGGGCAGCTTTTAAATACTAACGCCGACACAATAGCTTCTGAACTGGCAATTGCATTTGCTAAACAGTTCAATGTCGAACTCCACTACTGTTTTGAAAAAAAAGGGGTTTTAAAAGATATTAACGATAATAATTCGGTTATTCAAACTATCACTAAATCGTCTTATAAAAAATTGTTAGAGGCCCAATTAATATTTTCTGGGATGATACCGAAATTGAATAATTGCTTCCATGCTTTAGAACAGAATGTTTCTAAAGTTTGCATTGGAACTCCAGAGATGTTGCTTGATTCAGAAACAATTTTCACAACAGTTACTTTAAAATGAATTTAGAAAATCTATCCGCCGCCGCCATTCAATTATTAAAAGATCTAATTGAAATCCCTTCGTTATCATCTGAAGAACATCAAACTGCGAAACGCATCGAAGTATGGTTTAACGTTAATGACATTCCGTTTAATCGCAACCAAAACAATGTCTGGGCAGTTAACAAATATTTTGAGATATCAAAACCAACTCTACTATTAAATTCCCATCACGACACCGTCAAACCTAATAACGGCTACACTAAAGACCCATTTAAAGCACAGGTCGAAGCCGGAAAACTTTATGGGTTGGGGAGTAACGATGCTGGCGGATCATTAGTGTCTTTAATAGCTGCATTCACGCATTTTTACGCACTTAAAGATCTTAACTATAATTTGGTACTTGTAGCCTCTGCGGAGGAAGAGAATAGTGGTAAGGCGGGATTAAATAGTATGTTATCTATTATTCCAAATATAGATGTAGCGATTGTAGGAGAGCCCACTCTCCTGCAATTGGCTGTGGCTGAAAAAGGCTTGGTTGTCTTTGATGCTATTGTAAAAGGAACACCCGGGCATGCCGCTCACCCTAACACAGATAATGCGATATATAATTCAATCAAAGTTCTGGAATGGTTTAAGGACTTTCAGTTTGATAAAATATCAGACTCTTTAGGACCCGTAAAAATGACAGTCACTCAAATCAATGCTGGAAAGCAACACAATACGATTCCTGCAGGAGTTAGTTTGGTCATTGATGTTCGAGTCAATGACCAATATAGCAATTCAGAAATCGCTGAGATTTTGCAAAAAAATTCCCCATGTGATTCCATTATTCCAAGAAGCTTACGACTTAATTCATCTTACATCCCTCTTGAGCATCCGCTGGTACAATCGGGGATTCAAATTGGACGTGAAACCTATGGGTCGCCAACACTATCCGATCAATCGGTTTTGAGTTGCCCGTCCTTAAAATTGGGACCTGGGGATAGTACGCGTTCACATACAGCAGATGAATTTATTTTTATTGATGAAATTAAGGAAGGCATTAAATTATATATTCAATTATTAACTAAAATACTATAATTATGAATCTTTGGGATAAAGGAATATCAATCGACCAATTAATTGAAAAATTTACCGTTGGAAATGATCGTGAAATCGATCTTAAAATAGCTGCTTATGATATTCAAGCGTCGTTGGCGCATGCGCAAATGTTAGTGGAGATTGGGCTTTTAAAGCCCGAAGAACTCAAAGATATTAAGGGTGTGTTTGAGGGCTTAAAATCTCAGCTTAACGAAGGTACTTTTGTAATTGACACCCAGTTTGAGGATATTCACTCTAAACTCGAATACGAACTCACCAAAGCCTTGGGTGATACTGGTAAAAAAATACATACGGCACGCTCAAGGAATGATCAGGTTTTAGTGGCTTTACAACTATATTACAAGGATACTTTGAAGTCGATTCAGGAAAAGACTAAAATATTATTCGACACTTTAATTGATTTGGCAGAAACGCATAAAATAGCCTTGTTGCCAGGGTATACCCATTTACAAGTAGCTATGCCTTCGTCTTTTGGTTTGTGGTTTTCGGCCTATGCTGAGTCTCTAATAGATGACGTATATGTATTACAAGCGGCTCAAAAAGTAGTCGATCAAAACCCTTTAGGTTCGGCAGCTGGGTATGGAAGTTCATTTCCAATTGACAGAGCATTCACGACTAAGGCACTTGGGTTTGAAACTTTGAAATACAACGTAGTAGCAGCTCAAATGAGTCGTGGTAAAAATGAACGTATTATGGCATCCAGCCTAGGGAATTTGGCACATACAATTGGAAAAATGGCCATGGATATCTGTTTATATATGAGTCAAAACTTTGATTTCATTGGTTTTCCAGAGAGTCTAACAACTGGGAGTAGTATCATGCCACACAAAAAAAATCCAGATGTTTTTGAGCTAATTCGAGGGAAGTGTAATAAACTTCAAAGTTTAGATACCGAGATGCTTTTGATTACTAATAACTTACCGAGTGGTTACCACCGTGATTTTCAATTATTAAAAGAAAATATGATTCATGGGTTAGATGATCTGGAATCTATTTTAGATATTTTCAACTATGCTATTCAGCAAATTCAAGTTAAAAAAATTGATTTGAATGACCCTAAATACCAGTATTTGTTTACTGTAGACAGTATCAATGCCTTGGTGATGCAAGGGGCTTCATTTAGGGAAGCATATCAAACTATTGGAGCTCAAGTGCAAGCTGGTACTTACAAATCAAAGATTCGTATTCCGCATACACATTTAGGTAGTATCAATAATCTATCATTGAACCAAATTAAAGAGAAGTATCCATTAAGTAATTAAAACCAGCCTAACACGTGAAAATGGATTATCAAGTAATAATATTGAATTAAACAAACTTTTATCAATACGTCTTTATTAGTATTTTACTAGTTTATGGCTGCTAGTTTCCAACGAGTTTTCAAGAGTTAGAAAATATAGTCCGTTTTGCAGCTGGGAGGCGTCTACTGTAGCTTTTCCATTATTAAATTTTAAATTTCCTTTAAGTACTATCTGTGATAATTGATTTCGTAGAACAAATTTAGTTTCCAGTTCGTGGCTCTTTGATACTATAAAAAAGGATGTTTTAAATGGATTTGGAAACACTGACCAGTTGTCTAAAGTAGTTTCAGGAATATTTAGAGCTTCTGTATAACAATCTTCAGGAACAGTATAATCGTCTTTAATTAAATCCGTTATTTTAGAAGTCAAAAAACTTTCATTGGATATGTTATCAATAAATGTAGAATCAATTACACTGCTAGTAGCTCCTAAAAAATCTTGCATAATAGTCGAAAACGTATCACGGTAGTCATGTTGAACTGTTTGTACTTGGTAATTATTAGTTTGTACAGCTTCTGTAAGATCTACGTTAATACCAGAAACACCACTTTTAACTGGTTTGCCAAAAGCAAACATTGGTGCTACTTCTCCATGATCTGTTCCTAGACTCCCATTTTCTTTTGCCTTTCTGCCAAATTCAGAAAAAGTCAGCCCTAAAACATCATTTGCTAAGTTATCCGCATTTAAGTCGGTCATAAAAGACTCAATTGCTCCGGACAGCTCAGTCATTAAAACACTGTGCCTTCCTTGTATATCTCCACTTGATTGATTTTGATTGTTATGTGTGTCAAAACCTCCAAGTTTGACCATAAAAACCTTAGTTTCTATTCCTCCTCGAATCAATCTAGCAACTGTTTTCAACTGATCTGCTAAATTGGTGTCTGGATAATTTGATGTTGTACTGTTTGCTCCGTTATTAAAAGCAGTTGATATGACCTGTGAATATTGGTTAGATAGTATATCAGTATCTATGATATATTGTAATTCTGATCCATAATCAGAACTAGGGATATTATTGGGGGGAGCGCCAGCAAGTCCGCTAAGTACGGAATAGAAGTTTTCAGAATCTTGACCGCTTAGGTTTAAAGCAAGCCCATGTTCAATTTCTCCATGAAAACCCAAAGAGGTAGTATTTGATCCAACTTGAATCCCTAATGGGTAAGTAGTCGGAATAGTATCAGCATAGTTATGCTCCATAAATCTTCCAATCCACCCACTCTGATCTCCGTTGACCCAATTATTACCATCATTTCCAGTAGCATAAATATCTTGAGATCCAAAATGACTTTTATTTTGTGAAGGATATCCTACAGATTGAATGATACGAAGTTGATCTTGCGCATATAAATTATAAAACCCTGTCAGTTCTGGATGTAGTGCAATGTCTTGATTTGTGCCTGTTAGATTTGAGTCGATATTGCTTAGGGGTAGAAATAGAGAAGAGGGAATATGAATATTTGGTCTTAATGTTTGATAATCTGGATATGCACTAATTGGAATTACCGTATTTAATCCGTCATTCCCCCCATTTAATTCTACTAAAATTAATTTCCTATTTGATACATCGCAATTATAAAACGAGTTTACTAGTTTCATTGAAGCCTGGATTTCAAATGGTAACATGCTTGCGGCTGATGCTGTACTTGTAAGTTTTATAAATTGACGTCTTTTCATAGATAAAAAGTTACATTAATTGAAATTCAGCCGCGTTAATCATAGCTGTAAATAAGGCGTCGAGCCGTATTTTAACCTGAACTTGATTGCCTGTTTGTAGGTAATCACTCCAGGCAGAACTCCAATAATATGCTTCAAGACCATCAGTTAGAATAGAAACAAAATAAGTAATTCTAGTGCTATCAATTGATTCACAGTAGAGTAATTCAGCGATCTCTGTAACTAAAGTACTAGCATCATTTGCTAGACTAAAATTTCCAGAATTCTCTACGTAGTTAACACTATCAAATGAAGCTCGTATGTTAGCTCCGCTATTACTAATTTTGTTCTGACCAGTTATAAAACATTCGATTAATTTATAACGACCTATAATAGTATTCGAAGAGAACCAATTTCTATCAAAAGCAGGGGATTGATACATTGCTGGATATCCTGCTACTGTTTCTGGAGAAAATGGCCTAAGTCCTGTACTTGTAAAAAAAGCTAAGTATCCGAAATTGTAATAGAAGTTTTTAAAATATTTTTGATCATTGCTAAAAGATACTGGTGGATTACTAGCACTAGCTTCTGGGTTGGGAATTGAAATGTCCAATAAATCAATTGTTTCGCTAATTAGCTGGATAGGGCTTTTTATAATACTACCAATTATTTCATCGGAATTGTCAATCGTGTCATCATCATAAAAATGTTGAGACATTAATAGAGTCTCTAAAACCGGTAGTAAGTTAAAGTTATTAGCAATAAGTAAGTCCGATAGAGGAGTTATGACATCATCTTCAACTTCTTGATTCCATTCACTTTTTACGTAAAATCTATATAATTTTCTACAATATGATTTTGCAGTTTCTTGCTGTAAGAAAATCATTTCAACAAAATCATCTACCTCCTGAATAACTCCTTCCTGAGTAGATTGTCCTGAAATTGTTAGGTTATTAAAGGCTGATGAAAATGTTTTATCTTCAGTGGCATGTTGTGAAGTATTTACATATCCCATAGGAATTTGTGTATCAGGATCAAGAGTATCTCTGAGTGGTTTAGTTTTTATTCCAGAAAAAACTTTTGCAGCATTTTGAACATCACTTTCTGTGTAGGTTGTGTAATTTCCCTCTCCGATTTGTTCTCCTTTTAAAATTGTGAATAGTTCTAAAAACTCTCTAGAATAATTTTCGTTAGGATTGTTTTTGTTATTTGTATTGTTATCGAGATAATACAAAATCGAATTATCAAAAGTAATTTTTTTGGCAAGTGTTTTTAAATCATAAGCATAGAAATCTAATAATCTTAAATAGTCATAGAAGTAAGAAGATTTAGGCACTCCATCATGTTTTGACAGAGTAAAACAGCTATGAAGAAAAAAAATAAGTTTGTGCTTTAAACTATTTTGTTTAAGAGCATTATACCACCACCATCCAGAAATGATTGCTTTTTTTCGAAAGTGGCCGACAGTGAAGTCCGCAGGAGTTGTATTTTCCGTATGCATCCAAAATCCGTCAGGGACTCCACTCTCTGAGTTTACTACTGGGTCATAGGGGTGTTCCCAAAATAGAATGGGCTCATTGGACAATTCATGAACTGCTTCTTCAGCTGTAAGGGTTGCAAATAAGTCAAGAGTATTTTTTGAGTAACTAAAACAGGCTCTTCTTAAAAGATGTTTAGCTTTTCTATACCCTAGCTCGTTTTCAGATATGTTTAATGATGGCAATAATTAGTTTTTAGATTACAAATTTAATTAAAATTTAGGAAATAATTGTTTCAAAGAAAATTAATACATAATTGAAGTCTCATTGACTAAATAATATTTTTCTTTGAAATACTTAAAACCATTCTTCTAAATGGAATATATTAGCGTTTTAATTTAAAACTTCTTATGAAATTTAAGCTTATTTTTCTTTTACTATTCCTGTCAAATTTTACTATTTATTCCCAAATTAACCCAGATGCCATAGAAATAGTGAGAGATTCATATGGGGTGCCTCACATTTATGCATCTACAGATGCAGAGGTTGCTTACGGATTTGCTTGGGCTCAGGCCGAAGATGATTTTCAAACTATACAGCAAGCCTATCTAGCTGGAAATGGTTTATTAAGTAGAAATATAGGGTTAAAAGGAGCTAATGCTGATTTTTTAGCGCAGTTAATACAATCTGAACAAACAGTCAACGAACAGTTTCATACACTGGGTCCAAATTTTATTGAGTTACTTAATGGTTTTACAGAAGGAATAAATGCCTATGCTGCAAAATATCCTGATGAAATTCTTGAATCTTCGTTATTTCCCGTCACTTCTCAAAGACTACTTCGTTACACGCAGCTTCAGTTATTTATTTCTAATGGCGCAGCTGGGCTTGTAAGCGGAATTGTAGGGAACCGACTCTCTTGGCCTTATGACATTAATCACGACACTAAGGGCTCTAACTTACTGGCGGTTAGTCGGTCTAGAACGCTGTCTGATGAAACCTTTTTGGCCATAAATACGCATCAGCCTTTAGAAGGGCCTACTTCTTGGTATGAAGCACATTTAGTGAGTGAAGAAGGGACTAATATTATTGGAGCTACTTTTCCAGGTTCTCCATGTCTATTTACGGGTGCCAATGAATACCTTGGCTGGACCCATACAGTCAATTATCCTGATAAAGCGGATGTATACGCGCTAGAGATGCATCCCAACAAAAAAGAGGTGTACATAGTTGACGGGGAGTCGTACAAGCTAGAAAAATTTAAAGCTAAAATCTATCTAAAAATATTAGGAATTAAAATTCCAGTTAAGAAAAAATTCTATCGAAGTATTTATGGTCCAACCCTCAAAAATAAAACAGGTTTTTATTCTGTACGTACGCCAAGCACCTCAAATATTAATGCTGTGGAACAATGGTGGCATATGAACAAAGCAACTAATTTCTCGGAGTTTTATGAAGCTCTAGAAATGAAAGCTCTACCCGGATATAACATCGGTTATGCTGATAGAAACGATACTATTTTTTATATTTCTAATGGTAAAATTCCCATTCGAACTAAAGGTTATGACTGGGCTGATGTGGTTCCTGGAAACACTCGCAAAACCCTGTGGGATACTTATTATGATATTAAAGACCTGCCACAAGTGATCAGTCCTAAGTCAGGCTTTGTTTATAACGCCAATCACAGTCCTTTTAAATCTTCAGGAAAAAATGACAATCCAAAGAGTAAAGATTTCGCTGCCGAAATGAATTTTGAATCCTATGACAATAACCGCTCTACGCGTTTGTTGCATTTACTAGAAGAACAAGAGCATATCGATTATACGCGTTTCAAGCGAATTAAGTACGATCATCAGTTACCAACTCCCTTAAACTATAATTTCATGGATTTAAATACATTGTTTGAGATGGAGCCTGAAGATTATCCAGAAGTCGCCGGATTGTTGGCTGAAATCAAAAATTGGGATCGTGTCACCAATGCAGAGTCTTATGGGGCGGGTGCTTATGCATTATTATACTATAATCTTATTCCCTTCTTTTATGAGCTTCCAGAGGATCGTGTGTTTACTCATGAGGTTTTGTTTGAAGCTTTAAAAATAACAAAGGCTTATATGAAAACGCACTTTAAAAGTGAACGTGTTCGCTTAGGGGCGTATCAAAAGCTAGTAAGAGGAGGAAAAGAACTCCCTGTTTTTGGACTTCCTGATGTGGTCACTGCCATGAGAGGTGAGCCATATAAAGATGGTAAAATCAAGATCACACATGGAGAATCCTATATAGGTTTGGTGCGTTTTACTCCTACAAAAACATACTATGAGTCGGTTATTTCTTATGGGAATAGTCGAAGACCAGAAAGTCCACACTATTCGGACCAAATGGAATTGTATTTAAATTTTAAAACTAAAACAATGTCGTTTGATAGGGCAGAGGTATTGGATTCAGCTATGAATCGTTATGCTCCTAAGTAGTGATGTGTTTAATTTCTTAAATAAGATTCTGACCTCACACGCGAATTGACTCTGATGTCTTGCCAGAATAAATTCACATCTGCTTTGTGGTAATCTTTAACAGTTGAGATTAGGATTCTTTTAAAAAGACCAACTTTTGGAGTTTTTATAAGTAATTTATCATCAATACTCTCAATTTTTACGGTTTGAGGAAATACTTTTTTATTTAGATAAAGAAACCCTTTATGATCTGAATATTGGCTGGTTTTTTGTTGGTCCCATGTAATAGGGTTAGAGCAGGCAGCTCCTCTGATCCATTCCTTGCTTATCGTGTAGATGGCTTTTCGTTCTTTAGACTTTGACATTAAACGGTAAGTATTCCATGTTACAAATCCACCAGTTTCAGATTCGTTTGTCATGTGTTTTATGTTTTTAAACTCGTCTTTCATTATTTTTGTACCAATTAAATAAGCAGCAATTAATTTCTTTTGTAAAGGTTTACCGTCAAAAAATTCTTTTAATAATCTTTTAGCATGTCCTGCGCCTTGACTGTGACCAGCTATTATAATGGGTTTATCGTTATTGTATTTTTTCAAAAATATCATAAATGCTTGCCTCAAGTCTTCATAAGCCAACTCATAGGCCTGCTCTCCTCCATTTTTCCAGAACTCAGGTCTAAAGATCCGTAGATGGGCCTGTCTGTAATACGGAGCATATAAGTTTCCAACGGAATACCACGCTGAAGACTGGTATTTAACTGAAGATTCCAATACGAGATTTCTGGTATTTTGATTATAAATATCTGCATTCCATGAGGGCTCTTGTTTGTCTGAATGTAACGTAGGATAAATAAAAAAGACATCTACAGCTAGCTTTGGTTCTTCGCTTTCAAAACTTACCAATACATCTGGCTTGTTCTTTGGGTGCACAGCCCAAGAATTTAAAGATTCGTAGTTTGGTGCCACCGGCGACTTAATAGTATCGAAAGATTGACTCTTATAAATGATAGGTGTGTTAGACTCATATAACAACCCACAAGAACATAGGTTTAGTAAAATAACCAAGCTTAAAATATATTTCATAATCAAAGGTCGTAAAAATGTTAACATATATTATGTTAACATGTATTAAAGAGTGTTAAAGTTCTATTTAAAATTTAACATTCCTCTTTTTTTAACAAACTATTAAATAATTTTTAGATAAGTATACTTTCCTTTATAAAATAATCTAAAACAACTTTAATGAAAAATTTACTAAAATTATCTAAATTAACATTCTTATTATTTGTCGGATTTTCGATACAATCTTGTTCTGACGACGACGACGATGTAACAACTCCAACAGGGCCTTCTAATATTGTTGAAATAGCATTGGATACACCTGATTTAAGTAACCTTGTTGCTGCATTGTCAGTTGCTGATGGGAATTTGGTAGATGTGTTAAGTGGAGGCGAGTTCACTGTATTAGCTCCAACAAACGAAGCATTCGAAACATTTTTAGCAGCAAATGGCTTTATGTCTCTTTCAGAAGTGCCAACTGATGTTCTTAGTAATATTCTTTTAAACCATGTTATCTCAGGTACTGTAAACTCTACTAACCTAGTTGATGCTGGTTCAGGGTACAGCACCACAAATGCATCTAACATGGATGGTGATAATTTAAGTTTGTATTTTGATACTTCCTCAGGAGTAACTTTCAATGGAATTTCTAGCGTTGTAGCTGCTGATATAGTAGCCTCAAACGGAATTGTACACGTTGTTGACGAAGTTATTGGACTTCCTACAGTAGTTACTTTTGCAGTTTCTAATCCTGCATTATCAACTTTAGTAGCAGCATTGACTACAGAAGGTCTTTCTGTAGACATCGTTTCTATATTATCATCATCTGATGAGCCATCACCATTTACTGTTTTTGCTCCTACAAATGATGCCTTTGGATCATTACTTGCTGAGTTAGGATTGAATGCATTAGGCGACATACCAGTAGATATTTTAGAAGCTACTTTGGGTACTCACGTGGCTCCTGAAGCAAATGTAAGATCTACGGATTTGGTTGATGGAATGTCAGTTAATACTATAGGCTCAACAATCACGGTATCTTTATCTGATGGTGCTAAACTTATCGATTCAAATGGTAGAGAATCAAACATTGTTGCTGTAGACATACAAGCTTATAATGGCGTTGTACACGTCATAGATAATGTACTTCTACCATAGTTATAATAAATTTAATTAGTCCTATTTTTTAAAACCACTCTATGAGTGGTTTTTTTGTTTTAATAGACCCAGACTAGAATTTTATTCTACTAGATTAGGTTTATTTTTTATATTTTTACAAATATATTTAAAATCACATGTTTATGCGTTATCTGTATTTATTTTGCCTTCTTTCTTCATTATTTACGTCAGCTCAAATTGACCACTGGGAAAGCGTTGTGTTGCCCGGCGATGAATGGGATTATCTTGTGCCAATATCACAACCTAGTCAAAGTTGGAATCAATTAGGATACAATTCGTCCAGTTGGAGTACAGGCATTTCAGGATTTGGATATGGCGATGGCGATGACGCTACTATAATTTCAAATACTATATCAATATATATCAGAAAAACATTTAGCATAACTAATCTTTCTGATATTGAGGCTATTATATTAGATCTAGATTATGATGATGGATTTGTAGCATATTTAAATGGACAAGAAGTAGCGAGAAATCTCATTTCAGGTGCAATTCCTAATTTTAACCAGACTAGTGATGGCTATCATGAGGCTCTACTTCCTCAAGGATACGCTCCAGAGCGTTTTGGGATAGACGTAAACCTTCTAAATTCAGGCACAAATGTTTTAGCAGTTCAAGTTCATAATCAATCTTTTGATTCTTCGGATTTGTCCGCTCTTCCAGTTTTTTCAGTTGGTATTAACAATACAAGTTCAAATTACGAAACCCCTCCTTATTGGTTTGAAGTTCCATACATACCTGCTGAAGTTAATTTTGATTCATCTAATTTACCAATAGTGGTTATTGATACTTTTGAAGGTCAAGAAATACCTAACGATCCTAAGATTGATGCTACAATGAAGATTATTTATAGAGAAAATCAACAAAGGAATTTTCTTACGGATGTAAGTGACCCTACTGCACTTGATTATGATGGGCCTATTAAAATTGAATATAGAGGATCTTCATCTAGCTTATTAGACAAAAAACAATATGCGTTTACGCCATATGACGACTTAGGAGAAAAAATTAACGTACCGTTTTTAGATATGCCAACTGAAAACGACTGGATCCTAAACGGATTAGCATATGATCCTTCTTTTATGAGAGATTTTTTAAGCTACAAGCTCTCGAATTTAACTGGTAATTATGCTTCAAGAGGTAAATATTGTGAATTAGTGTTGAATGGTGAATTTAGAGGAATATATGTTTTACAAGAAAAATTAAAGGCAGACGATAGCCGCATTGATATAAAGAAAATTAAAGATGACGATTTAACTCTTCCAAAACTTACTGGAGGATATATAACCAAAACGGACAAGATTGAAGGATCAGATACAGTAGCTTGGGGTATGGACAATTATGGAGGTTGGCAAAGTAACTTTGTTCATGAGCATCCTAAATCATCAGATGTTATGCCTGAACAACATTCATACATTGAAAATGAGTTTTTAACTCTACAGTCATATGTTAACAATCCTAGTAATAGTTCAATCACAGAGGGTTACCCTTCAATTATAGATATTCCATCGTTTATCGACTTTATGATACTAAACGAACTTTCTTCTAACGCAGACGGTTACGAGTTTAGCACCTTTTTTCATAAAGACCGTAATGATAAACTAAGAGCTGGACCTATATGGGATTTTAATTTAACCTTTGGAAATGATTTATTTCAATGGGGTTATGATAGAAGTCATACTGATGTTTGGCAATTTTTTGACCAAGGTAATATGGGGCCAAAGTTTTGGAAAGACCTTTTTGATGATCCATTATTTAATTGTTATTTATCTAAGCGTTGGCAGGAACTGACTGCTCCAGGTATGCCTTTAAATACAACTGAAATTTTTGGGCTAATTGATTCTATACAAACACTTATATCAGAAGCAGTAGAGCGCCAGGAAATTGTTTCAGGTACATCTGGTGTTTTTATTGATAACGTAATTGAGATGAAAGAGTTTATTTCTGAGCGGATAAATTGGATTACAAATGAGTTAATAGATACTAGTTTGTGTAATAATGTTGTAACACCTGAATTAGTAATCTCTAAAATTAATTATAATCCATTAGTCGAGGTAGACTTAGATTCAAGTGATTTTGAATTTATTGAAATCACAAACAATAGTTCATATACGATTGATTTGACTGGTATATATTTTGGAGGTTTGGGGCTTACTTACCAATTCCACCAAGGGTCATCTCTTACCGCTGAAAGTGTACTTTACCTAGCAAACGACAGTGATTCTTTTAATGAACGCTATGGATTTGAGCCTTTTGATGAATTTTCAAGAAGCCTATCTAATGATGGAGAAGATTTGATTTTAAGAGATGCTTATGGAAATAGTATTGATCAGGTGATATATAATGATGTATTGCCATGGCCAGAAGAAGCTGACGGGGAAGGTTCTTTTCTTAAACTTGTTGGTTTAGATTTAGACAATAATTTGGCCAGTAGTTGGATAGCGCGCACTGATACATCAGAAAACTTATCCATTGGGAATAATTCATATGATTCTTTTGTTAGTCTTTATCCAAACCCAGTTTCGGATATATTGAAAATTAAAACCATGTCTAGCAACATTTTAAGTGTTAAACTATACAGTATAAACGGAAAACTTTTCAGAACCTATTCTTTTGAAAACAGACAAGTTGAATTGGATTTAAGCGCTTTTGAAAATGGGTTCTACTTATTACAAATTCAAACGGATAACGAGTTATTATTTAAGAAAATCATTAAAAACTAATAATCAGTTTACCACTTTATTTAATATGATACCTAATTCCTAAAAATCCATTAATTCCTTGGTTGGAGTAGTAAACATAACTGGGGTCAAATGACAGTGCGTTAGTGTTGTTAGGAGTGGCTATCACTTGGCCATTTGCTCCAAATTCTACTCCAGAATCAAAGGGGTCAAATGCGCGAGCTATGCTATTCGAGGCAGGTTTGAAATCTAAAATATTTTTAATTCCAGCATATACTTCAATCGTTTTAATAGCATAAGTTGCCTGTAGATTGACGATATTGATAATCGGACTGTAAGGAGCTCTCGTGTCTAATTCGCCAAGAAGCGGAAGTTTCATGGGTCCAATGATTGTGCCAGAAATATCAATTGTAATTTTAGGATTGTAAAGCGTGTAATTTAGTTGATAATTACCTGAAAATTTTTCTGTGAGAAAAGGGTATTGAGCTTGGTTATTATTAATAATTTTTGAATCAATAAAGGTAGCACCCATATTTATTTTTAGCCCATTTGCAAACATTCCATTTATAGTAACTGTTGCCCCTTGAGTGATTGCCTTTCCATCTAGGTTTCCATAAATGATTTGGTTTGGGTTAGTTTCGTAATCTGGAAGAATTCTATTGGAAAACGCTGTTTTAAATACACTAAAGTCTAAGTCCAAAATAGCACCATATTTAGTATATAGTTTTTTATTCCAATTAATAGTTGTGTTCCATGATTTTTCGGGCAGAATAGCCTCTGTAAAAACAACCTCTCTAGCCCCAGTAAGTGCTGCATGATCTTCTGTAAATACATTAACCACACGATAGCCAGTTCCAAACCCAAGGCGTAGAATGGAGCTTTCATCTTTACTGGCCCATTTAAAGTTTAGTCTAGGCGTCCAAATGTCTCCGTAAATGGAGTTCTTATCATACCGGATTCCAGACAGCAGTGTTTTGGATTCACTCAGCGTCCATTGGTCTTGAGCAAAGAGTCCTGGCAGGGCTGTTTTATCTATTTTTACAGTGGCAGGTGTGTTGTCATCATATATTGTATACCTATACGTTGCTCCTAATAATACGTCGTGATTCTTTACTTTTTTTGAAAAGACGCCTTGTACAAACCCGATGGTTTGAATAGCATTATAGGAAGTAGTCCCGTAAACCGAATTTTGGTCATGATTATTTAGGCTGTATTGTAAAAATAAATTTTCAGAGTGATCATACCTTCCAAAGATTTCGATTCTACTTGTGTAAATACTTTCACCATACACTTCATCACCCCCTCTGAAATCCGAATTCCAGTTCATTTCACCACCCCATCTGTCTTCATAAAAATAACGAAACGCCACACTATTTTTTTTCGTACTAATTTTATTAAAAATGGAAATTCTATGTTGTAGTGTTAAATCGGTAAACCCATCTTCGTTAGCATCAATCGGATTGGAGTAATTAAAATAATTTATTCCAATTAAACCTTGGCTATTTTTTAGGGTATATTTAGCACCAAGGTCAATATTTAACTCCCCCCATGAGCTAATAAAAGTATCGAGATTAAACGGGTGTACTGTTTCGGGGCTTTTAGTGATTAAATTAATAACCCCTCCAATTGCTTCAGAGCCATACAGAGTAGAAGCAGGTCCTTTTATAACTTCTACTTGTTTGATGAGTGATTGTGGGATTCCCGAAAGTCCATACACAGTTGATAAACCACTAACCAAGGGCAGGCCGTCAATCAACACCATAGTATTGGCTCCCTCTTGTCCGTTAATATGAATATCTCCGGTATTACATACGTTGCAGTTTAATTGTGGTCGAACGCCATTTATGCATTCAATTGCCTCAAAGAAACTAGCTTTTGGAGTTGCTTTAAAAAAATTAGCGGTGTATAGCTCTATAGGAACCGCACTTTTAAGTTTAGAGACTTGCCTTAGCGTTCCAGAAATTACAATCTCATCCAAGCTGTCATTTACTAAAACAATCGAACCCATATTAATGGAGTCTCCAGTAGATTCCAACGTTATTATTTTTGAAGTATATCCAACATATGAAATGAAGAGCTTATTTTCGCCCTTTACAGATTCTACTGAAAACACGCCCATTTCATTCGTAATCCCAATTTTAGAATTGGAGCTATTATAAATTGTTGCTCCAAAAAGTAGATTACTATCGGAGTCTTTTATGACTCCGTATATGGTTTGGGCAAAAGTAAATTTTATCACAAGCATAATAATGATAAAATTAAAAGGTTTTTTTATGTTCATTTTTGTAGTTTTGGGTAGCTTAAATAAAGATAGTTCACTACCGCAAAACTAATGAAAATAGTTCACTACCGAAAAACTAATGAGAAATACTAAAGAAAAAGAACATTATTTAAAAGAAATATATAGATTAGAATCTGCTAACAAGGATGTTTCCGTTTCTATTCTCTCTAAAGTGTTAGGCGTTTCTAAATCCTCTGTTTCTAATATGGTTAAAAAATTGGTGGCTATGCAATTATTAAACTCGGCACCCTACAAGGCTATAGAATTCACTTCAGAGGGTCGAGAACAGGCACGAACCATTGTTGCTAAGCACCGTTTAATTGAGCTTTTTCTAGTTGAAGTTATGGGGTTTGAGCCAGAAAATGTTCATGATATTGCGGAGGAAATAGAACATATTAAAAGCCCCGCTTTTTTTAGGAAAGTACAAAATATGTTAGATAAACGAGATACAGACCCCCACGGAAGCCCCATTCCGGATGTAGATTTTTAGATATTAATCCACAAACTATTTTATAAATTACTACTTGTTAGTTATTCAGAATCTGTCTTTTTAACTCTACGATTACCTCATTTTTACGATTAAAAACCTCGTAGGGAGCATTGTATCCTAAAAAATAAAATTTATTTGTATGACTGATTCCCTCTTTATCCAAGGCTGCAATCAATTTTTGTTTATATTTTTCAATTTTATTATCGTTAGCCCATCCCTTAAACTGTAGTGCTGCTACTGTTTTTGCCGGTTCGTTTTGAAATTTTATTTGGGACTGGTTAGGTTCAGGTAATGTTTCTATATTAAATTCCTTAGGAACCATGAACAACATCGTCATAGAGTCTTCTAATGTCATGGCAACAGGGGATGTCATCGCTATTTTTTCGTTTCGTTTATTATTCCCAAAAATATACCCGGCTAAAATTGAGAACCCTTCACTTGAAGCTTTCTTGTACGTATTGCTAGAGAGTTGGACAGAACTAAATAAGGTCACCTCATATCGACGAATTTCAAATTGGTCATATTTTTTATCCACAACATAAGGATATGTTTCAATATTTTTCTGGCTTTTTAAAGCAAAAATCTGTACTGCGATAAAAGCGATGGCGATGACACCAACAATAATAGATGCTATTTTCATATGAGTTAATTGGTTTTTTGTTGTTTTTTCTTTTTGAATACAAATGAAATGAGTCGTGGAATTTCTTTTTCAGGAGTCGTATCAAACCATTCATTGATTCCAAGTAGTTCAAAACCATTGTTTTCAGCACTTCCAATGTAGTCCGAAATATGATGAGTGTAGACTTCTAATTCTTCTGTTCCACTGTCAGTTTCATAACGAGCTTTACTTCCTGCATATTGTTTAAACGGATGCAGTTCGCTTATAAAAAACAGCCCGTTATTCTTTAATTTCAGCTGAGCTTGATTAAAAATAGGATCTAAATAAGCGATGTGCTCTAGGGTAAGACTCGAGGTGACCAAATCTGCGAATTGATTTTCAACGCCCCATTTTTCATTGAGGTCAGCTCTTTTGAATTCAGCTCGAGGATCTGTTATCTTCTTTTTGGCAATGCTTAGCATTTCTTCTGAAAAATCAAGACCAATTAAGTGTTTAGCTTTGGTAAGTAACCATTCAGTGTTTTTTCCGGTTCCGCAGCCAAGTTCCAAGACAGAGTCAAAAGTATATTTAGATAATGTTTCTACAGTTGCCTTTACATCAAGATCACGGGTCTTATTGTCATTAGTGTCATATTGATTGGCCCAAATATTATAAGCCTTTTCTATATTCATAAGATTCCTTATTTAATATCGACTGTGAGTTCGTGTAAATTTAGTGAATTTAGTTCTTATGTAAAGTTTAAAGTAATTTCACATAGATATGCCTGTTCTTTAATCTCCTAAATGAGAGTCGTTACGTCCCACAACAAAGGAAGAATAAAGTAAACGACTAAAGTGAGAATTAAGATTGATATTAAATTCATCCAAAACCCTTTTTTTACCATATCATTAATTTCTAAATAACCTGACCCAAAAACAACTGCGTTTGGGGGAGTAGCTACTGGAAGCATAAAAGCACAAGATGCAGCCACAGTTGCACCAACCAAGAGTAAATAAGGGTGTACGTTTATTGCACTAGCCAAAGAAACTAGAACGGGTAATAACATGGCTGTCGTTGCAAGATTAGAGGTAATTTCTGTTAGGAAATTAACGCTAGCGATTAAAATAAGTAATAAGATAATTAATGGAATATTTTCAAACATGGTCAGTTTAGAGCCAATCCAAACTGCCAGTCCACTGGATTCAAACCCAATAGCTAGTGCCATGCCACCTCCAAAAAGTAGTAAGATTCCCCAAGGTAATTTTACGGTATCTTCCCAAGCTAATAATCTTTTTTTCCTGTCTTTTGCAGGAAGAATAAATAAAATAATAGCTGATAAAATGGCAATAATAGTGTCGTCTATTGCTGGAAGAAATTTATTTATTAAAAAAGATCTGCATATCCACGCCAGTGCGGTTAAAATAAACACGGACAAAATCACCTTTTCTTCATAAGAGATTCTACCTAGAGCTTTCACTTGATTGTCTATTTCTTTTCTCCCACCAGGAACTATTTTTTGTTCAAACTTAAAGGCGACCTTAGTAAGATAAACCCAGCAAATACCAAGAAGTAATAGGCTTACAGGTAACCCAAACTTAAACCATTGTAAAAAACCAATATCAATTCCATATGATTCTCTTATAATTCCTGCAAAAACTAGATTTGGAGGTGTTCCAATGAGTGTAGCTATTCCGCCAATAGAGGCGCTGTATGCAATGGATAACATCATTGCTTTGCCGAAAATTAAATTTTCTTTTTCAATGGTATTTGGATTGTTTCTGAGCTGAGCAACAATAGCCATCCCAATTGGAAGAATCATTACAGCTGTGGCTGTATTTGAAATCCACATAGATAAAAATGCCGTAGCAATCATAAATCCTAGAATGATATTAGTCACATCAGTTCCTACAAGTTTAATGATCGTTAGCGCGATCCGTTTGTGTAGATTCCACTTTTCTATTGCGATAGCTAAAATAAATCCTCCAATAAATAAAAAGATGTATTTATGTCCATATGCTGCAGTTGTTTTTGATAAAGCCAGCGCCCCACTTAAAGGAAATAGGACAATTGGTAAAAGCGCGGTAACAGCAATGGGTAAGGCTTCTGTAATCCACCAAATAGCAATCCAACTTGCTGAAGCTAAAACGGCACACCCCTCTACAGAAAGTCCTTCTGGGCGGAATAGAAATAAAAAAAACATAAATGAAAGTGGACCAGTTATTAGGCCGATAGTTTTTTTAGTTATTCGCATGATTTATGGATTAAAAATGATATCCGCAGCTTTAGAAACTGCGATTAAATAATTGTGATCTTCATTAGAATTGATAACAAAGTCCCACTCAAAATTAACACTAAGATCAGCCGCTTTTGACTGTGCATTATTATAAAAGCTTGTGGCACGATCTAAGCGGTTAAGTCCTTGTAAATCTACAACACTATTGTGTCTTAGAGCTGAAGAATTTGGGTCATTATCATTGGATCCAACTAGTATGGTGAGTTGTTTCGAAAATAATAGGCTAAAGTTAATGTCTTCTAATGGGCTAGCGTTTATTCCATACGGGAAGTTAGTTTCTAAATCTAGTGTTGTGTACCAACCTGCTGCAGAAGCTACCATTTTATCAATCTTAGCTAAAGGTTTAAAAAACAAGAATCGATGTGCAAATTGAGCTCCTGCTGAATGTCCGATTATATGGTATTTTGATGTCTGATTGTTTAGATTTTGTTTCGTGTAATTAAAAAGAGGTTCAATAACTGAAAAAGCCCACTCAGATTCATTATTTAATGACGATACACTAGGATTGTCACCATCTGTAAAAACATTACCAAGGTTATAACCATCTCCTCCAGGGAATTGCGTGGTTGTAAATTCTGGTACAATTAGAATAAATCCATATAAATTTGCTTTAGCTACTAATGAATTTCGATAGTCATTTGCATTTCTATTATTCCCATGAAATAAAAAAACAATAGGGGTACTAGAATCGCTATTTTCAGGAATGTGACAATATACATCAAGTATTTTGTTTGCATTTGAATTATAAACAAATGGAAAGGTTCCACTTCCTTCACTTTGGGAGTTTAATTCTGTAAAATTATCTAAACCAATTACTCCATCATTTTTTGAACTACAGCTGTAAAAAAGTATTATAATTATTAAAATTAGAATGGATCTTGATCTCATAAATATTTCTTAGTAAGGGACCTGAATTTTTAAGTAAATTAAATTGAAAACGTTGTATATTTACGATACCAATTATTACAAGTAATGAATACCAATCATTTTTTTGCGATTGATAGAATT
>JABAZC010000049.1 GCA_018608625.1 Flavobacteriaceae bacterium | reverse complement strand
TTCCATTTGAGATAGTTGTATACCCATTGTTTTTTAAAAGTTTTGGAATGGTAACAATATCATTTTTTTCAATATCAACCCTGGTTTTGTAATCAATAAAATAATCTATACCAGGATATATACCAGTAAGCATACTAGCTCGTGAAGCCCCGCATACGGCTACATTTGCATAAGCTTCGTTAAACTGAACACCTTTTTCGGCTAACTTATCAATATTAGGACTATATATGTGTTTTGAGCCATAAGAGTTTAACTCAGGCCTTAAATCATCCATATATAATAATAAAATATTTGGTTTTTTATTAACTTGTGAGTAGGACAGTGTTAATATAAAGAATAATAATATTGAAAAATTTAAACGCATCTATTTTGTTAATACTTTATCAGACTAAGCTTTAATAGGTACGATTTATCAAAATAATTAATCTAAAACATTATACCTATCTGCTAAATTAATATTCTTGAGAATAAAGCTCCATAGCTCATCGTAAACTTACCTGCCATTAAAATCAAATAAATGATCTTCTATGCAAATAAAATTTATCCCGCACTATAGGTTTGAATAGTTTACAATTTATCAAACTTAGATTTAAACCACTAGTCTATTAAGTCGTTCGAATTAATTTCAGTAAGCGGAATTGGTAGTTGCATTACTTGAGCCGGATCGGTACTTAATTGTATATCTACATTAGCAGAGAAAATTGGGTTATTGTTATGTTTATTTATCGTATGAGTTAAAAAATAATCAAATCCTCGTCTTCTGTTATTGTGTGCATCTTCGCCCTCTCCTAAAACTTCAAATCGATATTCATTCATAATAGCATCTCTAAATGTAGCTTGATCTCCAAGATATGCATCATTTGACATCCCTACACGATCTAACACTTCAGTAATAAATCCTAATTGTTGACCATTTTGGAGTTCATTAGAAATCTCAGCCAGCATAATAAGAAGCTCAGCATAACGATAAATAATTACATTTTGATCTCCAAATTGATTGTTATGAGTTGGATCTTTTTCAGTAAACTTAAATAAATATGGATGAGCTTTAGGAAAAGTAGCTCTATTTGCAAAAGCAGGGTATACTTTAACTGGACCTCCAGTATCTGCTCTTACATAATCATAAAGGTATGTTCCTGTAAGTCTAGGGTCATCTGGATAGGTTGATTGATGGTCTAGGAATACATCTGCACTCACTCGTAACCAACCAAAATGATTACCTAGTTTATATTTCCATGGAGTATAATTCCTACCCATTTGAGAATTCGCAGCTTGTTGACTAACTTGAAGTTCAAAAATTGACTCAGAAGAGTTCTCAAATTCATCAGTGAACAAAGAACTATAATCTGATACTAAACTATATTGACCGTAGGCAATATTAGCTTGGTCATAGGCCATCTGCCAGTAATCGCTTTCAGTCATACCATCCGCTTGTAAATCAGGATTTGTAGCTAGTGTCATATAGACTTTAGCTAATAACATATTAGAGGCAAACTTTTTCGGATAACCCGCCCCAAAAGACCCATTCATAAGGGTTGTAGCTGTTTGCGCATCTTCTATGATTTGTGCGTAAACTTCTTTTGCACTTGTTTTTGCTTTACTTAAGTTATCACTATCTGGAAGTGTTAACCATAATGGAATATCTCCCCAAAGACGAACCAAAGAAAAATAAGACCAAGCCCTTACAAAATAGGATTGCCCGGAAATATCATTAAAACGTAATTCTGTATCGCTAGTCGTTGACTCAAAAGTCGTTATATTATTAATAGCGCCGTTACACCTCCCGATTACAGCATATATCCCTCGCCACGTATTTTCTGAATCTCTGTCATAAGCTGGCTTTAAAGAGAATAAATTCTGATTGTTTACGTTGTTGATATTATTTCCTTGCTTTCCTGTTGTAAAGAATCCTGAAAAACCATTAATTGCGAAAATACGTTGCTCCATTGAGTTGTAAGTTGTCAATCCTTGATAAATTCCATCTAAAGCCCCAGAAGCAATTGATATATCGCTATAAGTTGCAGAAGGATCAAGAAATATTGGGTCTTCATCAATGTCACAAGAATAAACTAATGTCGCTATAATTGTTAATAATATAATTTTAAAATTTTTCATAATTTATAAATTTAGTAATATATAATTGTTTTTAATACTTCTGATGTTTATTATTTAAAAGCTCATGTTTACTCCTAGTAAAAAATTTCGAGCGTTAGGGGCGCCATTAAAATCAACTCCATTTATAAGACCTGTGAAATTAAAAGTTGATAATTCAGGGTCATACCCACTATAATTTGTCCAGGTCAATAAGTTTTGACCCGCCATATAAATATTTAAACTATTAAAAAAACTAGTGTCTTCTACTGGAATATCATACCCAATAGTTAAGTTGTTAAGCCTTAAATAGCTACCATCTTCAATAATACGATCTGTAATTGCAAGATCATTAATTGTATTGTATCCAATTCTTGGATGTGTATTTGATTGATTATCTGGCCTCCATGCATTGTTGTAGGCTCTTGGTAAAACATTTCGAAAAGTAAGCCCTTCAGCGTTATCTAATTGTAATAAGTTTCCATTTGCAATTTCATTTCCGTATACTCCATTGAATAAGGCTCTAACTGTAAATCTTTTGTATTTAAAATTAATATTAAAACCATACACGAAATCGGGATTCGGATTACCAATAAAGGTTCTATCCTTTAAATCGATCACACCATCGCCAGAGTCTAAAACACCATCGCCATCAGTATCTTCAGTTAACTGGTCTGTAATTCTAACGTCACCAGGCACAGCACCTTGAACTAAATCAGTATCCTCTGTCTGATAAATGCCATCCGTTTGATAACCATAAAACAGACTAGATTCTTCTCCTTCAATAAATACATTTGCAAAGGATTTAAAATATTGACCTCGACTAATCACATTACCATAATAAAACCTTCTATCTGATAATGCGCCGTTTTCATAGAACCCTTGTAGTGGCTGGGAGTTTAAGTCTAAAATCTCTGTTTTATTAAACGAGATGTTTCCTCCGAAACTTAATTCCACATCATCTGTTGAAATCGGCATGAAGTTTAAAGCAACTTCAACTCCTTTATTGGAAATAGATCCTTTGTTTACTAAGATATTTAAAAACCCAGATGATGGAGGGATATTGGAGTTTTGAAGTAAATCTTTAGTTGTTTTGTTGTATACATCAATAGTCCCTGATAAAACATCGTTTGAAGTGCTAAAATCAACACCAAAATTTAATTGCTCAGTTGTTTCCCATGTTAAAGTAGGATTAGAAAGACCTGTTAGAGCGATTGGAATATTAGTCCCGCCATCAGCATTTCCATACAAGCTAGTTAGTACCCCATAATTGGAAATTGTTCCGTAAGGACCAATACCATGGTTACCTATTTGACCCCATCCCCCTCTAAATTTTAAACTTTCAAATAAATCTAGGTTTTGAACAAAACTCTCATTTCCAGCATTCCAAGCTAAAGCAAATGATGGAAAAATACCATATTTGTTACCCTCTGAAAACTTTGAAACACCATCACGTCTAATCGTAGCTGTTAAAATATATTTATTATCATAAGTATAATTTAATCGTCCTAAAATTGAAAATATTTGTTGATCAGATTTAAATAGTGTTAGTGGTCTTCTAATTACTTGACCAAAAGCAGGTTGTTCAATAGAAAATTGAGTTGTGATAAAATCTTCAACTCCATAGGTGCTAGTTGCTACTTTTCTTGCGTCATAAGTAATTCCGAAAAGCGCATTAATTCTATGTTTCCTATTAAACCTTCTGTTATATTTTATTAAGTTATTAAACTGATATGATTTTGAGTTTAACGTTGATTTTGTAAGTTGTCCACCCGTATCATTTCCTACAAAAGTCGTAAGTCCAAACCAACGTCTTCTATCCTTATTTCTAATATTACCTCCAAATTTAGATTCATATGACAAGCCTTTAATTGGAAGCTTGTAAGTAAGACTTAAAGAACCAATATAACGAGATGATCTAGAAAAATCTGTGAAATCATTTGTCCAAGCGTATGGATTTGTCTGAAATTGTTCTTCAGGAATATCGTCATTTGCTAATAGAGGTCTGAATGCTACGGCTTGATTTACGAAACTTCGATTAGAGTTTCCAATTAAATCTCCACCTTGAACAAAATCATTGGTACTAAGAACCCCACTCATACGTGCTTTTAACTGTAGGTTATCATTTAACTTTTGATTTAAATTAATTCGAATATCACTACTTTTAAAACTAGAATTTTGAACAACCCCTTCTTGGTTATCAAATCCTGCAGAAATATAATAGTTACCGTTATCACTACCGCCTGAAGCCGAAGCGCCAAATTTTTGACTAACTCCATTTATATAAACCTCATCTTGCCAGTTAAAAATCTCAACAGGATCAGTGGATTGAACACCATTTGCTATTGAGTAAATGGTAGATCCATCGACTAAATAACGAGGGTTTGCAAATCCGTTATTTTCTCTAATTTCATTAACGTAGTTAGCATAACCAAATCCATCTAATACATTATATTTATTGTTAATAGATCTTACAGAACTTGTAAGAAATGCACTTACTTTCACCTTACCACTTTTTCCTTTCTTGGTGGTTATCATTACAACTCCATTAGCCCCTCTAGAACCATAAATAGCAGTTGCAGAAGCATCTTTTAGAACCTGAATACTCTCAATATCTCGTGGATTAATTCCATTTAATCCATTTTGAGTTTCTTGACCTCCATTACCTAATCCAATAGACAAAACATCTTCACCTGCAGAAGATATAATCACTCCGTCTATAACATAAAGAGGTTCATTATTCCCTCTTAAACTGTTAGTTCCTCTAATTTTTAC
>JABAZC010000009.1 GCA_018608625.1 Flavobacteriaceae bacterium | reverse complement strand
TTTTTTGAGTTGTGCAAAAATAAGCATTTTATTTAGTTAAAGAAATATAAAAAGATAAAGAGGTATACCCATAAGATATCTACGAAATGCCAAAAGTTAGAGGCAAGGTCAAACCCGAGTCTATTTTTATTTGAATATTTCTTATTTAATTGATTGATAATGACTACAAAGAGGCATATAATTCCCGCCAAAACATGTATAATATGAACGACAGCTATGACATATACATAAGACATTGTGATGTTACTTGTTGGTCCCGTAAAATTGTATCCCGATGCAATTATTTGATTAAACCCTTGTACCTGAGAGTAAATAAACACAATTCCAAGTACAAAAGCACCAATTAAAAGCGATGTTGTAATTGCTGATTGGCTATTCTTAAAAGTCTTTTTTGCCAAAAACAATAGAACACTACTTAATACAATGATTAAAGTACTGTAAGTAAAAGCACTTGGCAGAATAAAGTTTTCTAACCAATCCTCCCGTGAACTACTCACTATGAAGGCACTGGTAAGCCCCGCAAAAGACATGACCAGTGAAATAATTCCAAACCAGAGCATCATTTTTTTAGCACGCTTTTGCTTTTCTTCTGTAGTCCCTTGTGTTAAATCCATAGTCTAATAAATTTATCTAAAACGTATATAATTTGAATTGCGGTTATATAAATAACACTTGCAAGCATCAGCTCCCGCGATGCTTTCTCTGTTTGATGTTTAAAAAGCTGAAAGCCGTAGTACAAAAATAGGAGTCCACAGGCAAAAACTAAAATTGCGGCTAGTATAGATAGGCTTAAAGCTCCTGTAAAACCAAAAACAGGTACAATTGAAATCAAGAGTGTCCAAACTATATAAATAATTGCCTGAAGTGCAGTGCCTTTGTCTCGTTGTCCTGTCGGCAACATATTGAATCCTGCCTTTTGATAGTCGTCATGTAGAAACCAGCCGATGGCCCAAAAATGTGGAAATTGCCAAAAAAACTGTAGCATAAATAGTACACCAGGTTCAATGCCAAATTTTCCGGTTGCTGCAACCCAACCTAGCATAAAAGGAATTGCTCCTGGGATTGCACCAACAAATACCGATAGTGGTGTTTTTGTTTTTAATGGTGTGTAAGCACTTGTGTAAAGGCATATGGATATCGCGCCAAACATAGCCGTTCTTTCATTAATACTATATAAAATAGAGAGGCCAACTACGGCTAAAGTTACTGCTAAAGCAAAAGCAAAAGTAACACTCATGCGCCCAGTAGGGATCGGTCTGTTTTTGGTACGATCCATTAAGGCATCTAGGTCTCGCTCAATAATTTGATTAAACACATTTGAGGCTCCAACCATAAAATACCCCCCAACAGCTAAAAGTAATAAAGTAGTAAAATTAACGATTTCTGCCGCTAATAAATACCCAGCTAAGGATGAAAACACAACGCTGATGGATAGCCCCATTTTAGTCACTGCCTTAAAATCAGCAAGGAATGAAGTCGGCGTAGTCAATGTATAAGTGTTGTTCGGCATAAAGGTGAAATTTCTTCACATTTTGAGATGCAAAGATACTTCTAAAATATATTTTGACAATATAATTTTAATAAATAAACATCCTTTTTTAGGGTAAAATTTTTTTCCTTACAATACAAAACGATACGTGGCTTTGATTAAGAAAATATTTTGAGGGCGTTGATCTAAAATACCCGTTTCTAAGTCTTCGAACAATCCACTAGTGGACGAAACACGACTGGCAACGCCTTGAGACCAAACTAAAAACAGTTCAGAGCCGGGAATATACTCCCAACGGAGAACTAAATTTGAGTTAAATTGAACTTGTGAAAAATCAGGGTTATCGAAACTGTAATCTACAGTCCCGTCGGAGTTGTCATCAACGCTATAAACCCCCTGATTTAGACTAAGCTGTTCATTATTATAAATTTCGAAGCGGTTATTAAGGCGGCTTGCAGTCGCATCAGTGACGTATTTAAGGTCTTTGTAAACACCCCGCGACACGAAGGGCTGACCGTAATACTGAATCGATAGATTTGGATTTAACGTGTAATTTAAACGAATAGACGCCTGAAACGTTTGATTGTCAATGGTCCCTAAAACATAACGAGTCCCACTTCCGTAAACAGCTTGTGTTACATATTGGGTTTTGCTAGGTCGTGAACTATACTCGGGAGCTAGTGAAATATTAAGGGCATTCGTTGGCTGATAGTTTAATTCCGCTTCAATTTTTATAAAAGAAGATTCATTTTCCTTTGACTGGGAACTTATTACCCCTAATTTGGAGTAGAATTTTTTTCTTTTATCTGAATTCACAAAAAGATATTGATAACCATTTTTAGATATACGCCACCTCGGACCCCCTCTAAGAGTGGTGTTCAAATAGTTTCGTGGCTTGTAGGCAAGTCCAAAATCAATGGTCCAGTTATTAACAAAACGAATATCTGTATTAAAATCATATTGCAGTCTATTATAATTGCCTTCAAAATCAAATTTTGAAAATTGACTTATATCAAATCTTAAATCACGAAATACACCAACCGGTTTTATTATTCTGTATTTGAGATTAATAAATTGAGTAATTTCATCAGCCTTTCTTAAAAAGCCAATATCATTCAGCTCAAGCTCTGGAGATACCCATTTAAATCCAGCGTTATAATTCCAATGCTGACCTCCTACCTTGCCAAAATCAAAGCGGCCGCCAGTACCTGTAAGAGAGGTCCGATTTGGATCAACCTCTAAATGGCTTGCATCAACTCTGTTAAATAAGTGTGTTAAATTCTCTTGAGTAAGTTGAATGGACTCTTTACTTCCATTTACACGGCTAACGACCATGTTAGCATCTATATAATAAGCTCTATTTTTCCATTGATGTTTTAAGTCAATTCCTCCAGAGTAGGCAGACCTTTTCAGTTCCAATACCTCTTGAGTAAGTGAACGATTTGTTGCTGTGAACATCCCTCCTAAAAAAGTGTTTTTATTATTAAAATCTTTTTGAATACGGCCTACAAAGTAATTAGTAAAGGGCTCGGCTAGAGATTCGTTGGTGTTTCCATTACTGTTTATTGTTGTATATTCTTTGGAAGTCATACTTTCCAAAATTCCAATGGACCAGCCGTTTTTAGTCTTTCCACTAAATTTTGCAGCCCCTAAAATAGTAGTGTTTTGAGGCTGATCCACAAATGAATCTACTGGAATATCTGAGAGAACTTGTGGGCTCCTACCTATGCGGCGAGAAAAAAACAAGTTATCGCGGTTTCCTGAAAATTGATAATTAAAAATATTTTTATTTTCAACAAAGAATGGACGTTGCTCCTTATTAAAGACCTCAAATCCATCCAATGCTATGGCAGCGGGATCCGCTTCAACTTGACCAAAGTCAGGATTAATAGTCACGTCAAGTGTCAAGTCGTTTGTAATTCCAAACTTTGCATCTAAGCCAGCATTGAAATTAAAATCATTACCATCCAAATAGGGATTTCCTGCTTCTGCCTGAAATTGATCTAACTTACTGACTGTAAAAGGTTGAATTTCAATTTGCTTTTGAGGTTTTATATTTTGTAAGCCATGAAGTTCACCAGCCTCGCTAACCCAACCAGCAGATCCTACAGGAATTCGGTCCCATGCAGACAATTCATTTTTTTTAAAATAATTACGTGTAATGTTTAGCCCCCAAATCTGTTTTGAGTCATCACCAAATCGTAATTGACTCAAGGGGATTTTCATTTCTGCAGACCATCCATCCGCATCGATAACAGCCTTAGTACTCCAAATAGGATTCCAGCTATCGTCAATATTATCTCCATTGTCTGTAATAATCTCATCCCCTCGAACTCCGGCAGCAGTCACCGTGAATAAGAACGCCGTTCGAAGATCATGATAGCTATCAATAAGCACATTCATACGATCGCCTACAAAGCCATCGCGCCTAGATAGGCGACTGGTAATTGTTTCGGGTTCTGGGTCAAGTGCTTTAAGGGCAATGTATATGTGTTTTTGGTCGTATAAAATCTTAAATTTCGTTTGGACAGAGGGCAGGGTGTTTTCATTTGGGATCACTTCGATAAAATCTGTACCCCATTGAACAGAATTCCATGCAGAATCGTCTAAAACACCATCAATAGTCGGGGGTACAGCGCTTGTTATATTAGATGTAGTGTATATCTTAGGGGGCAGTTGCTGAGCTAACAATTGACAGCATAAAATCAAGCCGAAAAAGATGTTTATAAAGAACTTCATAGAACAGGGGTAAACATAAGCCTAAAGAGGTTAATATTTAGTAAGGAGGCAAATATGAACAATCCTAATTGTAAGATATTAAATTTTTTGTTAAACTTTATTACACTGGAATAGAATTCAATCATAAATGATCATGAGCACGCAGCCTACAAACAATGAAAGTAATTGAAAAGAAAAGACAGATTAGATTTTGTTAATAACAATTTATAATTGTAGATTTGCAAACTCTTTTTTAAGGAGGAATGTTTAATTAGAAAAAATAACCAGTGTGGATACATTAAGCTACAAAACGATATCAGCTAACAAAGCTACTGTTCATAAAGAATGGGTTTTGGTAGATGCAGAAGGGCAAACGTTAGGACGTTTAGCTTCTAAAATTGCAATACTTTTAAGAGGTAAGCACAAGACTAATTTTACTCCACACGTTGATTGTGGAGATAACGTTATTGTTATAAATTCAGAAAAAATAAACTTATCTGGAAATAAATGGAGTGAGAAAACTTACATCCGCCATACAGGGTATCCAGGAGGACAAAGGTCACTAACTGCTACAGAGATGTTTTCTAAAGATCCAGCAAGGTTAGTTGAAAAATCAGTAAAAGGAATGCTCCCTAAGAACAAATTAGGCGCTGCTTTATTCCGTAATCTAAACGTTGTAGTTGGTGCTGCGCATTCTCATGAAGCACAGA
>JABAZC010000025.1 GCA_018608625.1 Flavobacteriaceae bacterium | reverse complement strand
AGAAATAGCTGAACTGAAGGAAGAAGATATGCCTATGGTTTACTTGTGGGTTTTCATACTTCTCCTTTTTTTAAAACAATCCAAAATATTAAATAAACTAACCCAAGTCCACCGAAAACTGTTACAATTCTCCAAATAATGGGGTCAATATTAGTATGTTCTCCCATACCGTGACAGACACCTCCAATGTATCCTTTTTTAGGATATCGATATAACTTTTTCATTTAATGTTTTTTTCTAAAACACTTCCTATTCCTACCCCAAAACATAAACCTAATGCAATCCCTAATCCAACATTATTAGTGGCACTACCAATTACAATTCCCGCAATTAAGCCTATTCCTGCTCCTTTTGATATTTTAGATTCCTTCATATTCAAATATAAGAAATGTAAATTTAACCTATTTGCGAGAATTAGAAATAGCTGAATACTTATGATCATTACTTATTCAGTAAATCGATCACATTAAAGTAATAATAAATGACATTAATGATTCTAAATATTTTAAAATGAATAACTTATGAGAATAACTAAAATAATTTATCATGGGTATTAAAAGTTTTCAAGGAAAAAGAGAGGTCCATAAGGGTGCTGAAAATGCACAATTTTTAGTATCCGATTATATGACCAAAAAATTAGTAACCTTTAAACCCGACGATTCTTTAGATGATGTCATTCATTTGTTAATCGCCCATAAAATTTCTGGTGGTCCGGTTGTCAACGATAAAAATGAATTAATTGGAATTATTTCTGAAACCGATTGTATCAAACATATTTCGGAAAGTAAATATTACAACATGCCTTCTGATAGCGGAAATAATGTGGCAAAAAAAATGAATACTAATATCGATACCATTGACAAAGACATGAACATATTTGATGCAGCCACTAAATTCATCAACTCTAAAAGAAGACGATTTCCTGTCGTGGAAAACGGTAAATTAATCGGACAAATCAGTCAAAAAGATGTATTGAAAGCGGCCTTAAGTTTACAAGGTAATACTTGGAAAAAATAGATTAAAACTATTTTTTTTCTTCCAAACTAAAAAATCACCAAGGATTACCTTCACTATCTCTTGAGCAAGCGAAGATTAATAAAGCAGAAAGCTATGGGGCATTCATCCATAAATGTAAGTTTAACCTATTTACGTGGTTTAGAAATAGCTGAACTGAAGGAGGAGGATATGCCTATGGTTTAAATATGGCTATTCAAAATGCCACCTATTATTTTTAAAACTATTCTTGTAACTTTGTAAGAAAATTAAATATGTTGCTTTCGGCTTTTAAACAAACACTTAGAGAATTAGATACATTAAAGTTTCAACTCCCTAATGGGCAGTTTGTACCTGCGAATTTTCATATCACAGAAGTAGGAAATGTAACGCGGAACTATATGGATTGTGGTGGTTTGTTGCGTGAAGAAAACAAACTCAACTTACAGCTTTGGGTGGCTTCTGATACAGACCATCGCCTAAAACCTAATAGTGTTTTAAACATCCTGCAATTAGCGGAAAAACAGTTGGGCTATTCAAATTTGGAATTAGAAGTCGAATACCAACGAAGTACCGTTGGGCGTTATAAATTAGCTTTTGACGGAGCTGTATTTCAACTTATCAATACTCAAACGGCTTGCTTAGCACCCGACCAGTGTGGCATCCCGCAAGAAAAGCCTCGTGTTCGTGTTACGTCAAGTGGTTTAAGCTGTAATCCTGACTCGGATTGTTGTTAATGGTATTATATATATTTTTCATATGCCAAATAGCTGAATTAAAAGAAGAGGACATGCCTATGGATTAGTAGTCAGAAAATTTCAAGAATATAACTATGGAAAGAACTAAAACTGCTGCAAAGGATCGTCTTTTACAATAGAGTAATCTTTAACTGGTACCTCCACTCCGAATTAATTATCAATATTTACTTTGAATTTAGTAGATCCACCAACTGGAGTGATGTAAACTGCTATAAGCTTATTTGGGTTTATATAAAGATGACCCAGCTTTGGGTTATGAATTCTGTCGTTCCATTCGCTGCCATCTCTTCCAAATTCAGCAACTTCAAAATTGTAATAACCAGTGTCAACAAGATCAGCCGTATAATCTTTAAGGAGAGAATACGTAGAGCCATCGGATAGTTTACCGCTAAAAGAAACATTTCCATTTATGAAAAGTTGAGAAGGATGTATTTGTTGTTCAATCCATTCAGGTGTGATAGCAGTTGCTGTTTGAAAAGTTGCCACACAACTATTGAAGGTTATAACAATTACCATAAACGACAACAGTAGAATTAGTTTTTTCATTTCCTTTTTGAAACTATATATTCAATAATCCAATATACTGGGGTTACGATCAAACCAGATATCGCATAAACATTATACTTATTATCAATTACATCAAAGGATACTAACGCAACTGTTATCAAACAAATACCTAATAAAACATCAAAAAAGTTCTTTATATGTTTTTTCATAATCTATGATTTATTTATTTTTTCCAAATAACCAGGCATAACATGTACAATAAAAAAGAAAGCAGCTATTAGAAACGCATCACTCCAATTTTGATTTACAATACAATAAATAAAACCACTTATAAGTGCAAGACCAGAAATTACAACTAAAACTTTAACGATTTTTTGTTTATTCATAACCCAAATATAACTGTTATTCTGCAAGTAAAGCACCCAAACGTAAGTTTAACCTAAAGAGGTTTAGATATCGCTGAATTGAAGGAAGAAGATATGCCTATGGTTTAGTTCTAAATACAATGGTCGACTTCGGGGTGGTTTTTAGTGTTTTTATAGTTAGCATCAAAAACACAATTTTCTTTCAATTTAAATATAGTTCCATCAGCATATTTAATTTCCACATTGCCGTCAATAAACTTGATTTGAGAAATATTTTTTAAAGCATATTTTATCATACCCCTAATTTACAAAATTAATTTTTACTTAAACTTTCTGAAGAAGCTATGGGGCATTCATCTATAAAGTTAGTCTAACCTATTTAAGAGGGCTTGAAATAGCTGAATTGAGAGAAGAAGATATGCCTATGGTTTAAGTGGTTTTGTTTAATCCAATTGTTGTTTAGCTTTAAATTTTTTAATTTCTCGTCTCTTCATCTCCTTGAACAGGTTTTTTTCATCATACTGGACTATATATTCAACCCCACTTTGGACTTGAATTATGTCCTTATTTTGATAAAAATTAGGAGTTAAATATGACACTTCATAATCATCTGTTGAGTTTATCTTTTGTAAGCTTTTGCCTTTAATTGTCGCATAATAATAAACGGTCAAGTACAGTCTATACAAATTTCTTGAATCATATTTTGCTAAACCTCCTAATTCTGATTGTGGATATACTATTTCTCCAAGCTTAACTTTTATTTTGTTTTTATCAAATCCTTGGTAGCGAGCAACTGTTCCGTCTTTATGCTCAATAGTAATTGAGTTCTGCTTGCTGTAATAATCTATTTTTGTTAGGGTGTCTGCAGTATAACTGTTTTTAATTTCTACAACTACCCCTTTTCTAATCGCTTTAACCATTTGCTCTTCAGTAAAATCAAAGCTATAAGCCTTCCAGTTTTTTGGAAGTTCTGAATTAAAATGTACGTTTTCAACAGAGTAGAGCTCTGTTGGGATTACTGCTTTTCCTTTTTTAAAGGGGAGTATATATGGAAAGTTTAACTTTACCCTTGAATTAATATCCCCCTTATAGTATCTGTATGAAAATCGAAATCCAATTTGATTTTCAGCTGACTCCGGTTTTAGTGTCAATAATTGACCAGAACGATTTTTTAAAACTTTAGTTTCAGAATTTGCAGCTCTTGTGTTTGTTAAATCCTCAAAATAAACTTGAACAAGGTACGACCCAGGAACTATTTTTTTGTAATAAAAACTTACCGAATTATCTTGGTTTTTAACATAGTTAATTTCAATCGGATTTTGTCCAAAAGAAACAAAGGCAACGAGTACTAAGGATATAAATAAGTTAATTTTCATAATTTCAATAAAATACTTTTTAAAATAAATATAGTTTTTTTTTTAAAAGTAATACCTCAACCATAAGTCTAACCCATTAAGAGGTTTAGAAATAGCTGAATTGAGAGAAGAAGATATGCCTATGGTTTAATGCGAATGTATGATTAAATAGCTTTTTAAAGTAGCGCAGGGAAAGGAGGTAGTATAAGACACAAAGCCGCTACAACTCCTAAGCTAATGTAAGAGTATTTATTTAATCCTGTTACCATATGAAACCTCTTGTAGTGTTTTTTATTCTCAATGATTTTACCGTTATTATCAAAAATGACGGTCCTATTACTTTTTTTTGAACTACTATAATTATATATCCATATTTCTTGTTTTACTTGATTTTCAATCTTTGAAGGGTTGCCATACTTTGACTGGATTAATTCCTTAGCATTATTACTTTTAGAATACAAAGGCAAGTTGATAGTTTTTGGCGAGATGAAATGAGTTGGCGAGCAGCTGTATCCAAAAAAGATAACTGAAAGAAGAAGAAGTTTTTTCATAATCAAATATAATAAATATTAGTTTAACCTATTTAAGAGGATTAGAAATAGCTGAGCTGAAAGAGGAAGATATGCCTATGGTTTAGTAATTAGCCAAAAAGCAAAACTCAATCCAATATATAATAAATTAATCCAATTGAAATAGCAACGCTAAATACAATAATACCATTTTTAACTTTTTCAGAATATTTGGTATAATACTTTTCATTAAGAATACCTTGAATAAATGCTGCTTCAACCCATAATACAAACCCAATTTCAGCTAAATCATAGTGGTCTATTTTTAATATAAACCTCCATAAAAATTCAATTAAAGTAAAGGCCCCCCAAACTAAAAACCCAAGCAAGCCAAGATGTTTTTTAAACCATTCTTTCATATAGGAATAAATAATAAGAATATTAACCTTTTCATATTTTGTGTGTATTTAACTGAAACCATTTCTTGATTCCCACATCATTAAACCACA
>JABAZC010000061.1 GCA_018608625.1 Flavobacteriaceae bacterium | reverse complement strand
TCGGAGCTGATTTCTTAGGAGACTGGCAAGGTGGTGGATTTGATGCTGCTTATGCCAAAGGACGTGTTCCGAAAAATGGAAAAATGTCACGTCACACTCAGTTTGAATCAAACATGTCTCTTTCAGGAGCCAACGCAGATAATCGTGTAGCGCTTAAGCCTTCACAACAAAAAGTTGTTCTTGCAAAGCTTTACGGAAAATTGTTTGGCACTAGTGTGGGTGGAGTTTTACCTGCAAATTTACAAACAGCCGTTGACAGAGCCGCTTCAGAATTATTGAAAGCGGGTTCTAACGCAGTTGTTCTTACAGGAATTCAAGATGTTAATGCACAAAATATTGTATTAGCGATCAATGAAAAGCTAGACAGTAAAGCGTTTGATACGGCTCATCCAACTCAAACCCGTTTAGGTAATGACAAAGCGGTTGCCAATTTAGTATCAGACATGAATGCGGGTACCGTTGGAGCTGTTATAATGGCTGGTGTTAATCCTGCCTATACACTTCCAAATGCAACTGCATTTATAGAAGGGTTAAAACAAACAGAACTATCAGTTGCCTTCTCAATGAAAAATGATGAGACTGCTTCGGTATCACAGTATGTTGCTGCCGCGCCTCATTACTTAGAATCTTGGGGTGATATAGAAACTAAAAAAGGATACTACGGACTTATGCAACCAACAATTCGTCCGTTGTTTGATACAAAACAATTTCAAGATGTTTTATTAGAAATTATTGGGACTTCAGGGTCCTACCACGATTTTGTAAAGTCTTACTGGAAAAGTAATATCTTAAAAGGTGCCTCGTGGAACGATGCGCTTCACGATGGTATTTATACATCAACAATCTCTGCAACTGTAGAGACTGCTGACGCTTTTGATGGGAGTGAAATTTCAAGCCTATCAGACGCAGCTAATGCACTAGCCGCTGCGACTACTCGCGGGATTGAGTTAACGCTTTACCCTAAAACAGGGATGGGTGATGGTCAACAGGCGAATAACCCATGGTTACAAGAATTTCCAGACCCACTAACAAGAACGACTTGGGATAATTACCTAACCGTGTCTGAGTTTGATGCTAAAGAATTAGGGTTTTACCTTGAAACAAGTACTTTTTTCAGTCAAAACAGCCACGATGCAAATGGTGGTTTGAATGGAAAATACGCCAATGTTACCGTAAACGGTGTGACTGTTAAAGTTCCAGTGATTATTCAACCTGGACAAGCACGAGGCACGATGGGAATGTCATTTGGATATGGACGTAGCGAAGGCCTTAAAGCTGAAATGCAAACAGGTGTGAACGCGTATCCTTTTTATACGAACTTTAATACAGTTCAAAACGCAACAGTTGAGCTAACAGACGGAAAGCATGAATTTGCTTGCGTCCAGCTACACAATACATTAATGGGTAGGGGAGATATTATTAAAGAAACTACTTTGGAGATCTTTAATACTGAGTCTGCTGCCGATTGGAACCCAATGACCATGGTGTCATTGAACCATGAAGAAACTCCAGTTGATTCACCAGATGTTGATTTATGGGATGAATTTGATCGCTCTATTGGGCACCATTTTAATCTTTCAATCGACCTGAATTCATGTACTGGATGTGGGGCTTGTGTCATCGCATGTCACGCAGAAAATAATGTTCCAGTTGTAGGCAAACAAGAAATCCGTAGAAGTCGTGATATGCATTGGCTTCGAATCGACAGATATTACTCTTCAGATGAAACTTTTGAAGGGGATAATACAACTAAAGATAATATTGAAGGTCTTGGAAGTTCGTTAAGTACTTTTGGAGAGATGGAAATTCCATCTGAGAATCCACAGGTTGCTTTTCAGCCAATAATGTGTCAGCATTGTAACCATGCACCTTGTGAAACTGTTTGTCCAGTGGCAGCTTCTTCTCATGGTCGACAAGGGCAAAATCACATGGCTTATAACCGTTGTGTAGGAACCCGTTATTGCGCAAACAACTGTCCTTATAAAGTACGTCGATTTAACTGGTTCTTATATAATGAGAACGATGAGTTCGATTACCACATGAATAATGACTTAGGACGTATGGTAATTAATCCAGATGTGACGGTTCGTTCTAGAGGGGTTATGGAAAAATGTTCTATGTGTATTCAAATGACACAGAAAACAATCCTTGACGCAAAACGTGACGGAAGAGAAGTAAATCCAGATGAGTTCAAAACAGCGTGTTCATCTGCGTGTGACTCTGGCGCTATTGCGTTTGGAGATATCAACAATAAGAAAAGTGCGATTACAGAACTTAAGGATGATGAGCGCGCTTATCATTTATTAGATCACGTAGGAACAAAACCAAACGTGGTATACCAAGTGAAAGTAAGAAACACAAACGAAGCATAAAATAATTAAGAAATAATATAAAAGTATTATGGCGTCTCATTACGAAGCACCTATCAGAAGACCATTAGTTACCGGGGACAAGTCATATCATGATGTGACCTTGGATGTGGTTGCTCCTGTTGAAGGAAAAGCAAACAAACTATGGTGGGTAGTATTTTCTATTGCACTTGCAGCTTTTGGCTGGGGGTTAGGATGTATGGTTTACACCGTCTCCACCGGAATTGGTACTTGGGGCCTCAACAAAACTGTTGGATGGGCTTGGGATATTACAAATTTCGTTTGGTGGGTTGGGATTGGTCACGCTGGTACCCTAATCTCAGCAGTCCTGTTATTATTCAGACAAAAATGGCGTATGGCAATTAACCGTTCTGCGGAAGCCATGACAATTTTTTCTGTAATTCAAGCAGGCTTATTTCCAATTATTCACATGGGCCGGCCTTGGTTAGCTTACTGGGTACTTCCGATCCCAAATCAATTTGGATCGTTATGGGTTAACTTTAACTCTCCATTATTGTGGGATGTATTTGCGATATCTACATACCTATCGGTTTCTCTCGTATTTTGGTGGACTGGATTATTGCCTGATTTTGCAATGATTCGCGATCGTGCTGTAAGGCCGTTCCAAAAGAAAATTTATTCTTTATTAAGCTTTGGTTGGAGTGGACGTGCAAAAGATTGGCAGCGATTTGAAGAAGTTTCTTTGGTTCTTGCAGGTCTTGCAACGCCTTTGGTATTATCAGTACACACTATTGTATCTTTTGATTTTGCTACCTCGGTAATTCCAGGATGGCATACAACGATCTTCCCTCCTTATTTTGTTGCAGGGGCCATCTTCTCAGGGTTTGCAATGGTAAATACCTTACTAATTATCATGCGTAAAGTATGTAATCTTGAAGATTATATTACAGTTCAGCATATCGAATTAATGAATATCGTCATTATGATTACGGGATCCATTGTTGGTGTCGCTTATATAACTGAATTATTTATTGCTTGGTATTCAGGAGTTGAATACGAACAATATGCCTTCTTGAATAGGGCAACGGGACCTTATGCATGGGCATATTGGGCTATGATGTCATGTAATGTATTTTCACCACAATTTATGTGGTTTAAAAGACTGAGAACAAGTATTATGTTCTCCTTCTTTATCTCAATTGTTGTGAATATCGGAATGTGGTTTGAGCGTTTTGTAATTATTGTGACTTCACTTCACAGAGATTACTTACCATCATCATGGACTATGTTCTCACCAACATTTGTTGATATCGGAATTTTCATTGGAACTATTGGATTCTTCTTTGTGTTGTTTTTATTATACGCGAGAACGTTTCCAGTAATTGCACAAGCAGAAGTCAAGACCATTTTAAAATCGTCTGGACAACGCTATAAAAACATTAGAGAAGCGGGTGGAAGCTTAGCGGGTACAGGTTCAGATAATCGTACCGACTCAAAGTCAAAGCCAGTAGTAACCCCTAAAAAGAAAAAAGAGTAGCCTATGGGATCTTCAAAAGTTATTCACGCACTTTATACAGATGATGATGTATTATTATCAGCTGTTAAAACAGTTAAGGCCGAAAAGCACCACATCGAAGAGATATTTACACCTTTTCCAGTGCACGGACTCGATAAAGCAATGGGCTTAGAGCCTACGCGAATCGCTATAGCAGCTTTTATGTACGGTTGTGTTGGACTGATAGTAGCAACGACAATGATGAATTACATTATGATTGAAGATTGGCCTCAGGATATTGGAGGTAAGCCAAGCTTTAGTTATTTAGAAAACATGCCAGCATTTGTACCGATTATGTTTGAATTAACCGTGTTTTTTGCCGCTCACTTAATGGTTATTACCTTTTACTTAAGAAGTAGAATGTGGCCGTTTAAAAACGCAGAGAATCCGGACCCAAGAACAACAGATGACCATTTTTTGATGGAAATCCCCGTTCATAATAATGAAAAAGAATTAAAAACCCTTCTTACCAAAACAGGTGCAGTAGAGGTTCATATTGTTGATAAAGAAGCACATTAGTCCTATGAAAAGTGTATCAAAAATAATTGTTTTAGTAGTGGTCTTAGGGACGGCGTTTTCATGTCAAAATGATAACAGTCCAAACTATCAATACTTTCCAAATATGTATAAGTCTGTTGGCTATGAAGCCTATGGCGAATATGATGTTTTTCCAAATTCACAACAAGCATTATTGCCTGTGAAAGGAACGATCTCAAGAGGCCATTCATTATACGAGTATGAAAACTCAAACGAAGGTTATGCAGCCGCTCTCTCGGAACTAAAATCTCCTTTAGGTTCTACTGAACTAGACGCTAAAAGAGGAAAAGAATTGTATGATATCTATTGTGGTATCTGTCACGGAACTAAAGGAGCTGGCCAAGGAAAGCTTGTAATGAGAGAAAAAATTCTTGGGGTTCCAAGTTATGCTGATAGAGATATTACTACAGGGAGTATTTATCATGTTATTTATTTTGGTAAAAATTCCATGGGGTCCTATGCAAATTTATTGAATGAGGAAGAACGTTGGCAAGTAACAGCTTATGTTGAAACCCTAAGAGCTGAATTAAAAAAATAAGAAAAGTAAAACATTTATATACATGTACACGTTTTCAAAA
>JABAZC010000019.1 GCA_018608625.1 Flavobacteriaceae bacterium | reverse complement strand
AATGTACATTTTTCGAAACTAGGAGGACCGAATGTTGTGCTTGGATTATTAGAAAACCCATAAGGTTCGCTGGGTATTCCGAAAAAACCTTTAGTGTCTAAAACTCCGTTATTATTTTCGTCATGGAACAGCGAAATTGAGTAAACACCTGTTTTTATGTTTGCTATTTCTAATGAAATAGTATTATTTGTTACTGCAACTGCTGTCGAGTATTCACACTGTTTTAAAAAATCCTCCTTTTTTTCTGTTAGACATACCTGCAATTTGCCTTTTATATTTTCTATATTATTTACAGTAATCTGCAACGCATGAGTGGTATTTGGTTCTTGTGCAAAAAGAAAATGGGAACTAAATGTTAACATTAATAATACTGTTAATTTTATCATGATTTTTGTTTTAGATTGAGGTTCTGGTATTCTTTAAGTTTTTCAAAATGATCATTAAAGGCTTTAATCCCGGCTTTTGTAATTTTACAATTGGTTTTTGGATAGTTCTTTTCAAAACTTTTGTCAATAGAAATATAACCACACTCTTTGAGCTTCTTTAACTGTATACTTAGATTGCCTTGCGTAGTTTGGGTGAGTTGTTTTAGAAAATTAAAATCACAATTTTCTACTTTCATTAGGACGGACACAATCATCAGTCGTATTGGATTTACCAGTATTTTATTTAGTGGCTTAAACATTTTATTTCCTGTAATAAAGATAAATTCCAGGAAGAAGTAGCCCTAAAACAGCGGCAATACTGTTTAGCAACAGCCAAGAATTATTTGGAGTGTAAACGCAAAGGATGCTGCATATAATAACAGATATGCCTCCAAAAGAAAAGGGTTTGAAGCGAATTAAAAGTCCCGTTATAAGAATCATCACTCCTAATAAAAATAATATAGACTCCGTTGGATTAATTTTTTTTTCAAAAGAGATAAAAATTAAAAGAATCCAAGAGATATTAAACACGCCCCAGATTATTTTTAAAGTCCGCCCCGCATATGTTTCATAGCCTACTTTTACGCGTTTTTTAATATTATAGACCACAGTAATAATCATCCCTATCACAGGAATTAAGACCCAATACAGTAGGGATGAGTAGTATGTTTGTTGAACAATTTCAGGAAATGAATAATGAAAAAAGCTTAGTATAGCGATTAGTGATCCCCAAAAAATAAAAGAGAAAGAACTCTCTTTTAAATTTTCTTTTGCTTTATTGATTGTGTCATTGATGAGTTGAATTTGATCTTGAGTTTCCATGTTTTTTCTATTTTAGAAATGCAAACATAAACTAGTTTATATTATAAACCAAAAAATGAACAACAAATAATTTTAAAAATGTTTGCCTAAACAAAACTTTATTATAAATTTGCACCCTCATTACGAGATTGGCCCATGGTGTAATTGGCAACACGTTGGTTTTTGGTACCGAAGAGTCTAGGTTCGAGCCCTAGTGGGCCAACTAAACAAGTATAAACACTTGTTAAATTCAATTTTTATGTCGTATATTTGCGCCATAGAATGATAAATGAAAATGCGAGGGGACATAAAGTCCCCTCTTTTTATACCAAATGTTTAGAGATAAAGTAAAAGAATTATTAGATGATTGTCTTGAACAAAGACCTGATTTGTTTTTAATAGATTTTGAAATCTTAGATGGAAATAAAATTAGGATTGTAATAGACGGTGATAAGGGGGTTTTAGTTGAAGACTGCATGTTTGTAAGTCGTGGCATAGAACACAACCTAGATAGAGAAGAGCATGATTTTTCTTTGGAAGTGTCCTCGTCGGGAGCAACCACCCCGCTAACGCACCCAAGACAATACCAAAAACACATTGGCAGAACTTTAGAAGTAAGAGCTTTAGAAAATCAAAAATTTGAAGCCGTACTAACAGCCGCTAGTGACAGTGACATTTTACTAGAATGGAAAGCAAGAGAACCAAAACCTATAGGTAAGGGTAAAGTAACGGTTCAAAAAAAAGCAACCCTTTTGTACGGTGAAATAAATGAAGCAAAAGTGAAAATATTATTTTAATAATAAGACTATAAATTATGGAAAATTTAGCGTTAATTGATTCGTTTTCAGAGTTTAAGGATGAAAAATTAATCGATCGTGTAACCTTAATGTCAATCTTAGAAGATGTATTTAGAAATACATTAAAGAAAAAATTTGGTGATGATGACAACTTTGACATCATTATTAATCCTGACAAAGGGGATTTAGAAATTTGGAGAAACAGAATTGTTGTTGCTGATGATGCAGTAGAGGATGACAACCAAGAAATCTCTTTGACAGATGCTCACAAAATCGAACCAGATTTCGAGGTTGGTGAGGATGTGTCTGAGGAAGTTAAGTTGATTGATTTAGGGCGCCGTTCTATATTGGCTCTGCGTCAAAATTTAATTTCAAAAATCCAGGAACATGACAATACTAACATATACAAGCAATTTAAAGAACTAGTAGGTGAAATATATACCGCTGAGGTACACCACATTCGTCACCGTGCAGTTATTTTGCTAGATGATGAAGGGAATGAATTGGTTCTTCCAAAAGATAAGCAAATCCCATCTGATTTTTTCAGAAAAGGAGATAATGTAAGAGGGATTATTGAAAGTGTAGACCTTAAAGGAAACAAGCCATCTATTGTTTTATCGAGAACAGCCCCTGTGTTTTTAGAAAAATTATTTGAACAAGAAATTCCAGAAGTTTTTGACGGACTTATATCTGTTAAGAATGTGGTAAGAATCCCAGGTGAAAAAGCAAAAGTTGCAGTAGATTCATACGATGACCGAATAGATCCAGTAGGTGCTTGTGTGGGGATGAAAGGTTCAAGGATTCACGGAATTGTTCGTGAACTTGGGAATGAGAACATTGATGTCATTAATTACACTACAAATTTACAACTTTATATAACTAGAGCTTTAAGTCCTGCAAAAGTAACTTCGATAAAAATTAACGAAGAGACAAAAAGAGCAGAGGTGATTTTAAAGCCAGAAGAGGTTAGTAAAGCAATCGGTAGAGGGGGTCACAACATCCGCTTAGCGGGTCGTTTGACTGGCTATGAAATTGATGTATTTAGGGAAGGTGTTGAAGAAGATGTTGAGCTTTCTGAATTCTCCGATGAAATTGAAGCATGGATCATTGATGAGTTTGCAAAAGCAGGTTTGGATACCGCAAAAAGTATTCTTGAACAAGAAGTTGCAGACTTGGTAAAGCGTACAGATTTAGAACTAGAAACAATCGAAGATGTTGTTCGTATCCTTAAAGAGGAGTTTGAAGAATAAATTTTATTATATTGGTGCCCAAATAGGCATTGGACACCTTAAGTACGCGTAAGGAAATACAGAAATTCTGTAAAAAAACAATAAAGGCAATTTATGGCTGAGATTATCAGATTAAACAAAGTGTTAAGGGAATTGAATATTTCGCTCGATAGAGCAGTCGATTTTTTGGAAACAAAAAACGTTGAAATAGAAAAACGCCCTACAACTAAAATCACCTCAGAAGTCTACAATCTTCTTGCAGGAGAGTTTCAAACGGATGCAAATAAGAAAGTAGCATCTAAAGAAGTAGGCGAAGCAAAGCTGAAAGAAAAAGAAGCCCTACGTGTCCAACGTGAACAGGAAATTGAAGAGAAGTTTCAAAAAGCAGAAGCAGCTAGAAAAGTCTTAAAAGCAAAAATGAAGCTTGAAGGTCCTAAAAAAGTTGGAAAGATTGATTTAGATGCTCCTAAAAAGGTAACCCCTAAAACGGCTGAAATTAGTCCTGTCAAAGAAGATACGGTTGAAGCCCCTATCCAAGCCGAGGTTTCAGTTGAGGCGCCAGAAACAAAACAAGATCCGGATGTAAAGCCAGTAGTTAAGGCAGTTCCGTCCCCTGTTACAAAGCCGACTCCAGCCACCAAATTGGAAGAAGCACAAAAACAGGCAGTATCCGCTGCGGTTCCAACAGCCAAAGCAACAACAATTAAGCCAGAGGAAAGTCTAGATGAAGCTCCACTAGTTGACGACCAGAAAGTTGAAACAACTAATTACCAAAAACTTTCCGGACCTAGGTCTACAGGCCAAACAATTGATTTAACCCAATTTAATAAGCCTAAAAAAGCAAAACCAGTAACACCTGCAGTAGGAGCAAATTCAGCTGATGCTAAGAAAAAGCGTCGTCGAATTAGTAAAGTAGGAAATAATACTTCGCCAAATAAAAGTAACTTTAGAAGCCGACCAAATCAAAGTAGAACACAAACTCCAAAAGTGGAGCCTACTGCTGAGGAAGTTCAAAAGCAAGTAAGAGAGACCCTTGAAAAATTACAAGGGAAATCTAATAAAGGCAAAAAAGGTGCGAAATATCGAAAAGAGAAAAGAGATCAACACCGTGAACAAACAGAAAAAGATCAAGAACAACAAGCAATTGAAAGTAAGGTGCTTAAAGTTACTGAGTTCGTTACTTCAAGTGAAGTAGCTACGATGATGGATGTTTCGGTAACACAAATTATTTCTGCATGTATGTCACTGGGGATGATGGTAACAATGAATCAGCGTCTAGATGCAGAAACATTGACCATTGTAGCTGAAGAGTTTGGATATACGGTTGAATTTGTAACTGCTGATATTGATGAGTCTATTGAAATAGTTGTTGATACAGAAGAGCAATTAGAAACACGTGCTCCAATTGTAACCGTAATGGGACATGTTGATCACGGTAAAACATCTTTACTTGATTACATTCGAGAAGAAAATGTAATTGCAGGAGAGTCTGGAGGCATTACCCAGCACATTGGGGCTTACGGCGTTACTCTATCTACAGGTCAAAAAATAGCATTTTTAGACACGCCTGGTCACGAAGCCTTTACGGCGATGCGTGCACGTGGTGCTCAAGTTACAGATATCGCTATTATTGTTATTGCAGCGGATGATGATATCATGCCTCAAACAAAAGAAGCAATTGCCCACGCGCAAGCAGCTGGGGTCCCTATAGTTTTTGCAATTAATAAAATAGATAGACAAGCAGCAAACCCTGAAAAAATTAAAGAAGC
>JABAZC010000024.1 GCA_018608625.1 Flavobacteriaceae bacterium | reverse complement strand
TATCCCGCGATATAGATGGCAAATATACAACCTTTTTATAATTTTAAAAGAAAAACTTAAGATATATATTATTGCTCAATGCTGTTTGCCTCGAAAGAAGATAGCCTTTGATCTAAGATATTGATGCTAAACTGTATAGGATTACAACAGACTTCGCAATCTTCAATGTAATTCTGAGAGGCTTGAGAAAAATCTATTAAAATAGAAACATCTTCCCAGCAGTGAGGGCATTGATAAAAGTGTTCTTCCATTAATTTAGCGTTTCAATTGACTCCGTAATTTGCTCCCAATCACTCATGAGCTGATTAAGCTGGTTTTTCTTAGATTGATAAGTTTCAAAGAAGTCTGGCTGTGAGACAGCCTGGTCATAATTAGTTTCCATTTCTACATCAATAGCCTTAATAGTACGCTCTAAGGTAGCGATCGACGACTCTACCTTGCTCAAGCGGTTGTTAAGCGATTTGAGTTGCTTTTGATCTTCATAAGATTGCTTTGGAGCTGCGACCTTTTGAGGCGTTTTGACTTGAGTGCGTTTTTCAACCTCACGCAAGTTTTCTACCTGTCGTTGTTCTAAATAAAAATCAATATCCCCTAAATATTGCTTTAATTTTTGGTCCTTAAATTCATAAACTGTTGACGTCAGCCCCTGAAGAAAATCTCTATCATGAGAGACTAGGATAAGGGTACCTTCAAACTGCTGAAGAGCTGTTTTTAAAACTGTCTTGGATTTAATGTCTAAGTGATTGGTAGGCTCATCCATAATCAGAACATTTAAGGGCTGAAGAAGTAATTTGGCCAAGGCTAAACGGTTACGTTCACCCCCGGACAGGACCTTCACATACTTATCGGCAGCATCCCCCCTAAACAAAAAGGAGCCTAATATATCTCGAACTTTAGATCTGTTAGTTTCATTTGCGGCATCAATCATCGTGTCTAAAACGGTTTTACTCCCGTCTAAATACTCTGCTTGATTTTGAGCAAAATACCCTATCTGTACATTATGACCCAATTTGACGTCTCCTTTAGCCTCTAGATCGCCTACAATAATTTTAGCAAGCGTCGATTTCCCTTGTCCATTTTGCCCTACAAAAGCAATCTTACTACCACGATCAACCATAAGGTCTATTTGTTGTAATACTTTTAAATCACCATACTCTTTGGAAATTTGAGTAGCTTCAACCACTACTTTTCCAGGGGTTATAGAGATTGGAAATTTTAGCGTCATGACACTATTGTCATCCTCATCGACTTCAATACGTTCAATTTTATCTAGTTTTTTAATCAGTGATTGTGCCATGGTTGCCTTAGAGGCTTTGGCTCGAAACTTCTCGATGAGTTTCTCAGTTTGTTCAATCTGTTTTTGTTGATTTTTTTGAGAGGCTAACTGTAATGTTTTTTGTTCTTCTCTAAGAACTAAATACTTAGTATAAGCCCTTGGGTAATCATATATTTTACCTAATACAATTTCAATGGTTCGGTTGGTTACATTATCTAGAAACATTTTATCATGCGACACTATAACCACCGCTCCTGAGTAATTATTTAAAAACTGTTCTAACCAGATAATAGACTCTATATCCAAGTGGTTTGTAGGTTCATCTAACAACAATATGTCATTGGGTTGCAGTAACAGCTTAGCCAGTTCGATACGCATACGCCACCCACCTGAAAAAGTGTCGGTGAGTTTGTTAAAATCTTCACGTTTAAAACCAAGCCCCAACAAGATTTTTTCCGTTTCTCCTTGGTAGTTATAACCGCCAAGGATTTCATATTGTTCTTGTACTTCGTTAAGCCCCACCATTAGGTCATGGTAAACCTGACTTTCATAATCGGTACGTTCGGCAAGCTGGACATTAATGTCTTCTAGTTGCAACTCCAAAGCTTTAATTTCTACAAATGCTTGATAAGCCTCTTCAAGGATAGTTCGTCCTAACGCAAAATCAATGTCTTGTCGTAAAAACCCAATCCTAAGATCTTTTTTTTCTTGAGCGATTTGACCTTCTGTATATTCCAAATCTCCTGAAAGTAATTTTAGAAGTGTAGATTTACCAGCACCGTTTTTCCCTATTAAACCCACTCGGTCGCCACCACGCAGTCGAAAGGAGATATTTTCAAACAAATAATCGCCTTGAAATGAAACGGATAACTTATGTATGTTTAGCATTTAATAATTGTAAAAAGAAAAAATTATAAATAAATTCGCTTGTGGTTTTTAATAAGCTGCAAAAATAGGAAATTATGATATTAAAAAAAGGAAATAAGCTGTATAGTATTTTGACAGGGAATTGTCCGAAATGTCATCAAGATTTTATGTACAAAAACAGCAATGCCTACCAACTATCTCAAACCTTAGAAATGCATGAACGTTGTGGGCACTGTCAAACAAAATATAAGATTGAACCTTCTTTTTTTTATGGGTCTATGTATGTAAGTTACGCAGTTGGAGTCGCCTTTTCGGTTGCTACTTTCATGATCACATTTATTGTGTTTGAATCCTCTCTAATCCATTCATTTATGGCGATAGTAGCAACACTCATAGGCCTTATGCCTGTGATCATGCGAGTGTCTAGAAATATATGGATCAATCTTTTTATGAGCTATGATGCCTCTTTAGCTAAGAAAAAACAGCCGAAAAACGACTAATGTCGATTTCTTCGGGAAGCGGCGCGTCCGTTTCTATAAACGCATAAAGGGCTTCGGCCATGGCCGGAGCGATCAAAACCCCACGAGTACCTAGGCCATTAAGTACGTACATTTTCTGATGATTTGGATGACGCCCAACTAGTGGGCGACGGTCAGAAACAGTTGGACGAATACCCGCACGTTGATTTACTACTTCAAAGTCGCAAGTTACCAATCGCTCCAATTTTTCTAGAAGCTGAGATTTTGCCTCCGATGTAGGGATATTCGTTTTGTCAGTCCATTCATAGGTAGAGCCTACTAAGTAGTGATCGCCCTCCATTGGAATGACAAAAATACTGGACTTCAAAATTGGTGTCAATTGAAGCTGTGGCGCATAAATCGTAATCAGTTCACCCTTAGTACCTTCAAGAGGGAGCTGTTTAAAATAGGGGTTTTTATGAATTCCAAACCCTTCCGTAAACACAATATGTTTGGCCTGTATGGATTCGTAACAAAGACCTTCAGGCGTTTCAATCAAAGCCTCGTAATCAAACGTAGCAGAGATGTATTGGTTCATTTGAGATAAAAAAGTGCGATAGGATTCAATAAGTTTTTGAGTATCGATCCTGCCCGTGGCATTGACTTCGCCAAACCCAAAAGGGGCTTTGACAGAGTTGTTTTTATTATCTACTAACTTAGGGTTCAAAAACGGAGTAAGTAATGGCTTATCACAAGCTAAAAACCAATTGTTTTGCTCTTGAACCGAATTAAATACACGATGGATAGGGACTACATAATCAAGTTTAACCCCTAACAACTTCTCTAGGCTGATGTATTTAGGAATAGCAGTCTCTAAGTGACTAGCCGCATTCCAAGCCGCTGTAAAGCGCTTTAAAACTACCGGGTTATACAAACCACTTGCTACCAGTGAAGCTTGTTGGGAGCGGTCGCTAATAACCACAAAAGACTTTTGATGTGTACGCAGTTGCTCCGCAAACATAATACTTGCCAATCCCGAACCAACAATAATGTAATCACAGTTCATTTAATAGCTGTTTTAAAACACAAAACGCTTATCATTAGATAAGCGTTTTGTGTATAAAGTGGAATTAGTTTAGTAACTCCACATATCTTGTTCCTTATTTCTAATTTTCTCTTTAATACGTTCCGACTCCAACAATTGCATAAGTGCATTCTCAGGGATATATTCTTTCAAACTTCTATCTTGATACACATTATCCTCCTTATAAATATAGGCTGAGAAACGTCTTGAGTTAATTAAATGATCAAAGTTAACTGGTTTGGAAGTATTAGCTTCATTAAACGCCTCTGCTTCAAATAAAATATTTCTAGTGTCAGGATAAAACATCCAGAAAAGATCTATAAATACAGGATCAATATTTTCAGTTGAATCAAATCTTTTAGATTTAGATTGTGGAGACTCAATAACTGGTGCTATAGCAATCGGTCTATATTTCAACTCCGCTTGACGCTTGTCGAAATACCAAACACCTTTAATTTTAAACTTAGACACATCAGCATAGTCAAATACTTCTTCTGAAAACTCCTCACGTTTGAGAAGGTTATTCTCAAAGATTAGACGCTCTAATTCACTTTCGTATTCTCCTCTTGTTAGATCTTCTGAATCTTCAGCCTTTGATATTGGGAGTGTATTAGGATCTATTCCGTTAAATTCTCCTAAATCAACTCCAAATGATTCAAGAAATGCCTTTTTACCACCATAACTATTAATTCTTTCAAGACCCAAACCTTCGTCAGTACCAGGCTTGATCTTTTTATATGTTAAAGTAGACGTTAGTTTATCTAGTGGTAATTTATTTTTTAAATTATCACGATCATAAATTTCAATGTAGCCATCCAATGCATTCGTGATTAAATAATGAATCAATGGACGTCTTTCGTTTCGAACAACTAAAGTATCTGTAGGGTAATAAAGTGGAAAATTAACACGCTCATTTAAGTCAATTATTTCCCAGACAGTCTGAGAGAATAAAACATCTCTTTCATTAACATACGCATAGGCTAGAGGACTGTCATCCTCGCCAATAATGAGCTCATCGATTGTTTTTTGACCAATTTCGTCAGGTGACTTCGCATTTAAAATATTACGTTGCCCCAGAACCGATGCTGGCAGAATCAAGATTAATAAAAGTAAATATTTCATTTTTTTAATTTGTCAATTTAATAATAATAGGCTGTGCTTCGAATGTCAAAGCAACTCCACTAACAGAGACTTTTATGTTCTCAATAGTTACTGTTGATTTTTTCGGAGCTGATCTAATTGCTGCGACAGCATCCTTGTTAAGCTTATCAGACGTTACCGTAATTGACGGTTTCCCAGAAACTGTCAAGTCAAAACTAAAGACGCTCGCTTTAAGATCGTATACAAAATCTTCAAAAGACGCTAGAACTCTTGAAGAGATCATATCATTCTTATTTAGCTTAACCACTCCTGTTTTACCTGATATTTTCCCAACTGGAGAAGGAATATCTTTAATTCTAAACTCTTTTGTAGAAACTACTCTAGAACCATCATCTAATGTTGCAGTAGCTGATATATTAGTGGTAAAACCTTTTTTAGGAACTAGTGAATACTTTCCATTGCTAGTTTTTGATATAGAAGACTTCGCGTCTGTTGTAACACTTACTTTATTGTCCGGTACCCCAGCAAAAGAAATACTTAATGGATTATTAAGTCCTCTATAAACGACATTCATTTTATCGGCTGCAATTGATGCATCATCCGGTCTAGGCACCACAACATAGTTTCCAATGATTGGGATTTCTAATGGTTTTCCATCTTCCAAGAATGTGAAGCGACCATCAATTTCATGCTCTCCTACATTACCCACATTGAAATCTAGCTTCGCTGCTCCTGTTGAATCAATTGCTTGAGAAATATCAACCTCTTGACCTTGAACAGATAGTTTGGTTGGGGTTACATTTGCATATTTTCCTAAAACAACACGCCCTTGAAATTTTTCACCTGCAAAAAAAGCTGATTTATCCGCCAAAACAATGGCTTGATAATTTTTCAAAGTAACTGCCTCCGTAAGTGTGTTCCCTAAAAATAGGTTAAACATACTTGCTTCAGTGACTTTTACATCATTTTGAATAGCCGTAAGTTTTGTATAAGACGCAATTGCTGGAAACCCTTGATAATTATAATTTAACCAAGACTTTTTAACTCCATCTTTGTTTGTTACTGGATTTGTGTTAAAACGTCTTTCAAACGTTTCAATTGCCTTTTTGTATTTGATGTCATTTCCTAAAACAGATTTAATATCTACTTTATACTTTTCTATTACAGCCATAACTGCATCTCCTGCTTTAGTTAAACGGTCTCCCGTGAACCATTTTTCATCAAGTATATCAGTCTTATCCATTTTTTCAAATGGAAGCTTGCCTGTTTCTGGAACAATAGAATAGCCACCAGTTTTTAACAAATCAATCTTTAAGGTTTCGATGTACCTAAAGAATTCGTCAGAAATAACACTTATTTGTTGCGCTTTATTTGAAGCTACTGCAAATTCTTCAGGCTTTTCCTCACCCTTAGTTATCAAATCAGCTAACAATGCAGAGTTAGACTCCGTAGTCACTGTATTTGATTCAGAAAACTTTGCTTCCATCAGACCAAATGCGGACAGTACTTCTTTTGACATATTCATAGCCATCATTGCGATGAATACCAAATACATCAAATTTATCATTTTTTGCCTTGCTGATGCTTTTCCTCCTGCCATGCTTAATTATTTTTAAAGATTAGTAATTGATTTATTAGTTTCAAAAACTAACTATTTATTATTCATTGCAGATAACATACCTCCGTAGACACCATTTAAAGAAGATAAGTTAGAAGCTAACGATTCCATTTGTTCTTTGAGTTTTGTAGCATTTTCGATGGTGTCTTGATTTATTTCAGCTTGACGGCTTGCGCTTTCTAGTTGTGCTGTATAAAGACTATTTATGGACTCCATTTGTGCTGCAGCTTGCGCCATTTGATCACTGTATTTTTGAGAAGCTCCAGCAGACCCACCCATGCCAACAGCAGCAGAATTTAAATCTCTAATGCTATCGCCTAAGCTTGCCACTAAGGCTCCGTCAATCTTAGCTTCTTTTAATAAACTATCTAATTTTTTAGTAAGAACTCCGTCTGCCGTTTCTTCTTTGCCTGCTTTGGCAGATCCACCAGATAATTCAGGATATGCAATTGTCCAATCTAAGTCATCAGATTGTTTCTCAAAAGCAGACCAAGTAAAAACTAGGGCTTCTACTACCATTCCTATAGTTAGAATTTCAGATGCGTAAGGCCAGTGTTGTATTTTAAAAAGCGCTCCAACAATAACTATTGCCGCTCCAAGTCCGTAGACCATATTTGTGATTGTAATTTTTCCTTCTTGTGCCATAATATTTAGATTTAAAAAAAGTTAACGGTATTTAGATAATTAGATTTGGTTAATTTTAATTGGTTGCTTCATTAGCTGTTACGTCAGTTCCCATATAATCTTGAACTGTACGGAATCCGATATAACTTCTAGCTGAATCAGCATACTCATAATCGCGAGAACTTACTTGTAAAAAGTAAGCGACATCTTTCCAAGATCCACCACGAACGACTTTACGTTGATTATCCGCATCATTCACGTTCGGATTAATCGAAGACGAATATTCATAAGAGGACTCTTCGTATGAAGACATCACCCATTCCGAAACATTTCCAGACATGTTATATAAATTATAGTCATTTGGCTCATAAGCGTCAGCTTCAACAGTGTAAAGCGCCTGGTCGGCTGCATAGTTACCTCTCAAAGGTTTAAAGTTTGCCATGAAACAACCACGGTCATTTTTAGTGTAAGGACCTCCCCAAGGGTAAGTTGCGCCTTCTAGACCTCCACGGGCAGCGTATTCCCACTCAGCTTCAGAAGGTAAACGAAAACCGTTTACAAATTCCTGATCTTTGGATTTTTTGTAAGTATTTTTAAGTAAAGTACGCCATTGACAAAATGCTTGAGCTTGTTGATGACTGATACCAACTACTGGGTAATTCCCATAGGCTTGGTGCCAGAAATAGTCGTTATGCATTGGCTCATTGTATGAATATTCAAAGTCACGAATCCAAACAGTCGTATCAGGATAAATAGGAAGGGCTTCTATTTTAATCACGTCACTTCTGGCTATATCTTTATTTTTTGCTGCCTGTTGGATATCCATGTATGAATACTCAAACTCAAATTGACTCACATCCCAGGTACGTTGTCCATTGTAGGATTCCTCCATGGGAAGGTACATGTTGTCTATCACCTCAGAATATAGTTCATCTGGATATTCATCAGTTTTGAATATCAAATCCACATCACGGTTAAGCTTTCGCTGCTCATCTCCGTAAGTATCTATCATGTATTTTTCGTAGGGAGTTAAATCTTCATCTTCAATAGATACATAAGCATAAGCTCCTATTCCGCTTTCATCATCTGGTATTTTGCCTTCTAAGTCTGCCATTTCAGCAAGTCGAAGTCTAAGAATCGAATCTCTAACCCAGTGTACAAATTGGCGGTATTCACTATTTGTAATCTCTGTCTCGTCCATGTAAAATGAACGTACAGATACCGTTCTAGTAGGCGCATTCTGAACATCGGCTATGTCGTCATCTGACTTACCCATCACAAAAGCCCCTCCAGGGACTAAACTCATCCCGTAAGGCTTTTCTGGGTGCCATCTCTTTCCTTTAACTCCTACAAGTTCACCTCTGTCGTTTGATCCACAACTAGAGACAAAAGCAATTACTATTGTTATTAAAAATATTTTTTTCATAAGTAAATTAAATCAAGGAGATTAATACCTTAAAAATTTTAGATTGTAAACTTATCTATATATTTCCTAAAAAGCAACTTTTTTTTATTGAATTCTAGTAAAAATAAGATCTTCATTATTGACTTAGTTTTTCTTGTAAGCCTTATACCAACGCTCTGGAATGACTCCTTTTGTTGCGCTTTCATAATCATCATACATACATGACAATAACGGATGTTGTCTTGATTTAGTATTTGAATATTCTAAAAAAGGAATTTCAATCCACCATCTTCCTGTTTTTTTACTTTTGTAAAATACTAATTCCTCATCCTCTACAAGGACTGTAAACTTTTGAAAATTACTTTGGTTACTAAAGTCACCATCGTTAACTCTACAATTAACACCCTCAATGAAATACCATAATATTTGAGCAACTAGCATGGCGGTTGCTTCATCATCTTTTGAAGGGTTATATTCGTAAACTCCAAAAGAACTGACCTTATTACTAATACCTGCGTACCTAGAAATTGCACAAACTTCACGTCCATTAAAACCATTTGGAGAGTGTTTTTGCTTAAGACTTACTTCAGATGATTTAACAGAATTCAAATCTAAGGTTACAATATCTGCATCTCTTAAAACTGGCTCCACCAAACTTATTGAATGTGAAATATCTCCTAATCGATAGGATTCAAAGTATAGCTTTTCCATTAAATCAATCTCTTCTTGGGAGTTGAAATACGTCTGAAAACCGATTGCAGTATAATTAAATAAATTATAAGGCTGCTCGAGAATAATTTTACCCAAATAACTGCCGTTATTAATAGGTTTGGAAGAATCACCTAAATCAAAACTTTTGTCAATGTTTACAATATTGACCATTGAGCTGATTTTGTCATAAGCTCTGTAATTAGCATAAGTAAGGTCTTGTGACCCCCCTATAATTACCGGAATAATATTGGCATTTACTAGACTAGAAACAACTTGAATTAAAGCAAAATACGTATCTTCAACAGAAGACCCTTTCTGAATATCTCCAAGATCAGCCATGCCGTGTAACCAGTTGCCTGGAAATAATTTATATAATGCTTTTCTTATTTCACTGAGCTGAAATTCTTCTCCAATGTAGTCTACAGAGTTTCGGGATTCTAAAACGCCTAGAATTGCTATTTTAACACCCTCTAAATCAGGCTTATTATTAGAGCTATGAATCATTAGTTTTTTTCCTATAGCCTGTCCGTGTAGCTGCTCTATTTGATCAACGATCCGGTCTTGAACTGGAGAAAGAAAACTAAAATCAATCATTTATTTCTTTTTTTTTGCACGCGTTTTTTTCTTTGGAGCGTTTTTAGCAATTAGTGCTTTTACATCTTCCAAAGTAAGCTTAGTAGCATCTACTGTTTTGGGAAGCTCAATTTTTGTCTTACCTTGGATAATATTATGACGTCCCCATCGGGCCTTTTCAACACGAATTCCTTCTTCTTCCCAATCATGAATAAGCTTATCAATTTCTTTTTGAATTTTATCTTTGATTAAGGTTTCAATATCATCTGAAGATAAATTATCCCAATCATATTTTTTATTCACGTTAATAAACATGCTATTCCACTTAATAAAAGGACCAAAGCGACCTTTACCTTTTTGTACTGGTAAACCATCGTATTCGTATATAGGAGCGTCGGCAGCTTCTTTTTCTTTAATATATTCAATGGCATCTTCTATTTCAACACGCATTGGGTCTGCTCCCTTTGGAATTGAAATATATTTGTCTCCAAATTTGACATAAGGACCAAAACGGCCATTATTTACAATGATATCTTCCCCTTTATATTCGCCTAAATCTTTTGGAAGTTGAAACAGGTCCAAGGCTTCATCAAAAGTAATTGACGCCAATTGAAAGTTTGGAGGGACACTTGCAAAAATTTGCTTTTCTTCCTCATCGGCTAGGCCAATCTGAACAATAGGTCCAAATTTCCCTAAACGCACACTTAATTGACGACCCGACTTAGGATCAGTTCCTAAAATGCGCTCCCCCGATTCACGGTCTGCATTTTGGCTAACTTCTTCTACTTGAGGATGGAAATCTTTATAAAATGACTTCATCATTTTAGTCCAATCTTCTTTCCCGCTTGCAATTAAATCAAAATCAGCTTCTACCTTGGCCGTGAAATTATAATCTAAAATAGCTTCAAAATGATTCACTAAAAAATCAGTAACAATCATTCCTATATCAGTAGGAACTAATTTCCCTTTGTCAGAACCAAATTTCTCAGTAAGTTTTTTACCGACCAATTCACCATTGGACATGGTCCACAAAGAATAACTTCGTTCATCTCCGTCAACTGTTCCTTTTTCAACATATTTTCTGTTTTGAATCGTAGAAATGGTTGGAGCATATGTAGATGGTCTACCAATTCCAAGCTCTTCTAGTTTTTTGACTAGTGAAGCTTCAGTAAAACGGTATGGTGGTCTTGAAAAACGTTCGGTTGCTGATATATAATTATTTTCTAATGATTCGTTAAGAACCATTGCAGGAAGCATACCTTCTTGTTCCATGTTTTCTTCATCAGACCCTTCGAGGTATACTTTTAAAAATCCGTCGAATTTGATTACCTCCCCATTTGCTGTAAATGTTTCGCTATGAGTTGACGTGTTTATTTTAACATTGGTGCGTTCTAACTGAGCATCGCTCATTTGAGATGCAATTGAGCGTTTCCATATAAGGTCATACAAACGAGCTTGATCTCTTTCAATGTTAACTGAATGTGTTGAAAAGTTTGTGGGGCGAATGGCCTCGTGAGCTTCTTGAGCTCCCTTAGATTTTCCTTTAAAATTACGAGGCTTGCTGTAAACATCCCCATAAGATGTTGAGATTTCTTGAGCGGCCGTGTTACGGGCTTCTTGAGATAGATTTACACTATCAGTTCTCATGTAAGTAATTAAACCCGCTTCATATAGACGCTGCGCCATATTCATGGTTTTACTTACTGAAAAATATAATTTTCTTGCAGCCTCTTGCTGTAAAGTAGAGGTTGTAAATGGGGCTGCAGGTGATTTTTTAGCTGGCTTTTTTTCAAGACTTGATACAGAAAAAGAAGCGCTGCTGTTTTTGTCCAAAAACGCTTTTGCATCTGCTTCGCTATTGAATGCCTTTGGAAGTTTTGCTTTAAAGACCTGGCCTTTGGAAGTTATAAACTCAGCGTCAACTCGAAAAGTAGCCTCAGAATTAAAGTCTCTAATTTCACGCTCACGCTCAACAATCAGTCGGACTGAAACAGACTGCACACGTCCGGCAGATAGTCCTCCTTTGACTTTACGCCATAATACTGGAGACAGTTCATATCCAACGATTCTATCTAAAACACGTCGGGCTTGTTGTGCATCGACTAAGTTATAATCTATAGATCGTGGGTTTTTAACTGCATTTTCAATTGCACTTTTAGTGATTTCATGAAATACAATTCTCTTGGTCTTGGACTTGTCTAGCTTTAACGTTTCCGCTAAATGCCAAGCAATGGCCTCTCCTTCTCTATCTTCATCACTCGCTAGCCAAACAACTTCAGCTTTTTTAGCCAATGTTTTGAGTTTACTGACTACCGCTTTTTTATCTGTGGAAACCTCATACCTAGGCTTGAAATCTCCTTCAACATCAACCCCTAGCTCCTTGGAAGGCAGGTCGGCAATATGCCCAAAACTAGACTCTACTTTAAAGTCTTTTCCTAGAAATTTTTCTATAGTTTTTGCCTTTGCAGGGGACTCAACAATCACTAAATTCTTAGCCATATCATGTTTTTTAAGAAGTACAAATGTAGATGATTTTTTTTATTTCTTTCTTTTATTTCTTCGGCAAAACAAAAAACAGCTGTTTTAAACAGCTGTTTTTTATGTAGGTCGTTATGTGTTTAATAACTTATTAGTCAATTGATTGAACCACCTCTTTCGGTCCGTCAAAACCAATAACTTTCTTATAAATAATATATTGAGGAAGGTATAGAAAACAACTAACAAATAAGGTTCCAAGTCCACAGGTGACTATAGCAATTACGTATATTAATATTCCATTTAAAATTAAGGTTAAAAAAACAATTCCCCATTTTTTGTTCCCAAGAGCAAAGCTAACTTTAACAATTTCGGAGGTTGATAAGTTCGAGTTGTAGGCAAAAACAGGGAGTAAAAACATAAGAGGAACTATTGCATATATGATTGGTAAAAAGCAAAGCAAGGTTGCTAATATACTAATGAACATATGCGTTACCGCAAGTCCAAAAGATTTACCAATTGATGCGGCTTTAAAAAAGTGGAATAGCTCTGAGAAAACAAATGCTTGCCCATGATCGATTTGTTTTACAATTCTATAAAACCCTAAATACAACACGTAAGAGACCAAACTGCCGAGAAGCATCACTAAGTAAATCCATAATAAAGAGCTACCATAAGCATCTATCAACTCCTGCCCTAAAGCTGCAGAATCCATCACTCCATTTGAACTGTTTTCTAGAACAAGTTGAAAATACGGAACATAAAAAATGATAATAAAAGGAAGCATTATTAAAATTGAGAACAATTGAAGAATCAACCCTTGAACCCATACTTTTTTAAACAATGTAACAGACTCGTTAAAAAGATCTCCAAAATCTACAGTTGAAGCGACTTGTATTTTACTTAATAAGCTTTGAAATGAAAACATTATTTTAAATTGTTTAGTTAATTAGTTCAAATAAAGCGGAATGATTTGTAAAATCAAAATAAATAATCAAAACACTGACACTTTGTCATAAAAAATAAATTTATTGTATATTTGCATGCTTATTGTCGTAAATAAGACATTAAAAAAATTATGGAGAAAACAATTGATGAATCCATTCAAGGAAAAAAGTTAGTCCTTGAATCTAAACCTGAAAACAAAAAAAAGCTTTTCATAGAAAGCTACGGCTGTGCTATGAACTTTAGTGACAGTGAAATTGTAGCCTCTATATTGTACAAAGAAGGATTTAACACGACTAAAACCCTTGAAGAGGCCGACTTAGTTCTGGTTAATACCTGTTCCATTCGTGACAAGGCAGAACAAACCGTTAGAAAACGCTTAGAAAAATACAACGCAGTCAAGCGAATCAATCCAAAAATGAAAGTTGGAGTTCTAGGCTGTATGGCGGAACGACTTAAAAGTAAATTCCTTGAAGAAGAAAAAATTGTAGATCTTGTTGTAGGCCCCGATGCTTACAAAGATCTTCCAAATCTAATTTCAGAAGTGGAGGCAGGGCGTAATGCTGTAAATGTCATCCTTTCCAAAGACGAAACTTATGGCGATATTTCCCCTGTAAGACTTAACTCTGATGGAGTGACCGCTTTGGTTTCAATTACAAGAGGCTGTGATAACATGTGTACCTTTTGCGTTGTTCCCTTTACAAGAGGTCGCGAACGCAGTCGTGAACCGCAAAGTATTATTCAAGAAATAAATGACCTTTGGGGAAAAGGCTTTAAAGAAGTTACCCTGTTAGGTCAAAATGTAGACAGCTACTTATGGTATGGTGGTGGTTTGAAAAAAGACTTTACCAAAGCGTCTGATTTACAAAAAGCGACTGCAGTAGACTTCGCCGTATTATTGGACATGTGTGCAAAGTCGCAACCTAAAATGCGTTTTCGATTTTCAACCTCTAACCCTCAAGACATGGCGCTGGATGTAATTAAAACCATGGCTAGCCATCAGAATATTTGTAACCATGTTCACCTTCCTGTCCAGAGCGGCAGTAATCGCATCCTGAAAGAAATGAATCGTCAGCATTCGCGTGAAGAATATATTGACTTAGTAAATAATATTAAAACTATTATTCCAGAATGCACTATTTCGCAAGACATGATTTGTGGATTTCCAACAGAAACTGAACAAGATCACCAAGATACCCTAAGCTTGATGGAATTGATAAAATATAGTTTTGGATTTATGTACGCTTATTCGGAACGCCCAGGAACCACGGCTGAAAGAAAACTTGAGGACGACGTTGCTTTTGAAACCAAGAAAAGACGTTTAGCAGAAGTCGTTGAGTTACAGCGAGCGCATGGCCTTTATAGAACTCAACAATTCATAAATCAAACTGTTGAAATCTTAATCGAGAAAGAATCTAAAAAATCTACTTCTGAATGGTCCGGAAGAAGTGCTGAAAATACCGTAGCTGTATTTCCAAAAGGACCCTATAAAATTGGAGATTTTGTAATGGTTAAAATAAACGACTGTACCAGTGCTACTTTAATAGGAGAAGCAATTGGTTTTTCAGAAAATAATTAATTATGGAAACAGTTCAATCAATAAAACAACGATTTAGTATCATTGGAAATGATACTGGATTAAACCGCGCAGTAGAAAAAGCCGTTCAGGTAGCCCCTACAGATATTTCAGTTTTAGTGACTGGAGAAAGCGGGGTAGGAAAAGAAAGTATTCCAAAAATTATTCACCAACTTTCACATCGTAAACACGGGAAATACATTGCTGTTAACTGTGGAGCCATCCCTGAAGGCACTATTGACAGTGAATTATTTGGACATGAAAAAGGTGCTTTTACTGGGGCAACCCAAACACGGTCTGGCTATTTTGAAGTGGCCGATGGCGGCACAATATTTTTAGATGAAGTTGGAGAACTTCCACTCACAACCCAAGTTCGACTGCTAAGAGTTTTGGAAAATGGGGAATTTATTAAGGTCGGCTCTAGTGCAGTTCAAAAAACGAATGTGAGAATTGTAGCGGCTACAAACGTTAATATGTTTGAAGCGATTGAAAAAGAAAAATTTAGAGAAGATCTGTACTATAGATTGAGCACAATTGAAATACACCTTCCTGCCCTTAGGAAACGAAAAGAAGATATTCACTTGTTGTTTAGAAAATTTGCAAGTGATTTTGCACTAAAATATAAAATGCCTACCATTCGACTGCAAGACAATGCAGTTATTGCTCTAATTAACTACCGCTGGAACGGAAACATTCGACAACTTCGAAATGTAGCCGAACAAATATCGGTACTAGAATCGTCAAGAATGATTGACCTAGAAATCCTACAAACTTATCTTCCCACCATGGGGTCAAATTTCCCATCAGTACTTGGTAAAAATAAATCGAAAAGTGACTTTAGCACAGAAAGAGAGATTCTATATAAAGTCCTTTTTGATATGAAAAGTGACTTAAATGATCTCAAAAAACTGACTATGGAATTGATGAAAAGCGATAACCAAGGAGATGTTCAAAAAAATAATGAGAGTTTAATTCAAAAAATCTATAACAAGGAGGAGTCTTTGGCTTCGGAAAAAGAGAATGAAATTCTTTCTCTTCCAGTTAAAACAGAAAAAGAACATTCAATTGAAATTATTGAAAATAAAGAAAGTGATTATTCGTATATTGATGCTGTTGAAGCGGAAGAAGAAACCCTTTCACTGCATGATAAAGAATTAGAACTTATTAAAAAATCTCTTGAACGTCACAAAGGAAAGCGTAAATTAGCCGCCGATGAATTGGGGATTAGTGAACGCACACTTTACAGAAAAATAAAACAGTATGACCTTTAACGTTTTAAAATACAGCTTCCTGATTACCCTTTTTACACTTGTTTCTGGCTGTGGAGCCTACTCCTTTACAGGTATTTCTTTGAGTAGCAAAACAAAAACCTTTCAAGTTAATTATTTTCAAAACACCTCCGCTCTTATTGAGCCTGGGATCGAACGAGACTTTACTTTAGCACTTCAAGACTTGATCTTAAATCAAACAAATCTAGACCTTGTCAAGTCCAATGGAGACATACTTTACGAAGGAGAAATTGTAGAATATAGAATCTCTCCTACAACAGCAACAGCTAGCAATACCGCCGCACAAAACCGATTAACTATTGGAATAAATGTGCGATTTATAAATAAAGATGATGAAGAAGCTGATTTTGAAAAAAGATTTAGTTTTTTCTTTGACTTTGAGGGTAGTGCACAACTCATAGGCTCTCAGAAAACAACCGCTATAGAAGAAATATTTGAACGCATCACCCAGGACGTTGTAAATGCTTCACTAGCCAATTGGTAGCTTTATGAATACATCCGATTTTACATATCTATTGCACCACCCCACAGCCTTGAACAAAGCGCAGGTTAGTAATATATCGGCGATCGTTCAGGAATTTCCATATTTCCAATCCGCCAGAGCTATCTACCTTAAAGGCTTGAAAGGTTTAGGGAGTTTTAAATACAATCAAGAATTAAAAACAACTGCAGCCTATACAACCGATCGAAGTGTTTTATTTGACTTCGTAACTTCAGATGTATTTTTACAAAATGATATTTCTACGCATATAAAACAGAATTTTGAGCAAATAAAGACCATTGCTGTAAATGAATTTCAGGACATCTCAAACAAGAAAAGTTCAGATAAAAATTTTGGAAATAAACAGGAAGAAAGTAAAGAAATACTAGGTCTAGGAAACCCCTTAGAGTTTAACAAAAATGAGACGCACTCATTCTCTGAATGGCTAAGCCTCACTCAAAAAAACCCTATTGATCGTTCGCAGACAACAAGGACATCCAATGATTCAAGTAGAGACAAAAAGTTTGCACTTATTGATGCGTTCATCGCCGATAAGCCAAAGTTAAAACCCTTGGATAAAGACTCCAAACTAATCAATATTGCAGAAAATCGTGTGGTTGAAACTGAAAGTTTAATGACCGAAACATTAGCAAGAATCTATGTTGAACAAAAAAACTATGATAAAGCGATACAGTCTTACCAAATTTTAAGTTTGAAATATCCAGAAAAAAGTAGTTTATTTGCAGACCAAATTCAAGCAATAAAAGTATTAAAAGTAAAAAATAATTTATAATGAGCACGTTTTCTATATTTCTAGTTCTTATCGTCGTAGTAGCATTTCTACTTGTCGTTGTTATAATGGTCCAAAATCCTAAAGGCGGAGGATTATCCTCTTCATTTGGTGGTGGCGGAAGCCAACAGGTTGGAGGAGTTAAAAAAACGTCTGACTTTTTAGACAAAAGTACTTGGGCATTAGCAACCTTATTACTAGTTTTAATTTTACTGTCTAACATTGCGATTGGAGACTCTGACAATGTACAGGAATCCAAAGCACTTGACTCAAACGCAGCACCAACAACATCACAGCCAATTGCTGTTCCTGCTACTAAGGCTGCTCCGGAAGCTGACACTACAGAAGAATAAATCACTCTCTAAACAATACAAAATGCCAACGCTTTTACGTTGGCATTTTTTGTTTCTGAAAGTTTGTCAGTTTAATAGGGTTGGCATACTTTTAGAGTATATTTTAAATAATCATAAAATAAATACACAATCATATGGCTTTAAACATCAAACCTTTAGCAGACAGAGTTCTCATAGAACCAATGCAAGCGGAAACAAAAACTGCTTCTGGTATTATAATTCCTGATAATGCAAAAGAAAAACCCCAAAGAGGAACTGTAGCTGCTGTAGGAAAAGGCACTAAAGACGAACCAATTACAGTAAAAGTTGGTAATACGGTTCTTTACAGCAAGTATGCAGGTACTGAGCTTAAACTAGAAGGAACTGACTATTTAATCATGCGAGAAAGCGATATTTTAGCGATCGTTTAATTTTTAAAAAACAAAAAATGGCAAAAGACATAAAATTTGATACTGACGCACGTGATGGACTAAAACGCGGCGTTGACGCATTAGCAAATGCAGTAAAAGTAACTCTTGGCCCTAAAGGTCGAAATGTTATTATTAGCAAAAGCTTTGGAGCTCCTCAAGTAACTAAAGATGGAGTTTCGGTAGCAAAAGAAGTAGAGTTAGAAGATCCTTTAGAAAATATGGGAGCTCAAATGGTGAAAGAAGTAGCTTCAAAAACTAACGACTTGGCTGGAGATGGAACAACGACAGCTACGGTTTTAGCACAAGCGATTGTAAAAGAAGGCTTAAAAAATGTAGCTGCGGGAGCAAATCCTATGGATTTAAAACGCGGTATAGACAAAGCAGTCACATCTATCACCGATGATTTAGAGAAACAAGCTAAAAAAGTTGGCAACTCTTCTGAAAAGATTCAGCAAATTGCATCAATTTCAGCTAATAACGATAATACCATAGGAGAGCTTATCGCTTTAGCATTTGGAAAAGTTGGTAAAGAAGGGGTGATCACTGTAGAAGAAGCTAAAGGAACGGACACGTATGTGGATGTTGTAGAGGGAATGCAGTTTGACCGAGGGTACTTAAGTCCTTACTTTGTTACAGATTCAGACAAAATGATTGCGGATTTAGAAAATCCATATATTTTATTATTTGATAAAAAAATATCTAACCTACAAGAAATTCTTCCAATTCTAGAACCTGTGGCACAATCTGGACGTCCACTTTTAATTATAGCTGAGGATGTCGATGGTCAAGCACTCGCAACTTTAGTTGTAAATAAATTAAGAGGTGGTTTAAAGATTGCTGCTGTAAAAGCACCAGGGTTTGGAGACCGTCGTAAGGCCATGCTAGAAGACATCTCAATTCTTACAGGTGGAGTTGTAATTTCTGAAGAGCGAGGTTTTTCTTTAGAAAATGCCGACTTAACTATGTTAGGAACTGCCGAAACAGTTACAATTGACAAAGACAATACAACAATAGTTAATGGGTCTGGGAATGCAAGTGATATTAAAGCTAGAGTCAATCAAATCAAAGCACAAATTGAAACGACTACTAGCGATTATGATAAAGAAAAACTACAGGAACGCCTAGCTAAGTTAGCAGGCGGAGTCGCTGTTCTGTATGTAGGAGCCGCTAGTGAGGTAGAAATGAAAGAAAAGAAAGACCGTGTTGACGATGCATTACACGCCACTAGAGCAGCCGTAGAGGAAGGCATTGTTGCTGGTGGAGGTGTTGCTCTTGTTAGAGCGCAAAAAACTCTTGAAAAGCTAGCTGCAGTAAATATTGACGAAGCAACTGGAATTCAAATTGTTTCTAAAGCAATTGAAGCACCTTTACGTACCATTGTTGAAAATGCAGGTGGTGAAGGCAGTGTAGTGATAAACAAAGTTCTCGATGGTAAAGGCGATTTTGGATATGATGCTAAAAGTGACAGTTATGTAGATATGCTTAAAGCAGGTATTATAGACCCAAAAAAGGTGACGCGTGTCGCTCTTGAAAATGCAGCTTCCGTTTCGGGAATGATTCTAACAACTGAATGTGCTCTGATAGACATTAAAGAAGACGCATCTCCTATGCCTCCAATGGGTGGAGGGATGCCAGGAATGATGTAAACTAATTTACATTTCAAATAAAAAAAGCTCCTGAAATTCAGGAGCTTTTTTTATTTGGTCTTTTTGTTAATGCAAGTCTAGCCAGCTTTATTTATGATCATCCACAACACCTTCATCACGGTATTTACAACAGGGGTTTAAGGATTCATAAGCATCTTTACTAGCGATAAATGATTTAGTATCATGGCCAACAGCAGTCACGTTAGATGAAATCTGTTCAACACTAGTTTTATTTTCATCAAAAATGAGTCTTAATTCATGTGTATCCAAGTTCCATGAGGCAGACTTAACCCCTTTAGTTTTAATACTTGCTTTTTCTATGCGCTTTTTGCACATCATGCATACCCCATCAACTTCAATTGAAGCTTTGGCATTTTTATTTTGACCATATGTTAGCGTACCTACAAAGAGCATAGTAACTGTTAAAAGTATTGTTTTCATAAATAATTATTTAGTTTAGTTTAATTTAGTTTAAATCGTAAGCCCGAATAAAAAGTACTGCCAAATATAGGCCCGTACACAAATGTAGTGTCAAAATTTGAACCAAAAGGGTTCTCAGAGCTTAAAATTGGTAAATTTTGTGTGACGTTGGTGATGTTTTCAGCCCCTAAATAGATCTCAAAGGCCTTAGAAAATACTTTTGTGACTTGAAGGTTTAGGGTTGAAATAGAAGGTGAATACGTTGGCAACTGATAGGCTTGTGGGCTTATTTCTGTAGATGAAAAACGCTGCTTACCAAGCCAATTGAAAGTCGCGTCAAACTTCCAAACCCCATCTCCTTTCTCCAAATAAGACTCATAAGATAGATTCGCAAAATAACGATGTTGAGACGTCAATGGTTTTTTAAATTTCCCCGAAATATACTGGGTTTTTACATCATAAAACTTGTAGGCTGTTTTAAGGTTCAAATATGACATCAGGTTCAAACTGAATTCCGCCTGAAAACTATTCGCATAGCTGACCCCTTTTAAATTATAAAAATTAACCTCATAAGGATTTTCATAGTCAACGACTACTTGATTCTCAAAGTCAGTTCGGTAAAAATCGATTGTAAGATCCGCTTTCCTTCCAAATATATTAAAACCCTGTAAGAAAGAGACCCCATAGTTCCATGCAATTTCAGGATCCAGTCCATAAATAGCACCTCCAGAACTCTGCACATTAATTTGTCTAGACGTTGCAAATAGTTTTTGGTTCTCTGTAAAAATATTGGCTGCTCGTATCCCGCGACCAAAAGAAACCCGAAGAGCTGACTTTTCCCATGGCGTGTAACGAGCGTGCACACGTGGGGTTAAAAATGTCCCTAATAAATTATGATTATCAATTCGAATACCAGCAGTTAAATTTAGAGCGTCAAGATCATCGAAGCTATACTCAAAAAACCCCCCAACAGAGCGTTCATTTCTGTCATAAATTTGTGAGTTTACCAGTTCATCATATAGGTCGTAGGTCGCGTTTAATCCTGTTTTAATTTTGTGCCTTGAATCACTAATAATAGAGTTGTAAACTAGATTAGAGTACATGCTTTTATGGCGGATATCATATTCATTGAGACCAAAATAAGAAGCTTGTTCGTGATCACTATAAGCGATTTGAAGGCCTAAACTTTGGTAAGGGATGTCTGGATTTACATATCCAAATTTTCCAGACACTTCAAAACGTCTCGTATTAATTTCACTGCCCCAGACCGTATTTGAAAGCCGATCAGTATCAGGATCGAAACTAAGTTGCCCTGCTTGCTTTTTATCTTTCAGATAGCGCACATTTAGAAAACTAATTAACCCTTTTTGAAGGTTTGTATACTGCCAACGATTCATAATATTTATCTGCTTTGCTAGAGGCATGTCAAGAAACGAATCGTTGTTTCTGTCAAATTTTTGTGAACGGTTGTTTGCATGTAGATAGAGGCCGGTACTCCATTTATCAGAGACCTGTGTGTTAAAGTGTGTATTGAGTTCCGTACGACCATTTAAGGACCCATATGCATTTACAAAAACTCGATTATCGGTAGTTGGCTTAACCAGTTCAGCATTAATTTGTCCTGCTATACTTTCAAAACCATTAACAACACTTCCAGCCCCTTTGGTTATTTGAATGCTTTCTACCCAAGTTCCCGGAATAAAACTCAAACCGTAGGCTTGCGAGGCTCCGCGAATGGACGGTATGTTTTCGGTTGTAATTAGAATATAGGGGCTTGTTAAGCCCAACATTTTTATTTGCTTTGTTCCTGAAATCGCATCCGTAAAATTAACGTCAATTGATGGATTAGTTTCAAAACTTTCAGACAGATTACAGCAAGCTGCTTTCAAAAGCTCCGTGCTACTTATCGTAGAAATATTTTGAGAAGATAAGTAAGAGGTTGCTGTAGATTTTCTTCTTGTTGAGATGGTAACCTCGCCTAAATCGTCAGATGCTTTCAGGACATGGAAAATACTTTTGGGCGTTTCAATCAAAAGCGTATCTGTTCTAAACCCAATGTAGCTAATAATTAATTTCTTGTAAGCGACATCATATGGCAACTTAAAAGACCCATCATCAGAAGTCATAGCCCCAATAGTGGTATTGAGCCAAAACACATTGGCACCAGGTAATGGAATGCGCTGGTTTTTGGAATTCTGCTCCATTATCAATCCTTTAATTTCGTTCTGTGAAAAAAGAAAAAGTGGAAACAATAATATAAGGTATAAAGTGGATTTCATGGTTGTTTAATTTCAAATTAACTCCGAAGAGATTATTAATAATGCGTCGATGCACATCTAAAATTGTAATTTAAAACTAGGAAATCAAATCAGGAAAGCCTGATACTCTATTTGGAGCTCATAAACTAGGTCAGGTGGTGTATAGTTGGGGTATGAAACAGGCTCAGAAGACTGAAAATCGATAAAATTGATTAGAGTATCACTTTTTATAAAACCTTCAAACACATTTACACTGGGTAGGACTGACGAAACCGAAAGAACATCAACTTCGTTCAAGCCGTCAACTGAAATAACATTACTTTTACAGCAGTTATTTTCCAGCCCTTCATAAGGCTTGTCTACTGGAATATTACAGCAGGAATTAACTTTAGAAGCAACAACAGTGTCCAATAATTTAGCGCTACATAGTCTTGTTTCAACTTTAAATGAAAAAGCCGAAATAAGCACTAAAAGAGCTAATAAGCTGGAAAAAAATTTATGAAGCTTAAATTTATTCATACAGCAAATTTAATGAAACTATGAATAAAGATAACAGCATTACACTAAAATTAATACAAAAACAGAGTATTTAGAAATATTATATGGTATAAATAGTATTTTTACAGAAAACATACATTTATGAACTTTAACGAATTGAAGCCTAAAATATCTGACTTAGTATCAAATTCCAGTTCACTGGACACAACTCTGAAGGATATATGTGAATTATTAAAGTCCTCAATAACCTATTATGATTGGGTTGGCTTTTATTTTAAAAATGGCGAAAAAGAAGAACTTAAAATTGGTCCCTATGCGGGGGCGACTACTGATCATGAAATCATTCCTTTTGGAAAAGGGATTTGTGGGCAAGTAGCGGTTAGTAATGAAAATTTTGTAGTGCCAGATGTAAATTCTCAGGACAATTACATTGGATGCAGTCTAAACGTGAAGTCTGAAATTGTAATTCCGTTATTTGTCAATAATATAAATATTGGACAAATTGATATTGACTCAAATACAATAGATCCATTTACTCAGGAAGACGAACGATTCCTTGAATTTGTATGTGAATCGGTTGCCTCAATCATGTAGTTGTTAATAACTCTGATAATTAGTTAAAAAAAACTTCTACTTTGAGAGATTTGGTTAGAACTTACTGTGACTTAATTGACTATTTTTGATGTATAAATTTAGACTGCAAAATGAGCCAAAATAGAAGAATCAAATCCGCCTTAATTTCCGTATATAACAAAGAAGGTCTGGCGCCCATAGTAGAAAAACTTAACCAGCAAGGAGTGAAGATATACTCCACTGGGGGCACACAAAAATTTATTAATGATTTAGGGATAAGTGTTGTGCCTGCGGAAGAAATAACTGAATACCCTTCTATTCTTGGGGGACGTGTCAAAACATTACATCCTAAAATATTTGGTGGAATTTTAAATCGACAAGACAACACTCAAGATGTTGAAGAAATGGATACTTTTTCAATTCCTCAAATTGATGCAGTCATTGTCGACCTATACCCATTTGAAAAAACAGTTGCTTCAGGAGCTAGTGATGAAGATATTATTGAAAAAATCGATATTGGTGGAATTTCATTGATTCGAGCAGCCGCCAAAAATTACAAAGATGTTATCTGTGTATCTTCTGTTGAAGATTATGCTGAGTTTTTAGAATTAATTAGTATTGACAATGGAGACGTTTCTATTGAAGACCGCAAACGATTTGCTACCAAATCATTTAACGTCTCTTCCCATTACGACAGTGCTATTTTTAACTATTTCAACAAAGAAAAAGAAGAAGTTGTTTTAAAAATCAGTGAAACCCAAGCAAACGTACTTCGCTATGGAGAAAACCCACACCAAAAAGGCTATTTCTTTGGAGACTTTGAGGCGATGTTTACCAAGCTTCACGGCAAAGAATTAAGCTACAATAACCTTTTAGATGTGGATGCTGCTGTGAACCTAATGAACGAGTTTTATGGCGAAGAGCCAACCTTTGCAATATTAAAACACAATAATGCTTGTGGGGTGGCACAAAGAGCTACGCTTCATAAAGCGTATATAGATGCCTTGGCAGGAGACCCTGTATCCGCTTTTGGAGGCGTTTTAATTTCTAATTGTGAAATTGACTTAGCGACAGCAGAAGAGATTCACACGTTGTTTTGTGAAGTGGTCATTGCTCCATCATTTAGCAAGGAAGCAGAAACTGTTTTAAAAGGAAAGAAAAATAGAATTTTATTAATCCAAAATTCCGTTAACCTTCCTGAAACAAGCGTTAGAACTTGTTTAAACGGAGTGCTAGTTCAAGAAAAGGACACCATTACTGACGATGTATCAATCTTAGAAAATGCTACTAATTCTACTCCGATAGCAGTTGAAATTGAAGATTTATTATTCGCTTCTAAAATTTGTAAACACACAAAATCAAATACGATTGTATTAGCAAAAAATAAGCAGTTATGTGCTAGTGGAACCGGACAAACTAGCAGAGTGGATGCCTTAAATCAAGCTATTCATAAAGCCGCTTCTTTTGAGTTTAACTTAAGTGGTGCTGTCATGGCTAGTGATGCCTTTTTCCCATTTCCTGACTGTGTGGAAATAGCAAAAAATGCAGGAATTACAGCAGTTATTCAACCAGGGGGGTCTATAAAAGATCAGCTAAGTATTGATTACTGTAACGCCAATAATGTAGCAATGGTATTTACCAAAACACGTCATTTTAAACACTAATTTATTTAGGTGTACCCATTACCAAAATAACTTTTATTTTAGTACATTTACAAAACAGCATATTACTTTAACACTTTTCAGTAAATTTTTTAGCATATGGGATTTTTTGACTTCTTGACCGAAGAGATAGCGATCGATTTAGGAACGGCCAATACATTGATAATTCACAACGATAAAGTTGTCATTGATAGCCCTTCAATTGTTGCAAGAGATCGGGTATCTGGTAAAATTATTGCTGTAGGCAAGGAAGCAAATTTAATGCAGGGTAAAACGCATGAAAACATAAAAACGATACGTCCATTAAAAGATGGTGTAATTGCTGATTTTGATGCCTCAGAGCAAATGATCAGCCTATTTATCAAAAGCATACCTGCTCTAAAAAATAAATTATTCGCTCCATCATTAAGGATGGTAATATGTATTCCTTCAGGCATTACAGAAGTTGAAATGCGTGCTGTAAAAGAATCTGCTGAGCGGGTAAATGGGAAAGAAGTCTACTTAATTCATGAGCCAATGGCAGCAGCAATTGGAATTGGTGTAGATATTATGCAACCCAAAGGAAATATGATAGTTGACATTGGAGGTGGTACAACTGAAATTGCGGTTATCGCTCTAGGAGGGATTGTTTGCGATAAGTCTGTTAAGGTAGCTGGAGATGTGTTTACTAATGATATTATCTACTACATGCGTACACAACACAACTTGTATGTCGGAGATAGAACTGCAGAGAAAATAAAGATTCAAATTGGGGCCGCTGTTGAGGACTTAGAAGTTCCGCCAGATGAAATGAATGTCCAAGGAAGAGATTTACTAACTGGAAAACCAAAACAGGTTCAAATAACACACCGTGAGATTGCAAAAGCACTTGACAAATCCATTCTTAGGATTGAAGACTCTGTTATGGAGACTCTTTCTCAAACACCTCCCGAACTTGCTGCTGATATTTATAATACGGGTATTTATCTTGCTGGTGGTGGCTCAATGTTACGAGGGCTTGATAAACGATTATCTCAAAAAACAGATCTTCCTGTTTACATTGCAGAAGACCCTCTAAGAGCGGTTGTTAGAGGGACTGGAATTGTTCTAAAAAATCTTGCTAAATATAAAAGCGTATTGATAAAATAGATTTTAAGTAATGCAACAACTTTTTAATTTCTTCATTAAAAACAAAACATTTGTCTTGTTTTTGTTGTTGTTTTCAATTGCAGTTTCACTTACGATACAGTCGAATGAGTTTCACAGAAGCAAGCTTCTTAACTCTTCCAACCATATAATAGCTAGCATATATGGTGTGTCGAGTGGAGTAAGCCAATACTTCAGTTTAGTAGAAGAAAATCAATTGCTTTTAGAAGAAAATAGCCGACTAAAATCTGAGGGGTTTAATCAAAAAAGGAATAGTCCTATTGATTCTATCTTAGAGCAAACATATAGCCTAAGCAGTGCGCTGGTTTACAAAAATAGCTATACACAACCCACTAATTACTTAACGCTTAACAAAGGTTTGAGAGATAGTGTAAAAGAAGACTATGGGGTTATTACGAGTAAAGGAATTGTGGGTGTTATTGACAAAGTCTCAACCAAGTATTCAAGAGTTCTATCAATTCTAAATACAAATAGCAAGATTAATGTTAAGCTAAAAAAAACAAAACATTTTGGAACCTTAACTTGGGATACAAAAGCAGCAGATATTGTGCAATTAAAAGACATTCAAGACCTTGTAAAACTAGAGATAGGAGACAGTGTTATAACTAGTGGATTTTCGTCTATATTTCCAGCGAATATACCTGTAGGAGTCGTACACTCTTATCGACTTAACGACACCAAAGACCTTTACATTATTGATGTTAAATTATTTAATGACATGACCAATCTAGAGCATGTTTACATCATAAAAAATAGAGATATTAACGAATTAGAGGCTTTAAACGAATCCGATGAATAATATTATATTTTTAAACATAATGCGGTTTTTTGGGTTACTTCTTTTACAAGTTTTGATTTGTAATAACATTAATTTTATGGGGTACATTAACCCACATGTTTATTTGCTCTTTATATTGCTGTATCCTACATCAAACAATCGATTAACGTTTATTTTTAGCAGCTTTTTACTGGGTCTTATTATTGATGTTTTTTTAGATTCTGGAGGAACACATGCAGCAGCTAGTGTTCTTATTGCCTATATACGTCCGCTATTTTTAAAATTCTCATTTGGTGCTGCCTATGAGTATCAAACAATAAAATTTAGCAATACTGACTTTTCCCAACGTTTTATTTACTTTTTATTTCTGATCATTATTCATCACTTTATACTATTTTCACTGGTAGTATTTAATAAAAATGAAATGCTATTGATTATTAAACAAACTTTATATTCAAGCATTTTCAGTCTAATAATTTGTTTGCTTTTTAACTCACTCTTTAGCAAGAAACAGACATGAGAAAGGTTCTACTTTTTGGTATTGTCATTCTAACAGGAGCATGCTTTATTGGTCGTTTGTTTTACTTGCAAATTTATGAGTCTTCTGCTTATGATCTTAATAACGACAATGCCATTCGTAAAGTATTTCACTACCCAAAACGAGGCTATATTTATGACAGAAATGATAGCCTTTTAGTTGCCAACCAACCTAGCTATGATGTTATGGTGATTCCTAGGGAAGTTGAGACTATAGACACAATAATGTTTTGTGATTTATTGAAAATTGAAAAGCATGATTTCTTAAAATATTACAATCGTGCTAAACGATATTCTCCGCGACTTCCGTCGGTTTTATTACCACATCTGTCCAAAGAAGACTATGCATTTCTTTCAGAAAAACTAAGAAAATTTAAAGGATTTTATATTCAAAAAAGATCGGTTAGAGACTATCAAACCTCTATTGGTGCTAATGTACTGGGCTACATTGCGGAGGCAAACTCAAAAGATATTAAAAAAGATGCTTACTACAGACTTGGAGACTTAATTGGAAAACAAGGAGTTGAAGTTTCATATGAAAAAACACTAAGAGGAGTTAAAGGAGTTAAATACATCCAAAAAGACATCTATAATAGAGATATCGGAGCCTATAAAGAGGGTGCTTTTGACACTCTTCCTATCCCAGGAAAAGACCTTAATATTACTATTGACTCTGAGCTTCAAGCTTATGGCGAATTGTTAATGCAAAATAAAATTGGAGGCATCGTAGCTATTGAACCTAGTAGTGGTGAAATACTAAGTCTTGTCTCTGCCCCTTCGTATAACCCCAATTTACTCGTAGGTCGTCAAAGATCCAAAAACTATACAAAACTATATCTAGATTCCATACACAGACCATTGATAGACAAAGGACTTGTGAGAATGCACGAGCCAGGATCTCCATTTAAGGTACTAGTAGCACTCACTGCATTGGAAGAAAAAGTGATTTCAACAAACACTAGCTTGTTTTGTAGTGGACAATATGTATATGGCAAGAACAAACGAACCATGCAATGTCATTGCGGAGGGGGCTATAGGAATTTAGATTCAGCAATTAGCTATTCTTGTAATTCTTATTTTGCAATGGCTTTTAGAAATAACATCGAGAAATATGACAATTCATCTAAGTCAATGGACAAGTGGAGTGATCATATAAAAAGTTTTGGCTTAGGGTCCTTTTTGGGGAATGATTTATCTGTTGGGAAAAAAGGAAATATTCCGGATGGCAACTACTATGACAAATGGTATCCAGAGTTTCAATGGGGAGCCACGACAATAATCTCAAATTCCATTGGCCAAGGAGAGATTTTGGTTACTCCAATTCAATTGGCTAACATGACAGCTGCAATTGCTAATAAGGGCTTTTATTTCACCCCCCATATTATAAAATCTATTGAAAACGAACAGATTGACTCTAATTTTAACAGCCCAAAACAAACAACTATTGACCCTAAATACTATGAACCAATTATTGAAGGCATGCATAATGTGTACAATAAAGGAACGGCTAGTTTTTTAAAAGTTCCTGGAATTGAAATTTGTGGAAAAACAGGTACTGCTGAGAATTTTACCAAAGTTGACGGAGTTAGACAACAACTTACAGATCATTCAATATTTATTGCATTTGCCCCAAAAGAAAACCCTAAAATTGCAATCGCCGTTTTAGTAGAGAACGGACGCTATGGGGCACGTTGGGCAGGAAGAGTGGCAAGCTTAATGATTGAAAAATACATAAAAGGAGAGGTTTCATTAAAAAGAATGGAAAAATTGGTTGTAGAGAAAAGTTTGGAAGACGAGTACCTGAAGCCTTACAGCGGCAAACCCTTTAAAATTAATGACCAATGAATGTAAGCCGCTCTACAAGTTTTCAATTGGATTGGATAGCTGTAATTATTTTTACAGGGCTGGTAATTTTTGGATATTTTAATATCTTATCTGCCTCTAACACTGGTGAATTTATTTCATACTTTGATATTACGAAGCCTTACGGAAAGCAATTAATATTTATATTGGGATCACTGCTTTTAATATCCTTTATATTGTCAATTGAAGCCAAATTCTACGAGCGCTTTGCAAGTATCTTATATATTGGGTCAATGCTCTCTTTAATTGGGTTATTTATTGTCGGAAAACAAATAAACGGAGCAACCTCATGGTATAGCTTCGGGGGGCTCACATTACAGCCTAGTGAATTTGCTAAATTTGCAACAGCACTTGCACTTGCGAAATACATTAGTGATTTACAAACTAATATTAAGGAAACTAAAGATCAAATAAGAGCCGGTATTTTGGTCGCGCTCCCTGCTGTGCTTATTTTATTACAAAATGATGCTGGAAGTACACTTGTTTTTGGAAGTCTATTTTTTGTTTTTTACAGAGAAGGAATCCCTCAATACTATCTATTGTTTGGGGTGTGTTTAATAATTTTAGGGATTTCAACTTTAAAGTTTTCTGCCATAGCCACTAGCGGAGTCATTGCTGCCGTACTAGTTTTTTATCAATTCTTCTTTAAGAGAAAAAAGAAAAAACTTAAAGGGATTATAGCTATTTTTATTTGTAGTATTTTCCTGACTTTTGGCGTTCAGTGGGCATACAATGAAGTACTTCAAAAGCACCAGCAAGACAGGATCGGACTTTGGCTTAGACTGGAAAAAGACCCCTTAAAGCTACAAGCGATGAAGCGTAATATATCTTACAATCTTAATGAGTCTGAGAAGGCAATTCGTTCTGGAGGAGCTTTTGGAAAGGGGTTTATGGATGGAACTAGAACTAAAGGAAAGTTTGTACCGGAACAACACACGGATTATATATTTAGTACTGTGGGAGAAGAGTGGGGGTTTTTTGGAAGTACCATAGTGGTACTGCTGTTCGTGTTATTAATTTTGCGAATCGTTTACCTTGCAGAGCAACATAAATCACAATTTAGCCGAATTTATGGGTACGGAGTTGCCAGTATATTGTTTGCACACTTCCTAATTAACATAGGAATGGTTATGGGCTTGATTCCAACTATTGGTATACCCCTTCCATTTTTTAGCTACGGAGGATCCGGTCTTTGGGCCTTCACAATATTGGTGTTTATATTTTTAAAACTAGACTCAAACCGTCTAAATGTGTGGTAGACTACTTTTTGATAAGGTCTAATTTTTCAGCAAAATAGTCGCAGAAATCTTTCATAGTAGCAGCCATCTTTTCATCTTGAGTTGCTCTTAAATAAGTGTCACTCATAGTGATTAAAGTTTGGTGAAAGAAAAGTTTCATTTCGTCAACAGGCATGTCCTTTGTCCACAAATCAACTCTGAGAGACTCTTGCTTTTTTTGGTCCCAAACGGAAAGCATTACAGCTTTGGCCTCTTCATTAGAAACGCCTCCATCTTGAGCTGTCCAATATAATTTTTCTGGAATTCGATTGTCATCTAAACCTACTGTAATTTGTATTTTTGAGGTGTGGGTCTTTGCCATTATTTTTTCGGTTTAAATTTTGCATTATTAAAAATCTCTTGAGGATCCATTTGTAGCATTTCTAGGACTGATGTAGGGTTATTTTCCATATATGACTTAACAATTTGCCAGCCTATATATTGACCTAGCCTACCTGGAGATTCCCTGTCAAGCTCTAAATTGAATCGTGAAAATGGGGCTGCTACTATAAACCTTCCTAGTAATTTTCGGTCAGTTTGGTAAAGCAATTCATTCTCAACAAAATACTGCCATATATAAAACTCATTGTCTTCAGACCATTCATACTCGGAAACTGAATAACCTATTTTTTCAGAGTTTGACTTAAAAGGAATCCATAAATCCTTCAAATACAATTGCTTTCCAAAATAGATCATTTCATCTAAAAAAGTCATCCTATTAGGTTGGTATATAAGTTGTTCAGCATACGAAGTTGCTAAGTCTGGAACTATTTGTGTTGAATTCAAATTTTGCTTTATGTAATCGTAAAAACTGTTGTAAAACTCATGATCATCCCCAAGATAAGTGTCTAAAGCAATAAGTACAATTGTGTCCGTTACAGCTATTTTGTTTCGGTAATCTACATCTGACAAGACCGTTATTACTCGAGGTATCTTTAGAGGCTTATTGTAATATTTAAGATGTTGATAAAACGAAGTAATTTCTGCTGCTGCTGTTGTGAAGTCACCAAATACACTATCAACAGCAGCAGAAATTACTCCTTGAATTGGATCTTTCATTCGACCAGTCCAAACAGAATCAGAGAATTTTTTTGAGAATAAAAACGGATATGACTGTTTTAATAAAGGAAGATCAAGTGGGGAAGAAGATGCAAAAAGTTGATCAAATCGTTCTATGGTTAAATCAATATTTATAACAGAAATTTCTTCTTCTTCTTTTGAAGCGTTTTTACAAGAGAAATTAGCAAGAAGCAATACAAAAACTACTGTCTTCAAGATATAAAACAACTTGGAAGATTTATGATTTATTCTCAACATATAATTTGACCTTATTAGAATCACAAAAGTAATTAATCTATTTTTTCTAATTTCAATTCTATGTAAAAATTAAACGTTAATAATTAAATCTATATAGCAGAAGCAAACACTTGTTAATAAACCTAGAGGCTTCCCAACTCCCTAAATAGCGTCTACCGTTTCAAGGAGAAGTGAGCTCTTAGTATTTCTGGGTTTCCAGTAGTTGG
>JABAZC010000036.1 GCA_018608625.1 Flavobacteriaceae bacterium | reverse complement strand
AATTAGCGGAACTGAAAGTACAATCAGGGCTGAGCAACAAAGGCTGGGACAAGGGGATTAAAGGATTAACTTCAAAAGAATTAGCTAAAGTCCATAAATCGGATGACGTGCTAGTTGTTTCCTTTCTGGGGTAATCCGTGCTTAGGCTGGTTTCGTTTGTATTTTGATTGATTTTAACTAAAGAATTCTTACCTTCAATTTTATTTTTTAAACCAAAAATCAACCACAAATGAAAAAGCTAGTTTCGTTATGTCTTTTGCTCTTCGCAGTCTCATCCTTTAATTCCTGCGTAAGTATAAAAGAAATCTTTAAGAAAAAAACTGACGTTTCTAAGACGACTGAAAAACCCGAACCAAAGCCTAAAAAAGGAGACATACTGCCTTATGTTAAAGTAATCACTAAGGAAGCTCAATCTGATAAGGGTTTATTCACGGTTCATAAAATTGATGATCAATTTTTTTATGAAATTCAAGACAGTCTTTTTAATAAAGAGATGTTAATGGTGACTAGGATTTCAAAAACAGCTTCTGGGTTAGGATTTGGAGGTGGAAAGCAAAACACCCAAGTATTAAGATGGCAAAAGAAAGGTAAGAAAGTTGTCCTAAGAGTCGTATCCTACGAAGTATTTGCTGCAGACTCCTTACCGGTTCACGAAGCCGTAGTGAATTCTAATTTTGAACCTGTACTCTATACATTCCCTATAAAGGCTTTTAGCACAGACTCAACGGCAACCGTAATTGAAGTAACTGATTTTTTTAATAAAGATGTAAAGGCATTAGGCTTACCTTCTTACTCTAGAAAACGCTATAAAGTATCCCGTTTAGAAAGTGAGAAATCATTTATTGAAAGTGTTAAAAGTTACCCCAAAAACATTGAGGCTCGCCATGTTAAAACCTATGCAGCAAGTAGTCCTCCGTCAAATTCTAGTACCGGAACAATTTCTATAGAAATTAATAATTCAATGATTTTATTACCTGAGAATCCTATGAAGCGGCGCTATTACGACAAGAGAGTTGGCTGGTTTGCAAGAGGACAGGTTGATTATGGCTTAGACAATCAACGCAGTAAAGAAGTAACTTTTTTGGACCGCTGGAGATTAGAGGTTAAAAAGGAAGATTTCGATAAATTTAAAGCCGGTGAACTCGTCGAGCCTAAGAAGCAGATTGTGTATTACATCGACCGTGCAACACCTGAAAAATGGCGTAAATATATCAAACAAGGGATTGAGGATTGGCAAGTTGCTTTTGAAGCTGCAGGTTTTAAAAATGCCATCATTGCTGCCGACCCTCCATCCGTAGAAGAAGATCCTGAATGGAGTGCAGAAGACGTTCGCTATTCTGTGGTTAGATACCTCGCCTCCCCTATCCCAAACGCCAATGGGCCACATGTAAGTGATCCGCGTACTGGTGAGATTTTAGAAAGTGATATCAATTGGTATCACAATGTTATGACTTTACTAAGACGTTGGTATTTTGTTCAAACTGCTGCTATTAATCCGGAGGCCAGAAGTCCAGAATTTAAAGATGAAGTTATGGGTCGCTTAATTCGTTTTGTGTCAGCTCATGAAGTTGGTCACACTTTAGGTCTGCCTCACAACATGGGTAGTAGCTGCGCTTACAAAGTGGAGGACTTGAGAAATGCAGCCTTTACCAAAAAATACGGAACAGCCCCCTCAATAATGGATTATGCCCGTTTTAACTACGTGGCGCAACCAGAAGATATTGGTGTGGCCTTAATGCCAAATATCGGTGTGTATGACAAGTATGCTATTTCCTGGGGCTATAAGCCAATTATGGACTGTAACGCAGAAGAGGAAAAAGAAACACTAAACAACTGGATTTTAAAGCATGCAGGCGACCCAATGTACCGTTTTGGACACCAACAGTCAGGGGACGTTGTAGATCCAAGTTCACAAACAGAAGACCTAGGGGATGATGCTATTTTGGCAAGTATGTATGGCATTAAAAATCTAAAGCGAATTATTCCAAACCTCATTGAATGGACGACTTCTCCAGGTGAAGATTATTCTGACTTGAGTGATATGTACGGACAAGTCCTGTCACAATTTAATCGCTATATGGGACATGTAGCGAATAATATTGGAGGGGTTTATGAAAACTACAAAACAGCAGACCAAGCCGGTGCGGTTTACAATTACGTTACAAAATCTCATCAGAAAAATGCATTACAGTTTATCAATGATCAGTTATTTTCTACCCCACAGTGGTTGCTGGAAACATCCATTTTTGAACGGATTGAATACTCGGGTTCTATAGAACGTATTAGAACCCTACAAGAACGTACTTTAAAAACAGTACTAAACTTGGGTAAAATGGCGCGAATGATTGAAAACGAAACTATTAATGGCTATGAGGCATACTCTGTACGAAATATGACTATGGACTTAAGAAAAGGGATTTGGGGGGAACTGTATACAGGACGAAAAATTGATACATACAGACGTAATTTACAACGAGCTCACATTGATAGATTGGCCTATTTAATGACCGCAGAAAACCAAAGAAAAAGACGTGTAAGCGATTATGTTAAATCGACCGCTATCAATACCAGCCAATCAGATATACGAGCGATCGTGAGATCGGAACTAAAAACTCTGAAGAACCTAATTAACTCAAGCGTTTCAAAAACTTCGAATAGCATGAACAAAATTCATCTTAGAGACGCTGTAGAGCGAATCAATATGATTTTGGATCCTAGATAACAAGCCACAAGTAAAAGGCGTTAAAAAACCCTTTAGTGTAAACCTATAAAAAGTCCCAAACAGTTTGTTTGGGACTTTTATTTAAATTGTATTTATGTTCTTCTCAAAGCGGTTATGAATCCATAAAATCAGAATACCAAAGGCGATGGAGCTAATAATAAGGCAATTATTCAATAAACCATCTACAGAGAATGATAAGCGAATAAGAATCGTTGATATAATAAAACCAGAGTTTCTGATTACTTTATGAAATTGATCGGTATAGAAAAATGAAAATAAAAGTAAAAACACATCAACAATAATCAAAATAGCAAAGAATTGGTCAAAGAAAATACTGTTAACATCCTTAATAGCGACTGATAAATTGGCAGGTGTACCATCTAAAACCCAACTAGTAAAAGTCACCAATCCAATCCCAATAAAAATAGGGACTAAAATCGTAGCCATGAACTTTTTAATAGAAATAAATTGCTCAATTTGAGCTGGGGCAAGGGGATTAATTTTGTTTGAATAGTGTAGTTTTTGACGCTCTATTGAAAAAATATATATCATAAAAAACAGCAACAGTGCAGTTATGATATCATAAGTAAAGTTTAGATCGTTTTTAATATCGAACCAATCTGAGTTTAGTTCTAAATTGGCTAAATCTTTAAAAATTCTTCGGATAACAATAAGTGTAATAATCTCATACTGCTTCCCAATATAGGTGGTAATTGACCTTGGTAAATAGAAAATCAACAAATACACTTCGTAAATAAGGATAAATGAAAATGGTGTGTAAATTGCAGCAATAGGAGAATCAAAAAATCCAATACTTTCTGGAAGAATAATCAGATTACTTTTAACCAAAAAAATGGCAATTAGATGAGCTAAAAAACTTAGTATTGAGATTACAAGAATAGTACGCTCCACTTTGTTTTTTACAGATTCGGATAATACGGAATCATATAAAAAATTTCTTAGTTTTGTAATCATAAATTATTGATTTAAAATTGGTTAAGCTACCAGCTAAGTCTCAAATTTACGAAAAAAAACGACGGTATCCATTTTTGACACACAGAGTTTAAAGTCCTCTCTAAGCCAATTTGTTTGAGAGCTTAAACGCAATGGCATCAACGCAGTTAATTCCATCTATAGCAGCGGAAATAATTCCACCGGCATAGCCAGCGCCTTCTCCACAAGGGTATAAACCTTTCACATTTACATGCTCTAGGGTTTCTACATTTCTAGGAATTGAAACGGGCGAAGACGTTCTGCTTTCTGGTGCATGTAAGACAGCCTCATTTGTGTAGTATCCCTTCATTTTTTTTCCGTAAACAGAGAATGCTTTACGCAGACGTTTAGATATGATTACTGGTAAAACAGTATTTAAATCTACTGCAACGATCCCTGGTTGGTAAGATGTTTTAGGGAAATCAACAGAACATTTTTGCTCTACAAAATCAATCATTCGTTGTGCTGGGACTTGCTGTGTTTTACCAGCAACTTCCCAACAATCGCGTTCTACTTTTTTCTGAAAATCAAGACACACAAAAGGGTTCTCTTTGGAATAGTTAGGCAAGTCTTTCGGTTCTACACTCACCACAATACCAGAGTTTGCATACGGATTGTTTCGTTTACTAGGACTCCAACCGTTGGTCACTACTTCTTCTTGTGAGGTCGCACAAGGCGCAATAATGCCACCTGGACACATACAAAATGAGTAGACACCCATTCCGTCAATTTGCTCAACGAGACTGTAAGAGGCCGGAGGTAAATAAGGGTTTTCTACATCGCCATGGTATTGTATCTGGTTAATCATATGCTGTGGATGCTCTACACGGACCCCCAAGGCAAATGCCTTCGCTTCTAAGTGAACCCCCTTGTTGTGTAATAAGTAAAATATATCTCTTGCTGAATGTCCCGTAGCTAGAATTATATTTTCAAAGGACTTCCAAGGCTCATTATTCACTTTAATGGCCTTGATTTCATTATTTTCAATTTGAATATCGGTTAACTTGGCATTAAAATGCACCTCTCCGCCTGCCTGCAAGATTGCTTCGCGCATCGCCGTAATAATAGCTGGTAATTTATTAGTTCCAATATGAGGGTGGGCTTCAACTAAAATATCTTCAGATGCTCCAAAATGAACAAACCACTCAAGTGCTTTAAGAACATTTCCTCGTTTTTTTGAACGTGTATATAACTTTCCATCAGAATAGGTGCCAGCACCTCCTTCGCCAAAACAATAGTTTGATTCTGGATTGACTGTTTGCTCTTTATTAATCGCTGCTAAGTCCCGCCGTCTCGCTCGAACATCTTTACCTCTCTCAAAAACAATTGGCTTTAATCCAGCTTCAATGGCGCGTAAAGCCGCATACAATCCTGCAGGGCCTGCCCCAATAATAGCAATTTCTGGTTTTGAATGCACGTCTTGAGATATAAAAGACTGCGGCTTTGTTCGTGTTTC
>JABAZC010000005.1 GCA_018608625.1 Flavobacteriaceae bacterium | reverse complement strand
AAGAAAATGACGGAACATCTTCCTGTGCGTTTAATGTTAATGCTCCAACTAAAGCGACAGCACTTAAAATAATTTTTTTCATAATAGTTAATTTAATAGTTAATATTTTTAGTTATTGGGGTCAAATCTATAATATTTATACATACACCCCTAACAAAAACAGGGCTATGGAGTAATTTTTATACTATTTTTAATTTATACCCCTAAAAATTTAGGGTATTGTGTTTTTTATAGTCATATTTTTAATATTTCAATAATTAGATTTTTAAAACAGGGTCTAGTTTGTGGTTTTCAGTTCTTTCTAGTCCGAAAATTAAAACCCCCTAAACTTTTGATTGATTATTTGACAATCTATCCTCCCTTATATTGCTCATAACGCATTAATGACAATTCAAAATCGCAAATTCGAAAAACTGCCTAAGCTTTTTTATAAATAGACTTATTGCCATTATATTACATCTCCAACTATGGTTTAGAAACTTTAATAATTATAAGTATGTTAAAAAAGCAAGGTCTTTATTTACCCGAATTTGAACACGACAATTGTGGCGCGGGATTTATATGTAGTTTGACAGGAAAGCGCTCAAATGACATCATCCATAAGGCATTAGAGATTCTGGTTAAACTAGAACACAGGGGCGCCGTAAGCTCAGACGGAGTTACTGGAGATGGTGCAGGAATTCTTATTGACATTCCTCATAAGTTCTTTAAAATATTTTGTGAATTTGATCTTCCAGAGGTTGGGGAGTATGCGGTTAGTAATGTGTTCCTCCCGAGAAAAGAAAACCAGAGGACTTATTGTATTGAGGTTTTTGAAGAAGAAATAAAAAAACAAGGATTACAAATTCTTGGCTGGAGAGACGTCCCTGTAAACAGTGATGTTTTAGGAGAAATTGCCAAAGAAACAGAGCCTTTTGTTAAGCAATTATTTATCAGTAAGTTAGACAGCAAACAATCAGAGTTTGATTTTAACTTAAAATTATTTGCTGCTAGGAAAATAGCAGAACATACAATTTATGGCTCAAAACTGTCTGAGTCTAAATTCTTTTACCTTCCGAGCCTTTCAACTAAAATAATTATATTCAAAGGCCTTTTAAAGCCAGAACATATTAACGAGTATTATTTAGATCTTTTCAATTCAGCGTTAGACACTCGACTCGCTTTAGTGCATCAACGATTCTCAACAAATACATTTCCAACTTGGGACTTGGCTCAGCCTTTTAGATATATTTGCCATAATGGTGAAATTAATACCTTACGAGGAAATGTATCTCGGATGTTTTCTCGTGAAGAAATTATAAAAAGTGACGCTTTTGGAGAGGATATAAAAAAAATAATACCTACAATTCTCAAAGGAAAATCTGATTCGGCAACCCTAGACATGGTCGTTGAGTTGTTGTTAATGACGGGGCGATCACTTCCAGAAGTAATGATGATGTTAGTGCCAGAAGCATGGGAAAAAAACCCAGACATGTCGGATTCTAAAAAGGCTTTCTATGAGTATAATTCGTGCCAAATGGAGCCATGGGATGGACCTGCCTCGATTCCTTTTACAGATGGAAATTTTATAGGAGCAGTGCTTGATCGTAACGGTTTAAGGCCCTCACGCTATACGGTCACTAAAGATGGGAATGTCATTATGTCTTCTGAAACAGGGGTTGTAGACATTAAGCCAGAAGAGGTAGAGTTTCATGGACGTTTAGAGCCAGGTAAAATGTTTTTGGTCGATATGAACGAAGGACGGATTATAAATGATGAGGAGATAAAGGAAAAGATTGCATCAAAACAGCCTTACAGGCAGTGGCTAGACGAAAATCTCATTCACCTTAAAGATATTTCGGCTAAAAAAGGACCAATTATTCATAAAGAAGTTGATTTAAGTAAAAGAGAAGTGGCTTTCGGATACACCAAAGAAGACCTGAATACAATCATTCGCCCAATGGCCCAGTTGGGCAAAGAGCCGATTGGGTCCATGGGAAGTGACACACCAATCGCTGTTTTGTCTGAGAGACCCCAATTAATTTACAATTATTTTAAACAAATATTCGCTCAAGTAACCAACCCACCACTAGACGGAATTAGAGAAGAGTTAATCACCGACATTAGCCTTACCTTAGGAAGTGATACTAATATTTTCGATTGCAATTCAGAGGCCTGTAAAAAACTGAAAATTCAAAATCCAGTTATTTCAAAACATGATTTAGATAAAATCAGAAATTATGATACAAACCCGAATTTTAAGGTTGAGTCTATCTCTATGCTATATAGAGTAAATCGCGGGTTAAACGAGTTAGAAATCGCACTTGAAGCTCTAGTGTCTAAGGCCTCAAAAGCAATAGAAGCAGGCGCAAACATCATCATCTTATCAGACCGATTTGTTGATGAAGATCACGCCCCCATTCCTGCGTTATTAGCTTGTTCGTATGTTAACCACGCACTTCACAAGCTCAATAAGCGCTCTAGAACGAGTTTGATAATTGAATCTGCAGAACCAAGAGAGGTTCATCATTTTGCACTTTTATTTGGTTTTGGAGCAAGTGCTGTAAACCCATACATCGTAAATGAAATTGTAGAGAATCAAATTAAAGATTCTGAGATTACTGATCTAGATTACCTATCGGCTATAAAAAACTACAATAAAGCCGTTGGAAAAGGGATTTTGAAAGTGATGAACAAAATCGGAATTTCTACTCTTAATTCGTACCGCGGATCTCAATTGTTTGAATGTGTAGGAATTAATACTAATACGGTTGAAAAGTACTTTCCTAACACGCCAACAAGAATCCAAGGTATAGGACTTAGAGAAATTGAAAAAGAAATTTTAAAACGACACAAGAAGGCGTTTAATCCTAATATAGAATCTGAAATTGAAATTGGAGGTGAATACAGATGGCGTCGTGGGCAGGAAAAACACATGTTTAATCCACTAACGGTGGCCAAGCTTCAAGAATCTGTCCGCACGAATAAAGCATCTACTTTTAAAGAGTATTCTGAGCTTGTCAATGACCAGTCAACACGTCTAATGACAATTAGAGGTCTTTTTGAATTTGATCAATTTGACCCAATTCCAGTTGAAGAGGTTGAACCTTGGACAGAAATAGTGAAGCGGTTTAAGACTGGCGCGATGTCTTATGGGTCCATTAGTAAAGAAGCACATGAAAACCTTGCGGTAGCCATGAACAGAATAGGTGGAAAAAGTAATTCTGGTGAAGGAGGAGAGGATGAGGATCGATTTTATAAAAACGCACAGGGAGATTGGAGAAATTCGGCAATAAAGCAAGTTGCTTCTGGTCGATTTGGAGTTACCTCCAATTATCTAACAAGCGCCAATGAGATTCAAATTAAAATTGCTCAAGGCGCAAAACCGGGGGAAGGCGGTCAACTACCAGGGCCAAAAGTGAATGCGGAAATTGCAAAAACAAGAAACTCAACTCCTTATGTGGGGTTAATTTCGCCACCACCACACCACGATATTTATTCAATTGAAGATCTTTCACAATTAATTTACGACGTCAAATCAGCTAACAGAGCCGCACGTATTAATGTGAAGCTCGTATCTGAAATTGGGGTAGGAACTGTGGCTGCAGGGGTTGCCAAAGCTAAAGCGGATGTTGTTTTAATCTCTGGTTTTGACGGCGGTACAGGTGCTTCACCATTAACATCACTAAAACATTGTGGATTACCATGGGAGTTGGGAATTGCTGAGGCGCAGCAGACACTCGTGATGAATAACTTAAGAAATCGAATTGTTTTGGAATGTGATGGGCAGCTAAAGACCGGTCGTGATGTAGCGATTGCGTGTCTATTAGGTGCAGAAGAATTTGGATTTGCAACGGCGCCTTTAGTTGCTTCGGGGTGTATTATGATGCGGGTATGTCATTTAAATACGTGTCCAGTTGGTATTGCAACTCAAAACCCAGAATTACGTAAAAAGTTCAAAGGCAAGCCGGAACATGTAGTTAACTATATGTATTTCGTAGCCCAAGAATTACGTGAAATCATGGCACAGTTAGGATTTAAAACCGTCAATGAAATGGTGGGACAGGTTCAAAAATTAAACCGAAATAAGGCAATTGAACACTATAAAGCTTCAGGAATTGATTTGACACCAATTTTACATAAAGTTGAAGTACCTGAAGATGTAAAGCTATTTAATACAGAATCACAAGACCACAACCTAGAGGCTCATTTAGATTTTAAGATAATTAAGCAGGCTCACCAAGGGATATTTAGAAGACAAAGAACTCATTTAAAGCTTCCTATTACTAATATTGACAGAGCGGTTGGGGCGGTCTTAAGTAATGAAATATCTAAAATTTATGGCGCTGACGGCCTTCCTGAAGACACGATAAATATTGATTTTAATGGCTCTGCAGGACAAAGTTTTGGAGCCTTTACCACAAAAGGAGTTTCAATGACTGTTCACGGAAATACAAATGATTATCTAGGGAAAGGACTCTCAGGGGCAAAACTTATAATAAAAGTTCCCGAAACCTCTACAATTATTCCTGAAGACAATATAATCACAGGAAATGTAACGTTGTACGGAGCCACTTCTGGAGAGGTTTATATTAACGGAAAAGCAGGAGAACGTTTTTGTGTTCGTAACTCAGGAGCGAAAGCTGTTGTTGAAGGAATTGGCGACCATGGGTGCGAATATATGACAGGAGGAGTTGCTGTGATACTTGGAAAAGTAGGCAGAAACTTTGGAGCAGGAATGAGTGGCGGTGTAGCGTATGTTTTAGACGAAGACCAAACCTTTACAAAAAACTGTAACGGAGACGACCTGAACATTGATCCAATTAAGCTCGAGGAAGACAAGACTCAACTACGACTATTAATTGAAAATCATTTTGTTGCGACCTCAAGTCCACTTGCAAAACGAATTTTAGAAACTTGGAGTGCAACACTCCCTAAATTCAAAAAAGTACTGCCAGAAGAATACAGACAGGCTTTATTAAGATTAGAAAAAGAACAACTAGAAACAGTTTAAAGATGGGAAAGACTACAGGATTTTTAGAATTTAAGCGTCAGGATGAAACTTATCAAGCGCCAGAAAGTAGAATAAAAAATTATAAGGAGTTCACAATCCCATTAAAAGAGTCTAAGCTAAAAGACCAAGGCGCCCGATGTATGGATTGTGGAATTCCGTTTTGTCATAGCGGATGTCCTTTGGGGAATTTAATTCCAGATTTCAACGATAAGGTTTATAAAGGGAAATGGAAAGAAGCTGCTGAAATATTACACTCAACAAATAACTTTCCGGAATTCACTGGAAGATTGTGTCCAGCACCCTGTGAGGAAGCCTGTGTTTTGGGAATTAACGAAGATCCGGTAAGTATAGAGAATATTGAGAAAAACATTGTAGAGACCGCCTTTACAGAAGGCTGGATTACAGCGAAACCACCCAAAGTAAGAACGGATAAAACAGTTGCTATTATTGGATCGGGACCTGCGGGCTTAGCCGCTGCTCAACAATTAAACAGAGCGGGACATACTGTAACCGTTTTTGAGCGTGACGAAAAGGTTGGAGGGCTTTTGCGCTATGGTATTCCAGATTTCAAAATGGAAAAAAACGTAATTGATCGACGTGTAAATGTTTTGGTAGAAGAGGGAATCATATTTAAAACCAATGTACATGTTGGAAAAACGATAGATGCCAATGAACTAAAATCAGAGTTTGATGCTGTTGTACTTTGTGGAGGTGCGACTGTCAAAAGAAACATTCCTATTCCTGGAGCTGACCTCAAAGGGGTTCATCAGGCGATGGACTTCTTAAAGTTAAACAATCAGTATGTTGATGGTTTAGCCGACTTTAAAGACATTCTTTCTGCAAAAGACAAGAAGATCATTGTAATTGGGGGTGGAGACACCGGATCCGACTGCATTGGAACTTCGAATCGCCATGGTGCTACATCCGTAACTAACTTTGAAATTTTAACTAAGCCAACAGAAGGAAGGCCTGCAAATCAACCTTGGCCATATTGGCCCATGAAACTTAAGACAACCTCTTCACATCAAGAAGGTGTTGAGCGATTTTTCAGTGTATCAACTAAAGAGTTTATTGGCGATGACAAAGGACAATTAAGAGCCTTAAAAACGGTCGAAGTAGAATGGATCTTTAAACAAGGAGAGCGACCAGAGCTAAAAGAGGTCTTAAATTCAGAAAAAACATGGGACTGTGATTTAGTGTTGCTAGCTTTGGGGTTTACAGGAGCAGAAAAAACATTGGCAGACCAATTTGGATTAGACATGGACTTCAGAACAAATATCAAAGCAACAACAAAAGATTACGTAACAAATGTTCCTGGAATATTTGCAGCGGGCGATATGCGTCGCGGACAATCATTAATTGTTTGGGCGATATCAGAAGGACGACAAGCAGCACACCACGTTGATTCGTACTTAATGGGTAGCTCAGCACTGCCTCTAAAAGATGACAGTGATTTACCAAGGGTTTAGTATTATTTTTAACCTTTGAACATCACACAAAAAAAGCTTTAAATAACTGAAAAAGAATAGTTTAGACTAATTTTTAAACGATTGAGTTTAGACCATTCACAGACATAATTACTATAGTAAGTGTGCAAAAAGATAATTTCGATACTTCTAAGGGATAAAATCTAAAATGAAAGAATTAAATAAATATAGTAAAGCTGTTACCCAAGACCCTACGCAACCAGCAGCACAAGCGATGCTTCACGCGATTGGACTCACCAAAGAGGACTTTAAAAAACCTCTAGTAGGAATCGCTAGTACAGGGTATGAAGGAAACCCATGCAACATGCACTTAAATGACCTTGCCAAACTGGTTAAAAAAGGGACTATTAACAAAGGTGTTATCGGTTTAATTTTTAATACAATCGGGGTCAGTGATGGTATTTCAATGGGAACTCCCGGAATGCGTTTTTCACTTCCTTCTAGAGATGTTATTGCAGACTCCATGGAAACCGTGGTTCAAGCCATGAGTTACGACGGGATGATTACGGTTGTAGGCTGTGATAAAAACATGCCAGGAGCATTAATGGCAATGATTCGTGTTAACAAACCTTCCATATTGGTTTATGGCGGGACTATAGATTCTGGGTGTCATAATGGCGAAAAACTAGATATTGTATCTGCTTTTGAAGCCTGGGGGAGTAAGGTTGCTGGCACCATGTCAGAATCTGAATTTGAAACAATTGTCGAAAAAGCATGTCCAGGCGCAGGGGCTTGCGGCGGGATGTATACGGCCAATACTATGGCTTCAGCAATTGAAGCCCTGGGAATGACACTGCCATTCAATTCCTCAAACCCAGCGAGTGGAGAAGAAAAAAAGGAAGATGCGCTAAAAGCAGGAGAAGCAATGCGGATATTACTAGAAAAAGACATCAAACCATCCGACGTAATCACTAAAAAATCGCTCGAAAATGCAATACGACTCGTAACAATCTTAGGAGGATCAACGAATGCAGTACTTCACTTTTTAGCTATCGCAAGAGCAGCTCAAATATCATTTACTCTAGAAGATTTTCAAAGAATTAGCGACAACACGCCTTTTTTAGCAGACTTAAAACCAAGCGGAAAGTACTTGATGGAAGATGTACACCGAGTCGGAGGGATTCCAGCGGTGATGAAATATTTATTAAGTAAAGGACTATTGCACGGAGACTGCCTAACGGTTACTGGAAAAACAATTGCAGAAAATCTTGTTGAGGTTGAAGACTTAAAAGAAGGTCAAGATGTAATTATGCCAACGGAAACTCCTATTAAAGCTTCTGGCCACTTACGAATGCTATATGGAAATTTAGCACCAGACGGAAGTGTTGCTAAAATTACTGGAAAAGAGGGGTTAAACTATAAAGGAACCGCCAAAGTATTTGAAGGGGAATATGCGGCTAATGATGGAATTCGTGACGGAAAAGTAAATAAAGGCGATGTGGTCGTGATTCGATACGAAGGTCCTAAAGGGGGCCCAGGGATGCCTGAAATGTTAAAACCCACTGCAGCCATTATGGGTGCCGGATTAGGAAAAGACGTTGCGCTTATAACCGATGGACGATTTTCAGGTGGTACACATGGATTTGTGGTAGGTCATATCACTCCAGAAGCTCAAGAAGGAGGAGCAATTGCCTTGGTAAAAGACGGAGATATTATTTCCATTGATGCCGATACAAATTCAATTATACTTGAGGTTTCTGAAAAGGAACTTGAATTACGAAAAGCAAAATGGACAGCCCCCCCCTTAAAAGTTACACGCGGGGTTCTTTACAAATATGCAAAAACAGTATCATCCGCATCCTTAGGGTGTGTAACAGATGAGTTTTAAATTAGATTATGGATACACTAACCGCTACTCAGAAGCAATACTTAGAGCAACCGAAGGAACGCATTTCAGGAAGTGAAGCGATCGTAAGATGTTTGTTAGCTGAAGGGGTTGACGTTTTATACGGATATCCAGGCGGGGCAATTATGCCTGTTTACGACGAACTATATAAGTATGAGGATAAGATAAACCACGTCTTAACAAGACATGAGCAATGTGCCGCTCATGCCGCTCAAGGATATGCGCGTATTTCTGGAAAAGTAGGGGTTGCTATGGCCACCTCAGGACCAGGCGCTACAAATTTAGTCACTGGCATTGCCGATGCGCAAATAGACTCAACACCTATTGTGTGTATTACAGGACAAGTACCTTCACATTTACTAGGGAGCGACGCCTTTCAAGAAACAGATATTGTAGGGATTTCAACGCCAGTAACTAAGTGGAATCACCAAGTTACAAAAGCGTCCCAAATTCCAGAAATTATAGCAAGAGCATTTTATATCGCAAAAAGTGGTCGACCCGGCCCCGTTTTGATTGATATTACGAAAGATGCTCAGTTTGAAGAATTTGATTTTCAGTACAAAAAATGTACAGGAGTTCGAAGTTATGTGCCAGTTCCAAAAACAGATCCGTCTTCTATTTCTGCCGCTGCGGCCCTCATAAATAGCGCTAAAAAGCCATTGATAATTTGGGGACAAGGAATTATACTTAGTAAAGCAGAAACAGAGCTTAAAGCGTTAGTTGAAAAAGCAGGAATTCCTGCAGCATGGACTATAATGGGCGCTTCAGCGCTTCCAACATCACACCCACTAAACATAGGAATGGTTGGAATGCACGGAAACTATGCGCCAAATGTTCTCACAAATGATTGCGATGTATTAATCGCAATCGGGATGCGTTTTGATGATCGTGTAACAGGTAAATTAGATGAGTACGCAACACAAGCTAAAATCGTTCACCTCGAAATTGATCCAGCGGAAGTTGATAAAAACATCAAAACGGATGTGGCCGTTTTAGGAGATGCGAAACAGAGTTTATTAGAGCTGTTACCACAGGTTAACGACAACTCACACAATGAATGGCTTCAGAAATTCAAAGATTTATACGAAATTGAATACGAGAAAGTCATCAAAAATGATTTGCACCCAACCAAAGCGGGGCTGACCATGGGAGAAGTACTCAAAGAGATAAATATCCAAACCAAAGGGGAGGCTGCGATTGTTTCAGACGTTGGTCAACATCAAATGATAGCTTGTAGATATGCTGATTTTAATATTACCAAAAGTAACATCACTTCTGGAGGCTTAGGCACTATGGGCTTTGCATTACCAGCAGCAATAGGGGCAAAAATGGCAGCTCCAGACAGAGAAGTCGTTGCTGTTATTGGCGATGGCGGATACCAAATGACGATACAAGAATTAGGAACTATATTTCAAAATAAATTACCCGTAAAAATAGTCGTTTTAAATAATGAGTTTTTAGGGATGGTTCGTCAGTGGCAACAACTATTTTTTGAAAAGCGTTACGCGTCTACAGAAATGGTAAACCCTAATTTTGTAGCCATCGCTAAAGGTTATTACATAGAAGCAAAAAAAGTCACAAAACGAGAAGATTTAGCAGCTACTGTAAAGGAGATGATTGATAGTGATGGCCCTTATTTTTTAGAGGTTTGTGTAGAAAAGGAAGGTAATGTATTTCCAATGGTTCCATCAGGAGCATCGGTATCAGACATAAGATTAGAATAGAATGGCAACAGAAAAAAAACTTTATACAGTCTCTGTGTATACCGAAAACAATATTGGTTTACTCAATAGAATTTCCGCAATTTTTCAACGAAGACATATTAACATCGAAAGTCTTAATATTTCTGTTTCTGAAATTGAAGGCGTTTCTCGTTTTACGATTTTGATTCATATGTCCGAAGATCAAATTAAAAAAATTCTAGGTCAAATTGAAAAACAAGTGGAAGTAATCAAGGCTTATTACCACACAGATGATGATACTATATATCAAGAATCTTGCTTGTTCAAAATTAAATCAGACTTGCTGTTTGAAGAACGTCAAATTCAAAATATAATAAAGGAAAGCAACGCACATATCGTCACGGTTAACAAAGAGTTTTTTGTTCTTGAAAAATCAGGTCGAAGAGCGGAATTAGAAACCTTGCACAAAGCTCTTAGTGTTTTTGGAATTATGCAATTTGTGCGTTCTGCTCGAATCGCAGTTACTAAAGACGAACTAAAGATAACAGAAATGCTCAATGCATTTAAAAACCAATAAAAAATCAACAACAATCATAATGGCAAATTATTTTAATACTCTATCCTTAAGTCAAAAATTAGATCAACTTTCAAAATGTAGATTCATGGAATTTTCTGAGTTTGAAGATGGCGTAACCGCTTTATTAGGAAAAACAGTTGTAATTGTAGGCTGTGGTGCTCAAGGACTTAATCAAGGTCTCAACATGAGGGACTCAGGCCTCAACATCTCATATGCCCTACGCGAACAAGCAATAAAAGACGAACGTCAATCCTTTAAGAATGCCTCTTCTAATGGCTTTCCCGTTGGCACCTATGAGCAGTTGATTCCAAGTGCTGACCTGGTTCTTAATTTAACTCCAGACAAACAACATTCAAATGTAGTTGATACCGTTATGCCACTTATGAAACAAGGTGCTACACTGGCGTACTCACATGGGTTTAATATTGTAGAGGAAGGAAAGGAGATACGTGAAGATTTAACAGTCATTATGGTCGCTCCAAAATGCCCAGGAAGTGAAGTTAGGGAAGAGTATTTAAGAGGATTTGGCGTGCCAACACTAACGGCTGTTCACCCAGAAAATGACCCAGAAGGTAAGGGATGGTCACAGGCAAAAGCGTATGCAGCGGCGACAGGTGGTCACCGAGCAGGGGTTTTAGAGTCCTCTTTTGTAGCCGAGGTTAAAAGTGATTTAATGGGCGAGCAAACTATTTTATGCGGAGTGCTTCAAACAGCCTCGATTTTGTCCTTTGACAAAATGATTGAAAAAGGAATTGATGCAAACTATGCTTCCAAACTTATTCAGTACGGATGGGAAACGATTACCGAATCCTTAAAGCATGGAGGGATCACAACCATGATGGATCGTTTGTCGAATCCAGCAAAAATAAGAGCATTTGAAATATCAGAAACGCTAAAAGGAATTATGAAGCCTCTTTTTGTAAAACACATGGACGATATTATGTCTGGACATTTCTCAAAAATTATGATGGAAGATTGGGCAAATGATGACGTTAATTTATTAAAGTGGCGTGCAGCAACAGGTGAAACAGCTTTTGAGAAAACCGCAGCAACAAACAAACAAATCTTAGAGCAAGACTATTTTGATCACGGCGTATTAATGGTTGCATTTGTGCGAGCAGGGGTAGAATTAGCATTTGAAACAATGGTAAGCTCAGGAATTGTTGAAGAGTCTGCTTATTACGAGTCGCTACATGAGCTTCCGCTAATCGCGAATACTGTAGCAAGAAAAAAATTATTTGAAATGAATAGAATTATTTCGGATACAGCAGAATATGGTTGTTATTTATTTGATCATGCCTGTAAGCCATTATTAGTTGATTTTATGAAGACAGTAGAAACAGATGTCATCGGGACCTCTTTTACTTCAACAAAGAATGTGGATAATCAAGAATTGATACGTGTCAATGATGCGATCAGAAATCACCCAATTGAAGCAACTGGAAAGGTCTTAAGAACCGCAATGACAGCGATGAAAGTGATTAAATCTGACGCCTAAAACGAATGTCAAAAACAATCCCCTATTTTCCAACTATTGATGCGGTAAAAGCAGCGGCAAGGAACCTTGAAGGTATATCAAACGTAACGCCTTTAATTCACAACCTGCAATACTCTTCCATGTTTGACTGTAACCTAAGCTTCAAACGAGAAGACCTACAAGTCGTGAGGTCGTATAAAATTAGAGGCGCTTATAATAAAATGTCGTCCTTAACGTCTGCCGAAAAAGAGAACGGGGTTATTTGCGCAAGTGCGGGTAACCATGCTCAAGGCGTTGCTTTGTCCTGTAAGCTGTTAAAGATCAAGGGGACTATTTTCATGCCAACCCCCACCCCTAATCAGAAGATAGAGCGGGTCAAGATGTTTGGGGAGAATTATATTAAAATTGTTTTAGTAGGCGATAGCTTTGATGATGCATATAACGCAGCGGTTGAGGATTGTAACAAGCGAAAAAAAACGTTTATTCATCCCTTTAATGACGAAAAGGTAATTGAGGGGCAGGCGACACTAGGCTTAGAGCTCATTAATCAAGCATCAAAACCAATTGATTATATTTTTGTAGCTGTTGGCGGTGGAGGTTTAGCATCAGGGATGTCTACAGTATTTAAAATGTTATCTCCAGCCACAAAAATTATTGGCGTTGAACCGGAAGGTGCTCCTTCAATGAAAGCCGCCCTTAAAAATGGGGAAGTAGTACAGCTACAGACCATAGATAATTTTGTAGATGGCGCTGCTGTAAAGCGAGTTGGTGATAAGAATTTCCAAATCTGTAAGGAGAACTTACACGATATGATTACGGTTTCTGAAGGGAGCGCGTGTCAGACAATCTTAGACTTATATAATAAAGATGCAATTATCGCTGAGCCTGCTGGCGCTTTAAGTGTGGCTGCTTTAGAGGGATTTAGATCAGTGATTAAAGGTAAAAATGTAGTTTGTATCATAAGCGGTGGCAATAATGATATTACACGGACCGCAGAAATAAAGGAGCGTGCGCTGCTGCATTCGAAGCTAAAACACTACTTCATAATTACATTTCCACAACGTGCGGGTGCTTTGCGCGAGTTTGTAGTCGATATCCTAGGACCTAATGACGACATTACTCATTTCGAGTATACGAAAAAGGTTAGCAGGGAAACAGGTGTAGCTGTGGTTGGAATCGAGCTTAAATCGCCCAACGATCTTGAGCCGCTAATTGCTAAAATGAAACTTCATAATTTTTACGGCGATTACCTTAACGATAAACCTGATTTATTCCAGTTTCTAGTTTAGCGACTCTTTTTTAAATCAAATTTTTATAATTTAGAGTAGTCTTTAACCTCACTAACCCTCAAGGTGTTTATCATTCCTTTTTCTTTCATTGGCATTGCTGCCAAACTGATAACCATGTCTTCTGCCTCTACATACCCTTTTTTGTAGGCTATTTTATTAACATCGTTAATTGTTTCATCTGTTGAAGCAAACTTATCATAATAAAAAGCGCGAACGCCCCAAAGTAAATTTAACTGCGAAATGATACGCTTATTTGACGAAAACACAAGGATGTGAGCGTCAGGGCGCCACGCTGAAATCTGAAATGCGGTATATCCACTATTTGTGAGCGTTGAAATAGCACGCGCATTAATTTCATTTGCCATATTTGCTGCATGGTAGCAAATAGATTTTGTAATAAAACGTTTGGTGCGAATGTGTGGAGGAATTTGTGGCACATGAATCAAGTCTGAATTTTCAACAGTTTTGATAATGTTTGACATTTTTTCAATCACCTGAACAGGGTATTGACCCACAGAAGTTTCTCCTGAAAGCATGACTGCATCTGCACCATCCATTACGGAGTTGGCAACATCATTAACCTCTGCACGAGTTGGCGTTAAGCTAGTAATCATGGACTCCATCATTTGGGTTGCAATAATTACAGGGATTCTCGCTTTTTTTGCTTTTAAAACTAACTCCTTTTGAATTAAAGGGACTTGATGCGCAGGAACTTCAACTCCTAAATCGCCTCTAGCAACCATTAAACCATCACAGTAAGCGATGATTTTGTCAATATTTTCGACTGCCTCTGGTTTTTCAATCTTAGCAATAATAGGAATTTTGTAAGAACTATGCTCAGATATTAGTGTTTGTAGTTCCATTAAATCCTCAGGATTTCTTACGAAAGAAAGTGCCATCCAATCGACCTCTTGCTCGATTGCGAACACGGCATCTTCTTTGTCTTTTTCTGTCAATGCAGGCTGTGAGATATCGGTATTTGGAAGGTTGACTCCCTTTTTAGATTTCAAAGGACCCCCTTGAATAACTTTAGCCCTAACTTCATCTTTTAAATTTGTAGAAACGACTTCAAAAAGTAACTTTCCGTCATCTAAAAGAATACTTTCTCCTTTTTTGGCATCTAAAGGGAAGCGGTCGTAGGTCATATAGACACGCTCTTTAGTTCCTTCAAAACGTTCGCCTGTCGCAAAGATAATTTCATCTCCTGGGTTTACAACTACGTCGTCCTTCATGACCCCCACCCTTAACTTAGGGCCTTGTAAGTCTGCCAAAATGGATGCGTTAAACCCATATTCCTCGTTTATCTCACGGATAAGTTTTATACGCATTTTGACATCCTCATAGTCGGCATGAGAGAAGTTAATTCTAAATACATTTACTCCAGCTTCTACCATTTTGTGAAGCATTTTTTTTGAACTGATAGCAGGTCCTAATGTTGCTACAATTTTTGTTTTTTTTCTTGTGTGTGACATTAATTAAATATTAAATGGTCTTTTGATTTTAGTTGTGAAATATCGACGCTGTAAGCTGTCGATACTTTCGGTATTTTTTGAATCTTGTCCAAGATTTGTTTTTCGTTAATAAATCCACCACCATTATTTATTTTCAATATATAATCAACAGAATGGTGCTCTGGCAGTAATGAGTGTATGACCCAGCTTTTGTCGTTTATTTCTGAAAACAGTCCTTGAGAAACAGCAATTTCTTCGACTAAGCAACTGTTTTTAATTAGGTGCCAATCTGTTTGAAGCTGTTTATTAGACCACTTAAAAACAGGAAAAGAGGCTAATGATGTAATAAAATCAAGATCTTCTTTTGTTCTAGCCAGTCGGGTCTCCAAATACTTGTTTAAATAGTATGCTAACCGGTAATCCTCCATTTCGCAGTGAACCGCTAAAAGCGAATAATTTGAGTCTTCAAAATCATCGACAATTAGTTTGTGTACGGCCATAATTCTCAATAAACATTATGTAAATATAGGATATTAACTCAGAATTTAAACCAGCTTTCAAGCTTCTTAAGTCCAAATTATTGCGAAAACGTTATAGTTTCACGAGAACAATTAAATCAGGTAATTTTATTGATCTTATCCTGAAGAGCAAAATAAGCTCGTTTAGACACTTTTTCTTCCGCTTTCTTTTTTGAGGTAGCCCTTGCTTTCGCAACGGTCTTTCCGTTTATACGTAGTTTAACAGAAAAGTGTTTTAATAGGTCTTTTCCAGCATCTTCCAGGCTTTCGAAATAAAAGGTTTTCTTTTCCTTTTGACACCACTCAATAATATAGCTCTTATAGCTAATAATTTTCCCTTCTAAGGATTCAATATCTACATGCGGACCAATAACTGTTTTGTAAATAAACCGGTCACAAGCTATGTAGCCTTTATCCAAAAAAACAGCACCTATCAGAGCCTCGAACAGGTTCCCATGAATGTTTTCTCCAAATTGTGATAAAGGAATTTTACTGTGCATCAAGCTTGAAAGTTTTAGCTCTTTGCCAATTTCGTTTAAGTGCTCCCTGCTTACCACCTTTGAGCGCATCTTAGTTAAATAGCCTTCGTCTCCGCTTGGAACTTTATCAAATAAATAATGCGCCACTACAGCGCTTAATATTGCGTCTCCTAAAAATTCGAGCCTTTCATAGCTAATTGGGTTTCCTAATTCGTCTTTTCGGTTTGCCGATCTGTGTGTAAAGGCTTTTTCGTAGTAGACGTGTTTTGCAGGACTAAACCCTGTTATTTTTTTCAAACACCCCGTGAGGCTTCTGTTCTTTTCAGAACGTCGCTTAAAGATATTTTTAATAGGACTCAAGAAGGTTAATCTAGTTTTTTGAAAACAACACAAGCATTGTGGCCACCAAAACCAAACGTATTACTCATCACAACTTTCACGTCTCGCTTTTGAGGTTTGTTAAGAGTTAAGTTTAACTCAGGGTCAATATTTTCATCTGGGGTCGTATGATTAATCGTTGGAGGAATCATGCCGTGCTCAATCGACAAGACAGAAGAAATAGCTTCAATTGCTCCAGCAGCACCAAGTAAATGGCCCGTCATAGATTTTGTAGAATTAATATTTATATTTTTCGCATGCGTACCAAAAACCTGTTTGATTGCTTTTAGCTCTGCTACATCGCCAAGAGGCGTCGAGGTTCCATGTGTGTTGATCGCGTCAACATCTTCGGGATTTAAACCTGCATTTTCAAGACAATTTTTCATTACCGCTATGACACCGATTCCATCTGGATGCGGGGCTGTCATATGATAGGCATCAGAAGAGAGCCCACCACCAACAAGTTCTGCGTATATTTTAGCACCTCTCGATTTAGCGTGTTCGTATTCTTCTAGAATCAAAGCGCCAGCGCCCTCACCTAAAACAAAGCCGTCCCTAGTTCCGTCAAAAGGTCTCGAAGCTGTCTCAGGGCTTTCATTTCGTGTAGATAATGCGTGCATGGCATTAAACCCACCAACTCCAGATTGCGTAACACAAGCTTCGCTTCCGCCACTCACTATGACATCACAATGCCCAAGACGTATTAAGTTTAATGCATCAAAAATCGCATTTGCTGAAGAAGCACATGCAGATACAGTCGTGTAGTTAGGACCCATAAAACCGTGTTTTATGGAGATATTGCCTGGAGCAATATCAGCAATCATTTTAGGAATAAAAAATGGATTGAATCTTGGAGTTCCATTTCCATTGGCAAAGTTCATCACTTCGTTTTGGAATGTTTCAATACCACCAATTCCAGCTCCCCAAATAACTCCAATACGAAGTTTATTTATATTTTCTAAATCGAGTTTAGCATCTAAGATGGCTTCGTCAGAAGCCACCATAGCATATTGTGTAAATCGATCCATTTTTCGAGCTTCTTTACGATCGAAGAAGTCCAAAACATTGAATTTTTTTAATTCACAAGCAAATTTTGTTTTGAAATGTTCAGTATCAAAATAAGTTATAGGACCACAACCACTCTTGCCGCTAATTAGACCCTTCCAATAAGTATCTATATTATTGCCAATAGGAGTCAATGCCCCAAGACCTGTTACTACAACTCGCTTTAGTTCCATAAAAAATTAAAATGTAATTATTTTGCAGCTTCGATATAAGAAACAGCTTGACCTACAGTTGCAATGTTTTCTGCTTGGTCGTCTGGGATTTGAATATCAAATTCTTTTTCAAATTCCATTATTAGCTCTACAGTGTCTAGCGAATCTGCGCCAAGGTCGTTAGTGAAGCTAGCTTCTGTTACCACTTCGTTTTCATCAACGCCTAATTTGTCTACGATAATCGCTTTTACTCTTGATGCAATGTCTGACATAATATTTCTGTTTTAAGTTTTATATTAGGATGCAAAAATAAAAAACTTTACATTAAAACGAGTAAATACTTTAAAAATGTGTGTTTATAAATGGTTAAATCGGTTATGTATTGTGTTTTTACTTCTCAATGTGGATAATTATTCTTTTTTTTGTTAAAGAATTTCAACCCAAAAAACCTTTAAATGAAACGAATTGCAATTTTTGCTTCTGGGTCTGGTACCAATGCTGAAAATATTATAAAGTATTTTCAAGCAAATAAGTCTGCTGAAGTTGTTCTTGTTCTATCAAACAACCCTGAGGCATTTGTTTTAAAACGCGCCTCAGAACTAAATGTTAAGACAATTATTTTTGATAAAAACCAACTTAATGACTCGGCTTGGGCGCTTGAAAACCTATCAAATCTTGAGCTAGACCTGGTTGTGCTTGCTGGTTTTTTATGGAAATTCCCCCCACAGTTATTAAATATGTTTCAAAATAAAGTTTTAAATATTCATCCCTCATTATTACCAAAGTACGGAGGCAAAGGCATGTACGGCACACATGTACACAAGGCGGTAGTGGCTAATAAAGAAACGGAGTCTGGGATTACAATTCATTATGTGAACGAGCACTATGATGACGGCGCTATTATTTTTCAAGCCAAATGTTCGGTTCTTCAAACAGATACTTTTGAGGACGTTGCGGCTAAAATACACCAACTGGAGTCTAATCACTTCCCAGAAGCTATTCAAAATATACTTTCTGAAAATGGCTAAATCAAAACAAAAATATTACACTATTTGGAAAGGACACCGGACCGGTGTCTTTAAAACCTGGGATGATTGTAAGGCTCAAATAGCCAACTTTGAAGGTGCACAGTATAAATCATTTTTGACATTCCAGTTAGCTAAAACAGCACTTAAAGGTAATTATAAAGATTACATTGGGAATAAAAATCTCTCAATAGGCCTTTCGGAATCTCGACTAAAGTTAATTGGTCAGCCGAACTACAATTCTATTTCAGTGGATGCTGCTTCTAGTGGCAATCCTGGAATAATGGAGTACAGAGGGGTTGACACCCAGTCAAAAAAACAACTATTTCATAAAGGTCCTTTTCAGCAAGGCACTAATAATATTGGGGAATTTTTAGCACTTGTTCATGGGCTTGCATTTCTAAAGCAAAAAAACAGCAGTCTCATTCTTTACACAGATTCTAGAACGGCAATGAGTTGGGTTAAGAAAAAACACTGCAATACCAAGTTGGAACGAAACCCGACTAATGCAGCCATGTTTGAACTAGTAGACCGTGCTGTTTTATGGTTGAAAAACAACTCATATATAACCGTAATAGTTAAATGGGAAACAAAGGCTTGGGGTGAAATCCCTGCGGATTTTGGACGCAAATAAATTATGCAATTACAGTTGATTTATAAGTTTTATTAAGAAGAAAAAATACGTAACTTTGTTTTTTAATTTTTAATAAAATTTATGAGCAAGTTGGTAATCGTTGGAACAGTTGCATTTGATGCTGTAGAGACTCCTTATGGAAAAACAGATAAAATACTTGGAGGATCCGCTTCTTATATTGGTTTGTCTGCCTCGCAATTTAACGTCAATAGTGCCATCGTTTCTGTAGTTGGAGGTGATTTTCCTCAAAACCATCTAAATCTCTTTTTAGATAAAGGGATTGATATTTCAAGTGTTGAAATCATAAAGGATGGCAAGACATTTTTTTGGAGTGGACGTTATCACAATGACATGAATAGTCGTGATACTTTAGTAACAGAACTTAATGTGCTGGAAAATTTTCAACCAATAGTTCCTGAATCCTATAAAGACGCCAAAATATTAGTTCTAGGAAACTTACACCCAGCAGTGCAGTCGAGTGTTTTAGATCAAATGAGCGATTCATCTACACTTGTTATTCTAGATACAATGAATTTCTGGATGGACAATGCCCTTGATGAGCTTTTAGAGGTAATTAAGCGTGTAGATGTTATTACAATTAACGACGAGGAAGCTCGCCAATTAACCGGACAACATTCATTGGTCCAGGCCGCTAAGAAAATTCACGAAATGGGTCCCGAGTATGTCGTGATCAAAAAAGGGGAGCACGGAGCACTATTGTTTAACAACGGAAACATGTTTTCAGCGCCGGCATTGCCGTTAGAGTCTGTTTTTGATCCTACTGGCGCTGGAGACACCTTTGCTGGTGGATTTGCTGGTTTTTTATCCCAGTCCGAAGCCATTAATTTTGAAAGCATGAAAAAGGCTGTTATTTATGGTTCAACCCTAGCTTCATTTTGTGTTGAGAAGTTTGGCACTGAGCGCCTTGAGTCTCTGAAATCAGAGGAAATATGCCGCCGTCTGATTGCTTTCAAAGAGTTAACACAATTTGAAATAGAAACAATATTATAAAAAACGCGCCTATTGTTGGGCGTGTTTTTTAATAATAATATGTCATACTAAATTATTTATATGAGCGATGCAATTAAACATGAGTGTGGAATTGCCCACATTAGATTATTAAAACCTCTAGACTTTTATAAAAAAAAGTATGGCACTGCTTTTTATGGGATTAATAAGATGTATCTCATCATGGAAAAACAACACAACCGCGGACAAGATGGTGCGGGTTTTGCTAGCATAAAACTAGATATGAAGCCTGGGGAACGCTATATTAGTCGAGTACGTTCAATAGAACAACAGCCCATTCAAGATATCTTTGCTCAAATCAACACACGGATTAATGATGTGTTGGCAGAAAACCCAGATGTTGCAGATGATGTAGCAGCTCAAAAGAAAATGGTACCCTACCTAGGAGAAGTGTTGCTAGGCCACGTGCGTTACGGAACTTTTGGCAAAAACAGCGTTGAGAGTGTTCATCCCTTTTTAAGGCAAAATAACTGGATGCATCGAAACCTGATTTTGGCAGGAAACTTTAATATGACTAATGTAAAATCGCTTTTTAAAAACCTTGTAGAAATAGGACAACACCCTAAGGAATATACTGACACGATTACCATCATGGAAAAAATCGGTCATTTCTTAGATGATACTGTTTCAAAATTATACAAAAAATTAAAGAAGGAAGGCTATACAAAAATGGAGTGTTCTCCATTAATAGCAGAACGACTTAACTTAAAGAAAATACTAACTAAAGCTGCAAAAAACTGGGACGGTGGTTACGCTATGGCCGGCCTGTTAGGGCATGGAGATTCATTTGTTTTGAGAGATCCATCTGGAATTCGTCCAGCGTACTACTATATGGATGACGAAGTTGTGGTGGTGGCCTCCGAGCGCCCCGTTATTCAAACGGCGTTTGATGTAGACTTTGATGACGTTCATGAGTTGCCCCCAGGCTGTGCAATTATTACAAAAAAATCAGGTGAGACCTCCATAGATCAAATCCTTAAGCCCTTAGAGCGTATGGCTTGTTCGTTTGAACGGATCTACTTTTCTAGGGGAAGTGATGCTGAAATTTATCAAGAGCGAAAATTACTTGGGAAACTAATTGTTCCAGAGGTTTTAAAGTATATAGATCACGATATAAAAAATACAGTGTTTTCTTACATTCCTAACACCGCCGAAACTTCTTTTTTTGGCATGATTGAAAATGTTGAAGAGCATTTGAACAAAAAGAAAACAGAACAAATTTTAAAAGGTACTAGAACGCTGTCTGCTGACAAAGTAACTCAGATTCTTTCAGAACACACCCGGATTGAAAAAATAGCAATCAAAGATGTGAAGCTTAGAACATTCATTGCCGAAGATAGCAGTCGGGATGATTTAGTAGCTCATGTATATGATGTCACCTACGGAGTTATAAAGCCAGAAGACAACCTTGTAATTATTGATGACAGTATTGTTAGAGGAACAACTTTAAAGAAAAGCATTCTAAAGATGATGGATCGACTTTCCCCAAAACGGATTGTTGTCGTATCGTCTGCGCCACAAATACGATACCCGGATTGTTATGGAATTGACATGGCTAACTTAGAGGGTTTAGTTGCTTTCAAGGCAGCACTATCTTTGTTAAATGACACTAATAATTATCAAATTGTTCAGGACATCTATTTAAGATGTAAAGCTCAAGTTAATCTGCCAGACGTTGAGGTTAAAAACTTTGTAAAAGAAATTTATGCTCCTTTTAATCCACAACAAATTTCTGATAAAATAGCAGAGCTTTTGAGCGATGAAACTATAAACGCAGAGGTTAAAATTATCTTTCAACCGATAGAAAACCTGCATATAGCCTGTCCAAAAAACTTAGGAGATTGGTATTTTACAGGAAATTATCCAACCCCAGGAGGAAACAGAGTCGTAAATAGAGCGTTTATTAATTTCTACGAAGGCAATAACGAAAGAGCTTACTGATAAAATTCACTTTATCTAATAAAAGCGCATTTTATCTAATACTTGTGTTTTTTGTAGATGAATCGTCTATATTTGGTTTACCATAACATAAGTAGGTTAAGTTCATGGTAGATTTGGGGCAAAAAAGGTGAACGAAAGTTCACCTTTTTTATTTTTAATTATTTTCTAAGCTCTATTTTGCAGCAGCGAAACGCTTCTCAACCACCGTCCAATTAATCACACTAAAGAAAGCTTCAATATAATCAGGACGACGATTTTGGTAGTTTAGGTAGTAGGCATGCTCCCACACATCTAACCCTAGAATTGGAGTTCCGCTACAAGAAACACCCGGCATTAATGGATTGTCTTGGTTTGGGGTTGAGCACACTTCAACTTTCCCCCCTTTGTGAACACATAACCAAGCCCAGCCAGAACCAAACTGTGTTGCAGCAGCTTTACTAAAAGCAGATTTAAAATCTTCAAACGTTCCGTATGCCAAAAGGATTGCGTCCTTAAGTTCGCCAGAAAGAGCTTCTTTTCCTTCGGGGTTCATAACGTTCCAAAAAAGTGAATGGTTGTAAAATCCACCGCCGTTATTTCGCAAAGCCTTATTGGACATATCTAGATCTCCTAAGATGGTCTCAATAGATTTAGTTTCTAAATCAGTTCCAGCAATAGCTGTGTTTAAATTGTTTGTATATCCGTTGTGGTGCTTAGAGTGGTGGATCTCCATAGTTCTTGCGTCGATATGAGGCTCTAGGGCATCATAAGCGTAGTTTAATTGTGGTAATTCAAAAGCCATAAGAATTTGTTTTAAATGTTTCCTCAAATCTACGATAATCAAATAAAATTTACGTCGATATATAATTAAGATTGTCTATTTTGGTATAAATTTTATTTAGTGGCTGTTTCAACATTTAATATCTATAACGCATCTGCAGGGAGTGGTAAAACATTTACTCTGGTTAAAGATTATTTGAAAATTGTACTGAGCTCTAAAGAATTTTTGCCACACCGTCACGTTTTGGCTATTACCTTCACCAATAAGGCTGTAGATGAAATGAAAACTCGAATTATAGAAGCACTTATGGCATTTGCGTCTCCTTCTATTTTAAGTCAATCAGATGCTTTGTTTTCTCAAGTTGTAAGGGAATTACAAAGTACTCCAGAAGCGGTTCACACCAAATCTAAACATTTGCTAAGTAAGATTTTACATAACTATGCTGCATTTGACATTTCTACCATTGACAAGTTTACTCAGAAAATCATTCGTACTTTTGCATTTGATCTAAAACTTCCAATGAATTTTGAAGTTGAACTGGATACGGATCATTTATTACAAAAAGCAGTTAGTCGCTTACTTTTAAAAGCGGGAAAAAATAAAGCGCTTACGAAAGTTTTAGTCGACTTTGCTATAGAGAAAGCAGATGATGACAAGAGTTGGAACATAGCCTTAGATTTAGCTAAAACAGCCAAGCTTTTAACCAAAGAAACAGAGGCTTCTCTTTTACACGATCTTTCACAACATTCGTTGACTGATTTTCAAACCCTAAAGGAATCTCTAACAAAAGAAATTTCTGAAGCGGAAACACAAATTATATATGTATCAACACAAGTTTTAGAGCTAATTAGATCCAGTGGCATTGAGTTTTCTGACTTTATCCGCGGCTCTTTACCTAAACACTTTAATACACTTGTATCTAAAAAATTTGATCTTAGTTTTAGCGCACAGTGGCAACAATCAATTCATACCACGGCAATGTATACTCAAAAAACAGCTCCAGATGTTGCTGCCATTATTGACGGATTACGCCCTCAACTAGTCGAAGCATTTCAACTCACAAAAGCCACGGTTTATCGATTACGATATTTGAAAAACATACGTAAAAACACCACGCCACTTTCTGTCATAAATTTAATAAACAAGGAATTAAAAACTATTAAAGAGGAAGATAACCTACTGCTAATCTCAGAGTTCAATACGATTATAAGTCAAGAAATAAAAAACCAGCCGGCTCCTTATATATACGAACGCATAGGGGAAAAGTTTAATCATTTTTTTATTGATGAATTTCAAGATACTTCAGAGCTGCAATGGCAAAACCTACTGCCCTTGGTTACAAATACATTAGCGACAGAGAACGGAAGTGTCATGCTAGTTGGAGACGCGAAGCAAGCCATTTATCGCTGGAGAGGCGGGAGAGCTGAGCAGTTTATTAGTCTTTATAACAACGATACCTCAATCCCTTTTGGCGCTAATATTTCCTTTTTACCCACCAATTTCCGGAGTTGTAAAAAGATTGTAGAGTTTAACAACCATTTTTTTAAACACTTGTCCATGCTTACGTTTTCTAACGAGTCATATAAAGAATTGTACCAGAATCCAGCTCAGCTAGAGTTTACTAACAAGGAGGGTTATGTTAATATTTCTTTTTTAGAATTTGAAAAAGGAGACGATAAGCCTCTTTTGTATGCTGACAAAGTTTTAAAAATAATCAGGACTTACTTAGCTTCCGGAGCAGACACCAAATTAAATGATATATGCGTACTTGTTCGAAAACGAAAGGAGGGAGTTGCCGTAGCCAATTTATTAAGCCAGCAAGAAATTGATATTGTTTCTAGTGAAACGCTATTAGTTTCTCAGTCTCCAGAAGTGAAATATATAGTTAGCCTACTAGAGTACCTACACGAGCCTTCAAACACTGAAGCTAAACTTGAGGTTATAAATTACATGGTTTCTAACAAGGACATTGAAGACCCTCATTTATTTCGATTAGACTGTGTTTCTTTAGATATGAGAAGTTTCTTTAACACTCTTCAAGATATTGGGGTACATTTTTCACCTCAAACAGCTCTTCAACTTTCTCTTTACGAATCTGTTGAGTACATAATAAGTAGCTTTCAATTAGCAAAAAAGTCTAATGCTTACATTCAGTTTTTTCTAGATTTTATTTGGGAATTTTCGCAGAAACCAGCCTCTAGCGTCCGTCAATTCATGGACCACTACAATCTTAAAAAAGATAGCTTAAGTGTTGTTTCTCCAAAAGGAATAAACGCCGTTCAAATCATGACGGTACATAAGTCTAAGGGTCTGGAGTTTCCTGTAGTTATTTTTCCTTTTGCAGAACTAGACATTTACAGAGAGTTAGACCCTAAAGAGTGGGTGCCTTTAGAAGATTCATTCGCCCCCTTTTCACACTTTTTGTTAAACTACAATAAAGATTTTGAAAATTATGGATCCGTAGGCGCGTCTATTTATGCTGACCATCAGTCCAAACTGGAGCTTGATAATATAAACCTATTGTATGTGGCTCTAACTCGTGCGGTAGAGCAACTGTATGTAGTTGGGAATGCAGCTGTTTCTAAAAAAGGAGATGAAAACATAAAAACGTATTCAGGACTTTTGATAAATTATCTGAAATCTATTGGACGCTGGGAGGCTACCAAGCTTGAGTACGAATTTGGATTATTTGAGAAAATAGAACCCCCAAAGCCACCAAAATATCCAACAGAAATTCAAACTAAGTTTATATCCACACCAAAGGCGCAACTCAATGTCTCAATGGCAACAACCTCAGGATATTTGTGGGACACGACTCAGAAAGAAGCCATTGAAAAAGGTAATTTAATTCACTTGTTGTTATCAAGGGTATATACTAAATCTGACATTGAGATTACAATTAATCACTTTGTCTCCACGGGGGTTATTTCAAGCTCTCAAGTAGAAGTACTATTACAAACAGTTGAAGACATTGTTAACCACCCCTTGCTTAGTGTATATTACAGCTCAGAAGTTACAGTTTTTAATGAACGAGAAATAATAACTGCTTGCGGAAAAATAATTATCCCCGATCGTTTGGTAGTTTTTGATGACCAAACAGCAGCTATTATCGATTACAAAACGGGCGGCTTTGATGACAAACATAAGTTGCAACTACTAAACTATTCTGAAATTATAGAAGAAATGGGCTACAAAGTTATTAAAAAGCTACTTATTTACACGGATGTTGCTTTAAAGATTAAGGAGTGCTAGCACAAATAAATAGTACTCTACGGGAGTCTCTCTGGATCTCAACTTATTTTTCTTTGGCAGACACCTTCTTTAAGTGAATAAGGCTATTTTTTTAACATTTAAATTTGTTTTCTAGATATAACACCATACTTTTGCCATAATTAATAAAACAATTTAAATATCATTATATATGAAAAATCTTAGCAGATTAATCTTAACAGCGCTACTAGTATTAGTAGTTGTAAATGTAAATGCACAGGACAAAAACAATCCTTGGCAAGTGACAGTTGGTGTAAATGCAGTAGATGCACTTGGAATAGATCAACAGGTAGGGAATGAAGACATTAGCTTTTCTCAGCTATACAACGTAGCTGGAGAATGGAGTAACATCTCTTCACCTTCTATGCTTACAGTAGGTAAGTATCTTGACGATAACTTTTCTTTTAGTGTATCAGGAACATTTAACAAACTTGACAAGTGGAATCCTAATTTAGACTTTCCCGGAATCAATTTTGAGACGACCCCTAGTGAAGACGCAATTTCAGTTGAAGAGTTAATGTACTACGGGTTAGATGGTATGGTTAAATACAGTTTCTCAGATCTATTAAATTGTACTGATTTTGAGCCTTTCGTTGGTTTTGGAGGTGGTTACACCTGGATGGAACAGCCTGGAGCTGACCTAGCAGGCCTTGCTACAATTAACGGAACAGTTGGAGTTTCATATTGGATCAACGATTTAATTGGAATTACAGCTCAGTCTAGTTTAAAGAACTCTTTTGATGAAGTAGTTTTAGTAGATCATTTCCAGCATTCACTTGGACTTACAATCAAATTTGGCGGTAAAGATTCCGATAGAGATGGTGTATATGACAAATATGATATTTGCCCAGATGTTGCTGGTTTGGCAGAGTTTAATGGCTGTCCAGATTCAGATTCAGATGGCATTCAAGATTCTGAAGATACTTGTCCAAATCAAGCCGGTTCTGCAGAATTTAACGGTTGTCCAGATACAGACGGAGACGGAATTTCTGATAATAACGATACTTGTCCAAATGAAGCCGGTTCAAAAGCTTTATCTGGCTGTCCAGATTCTGATTCAGATGGCGTAGCTAACGCACAAGATACATGTCCAAACGAAGCGGGACCTGTTGCTAACAACGGATGTCCTTGGAAAGATGGAGATAGCGATGGTGTTTTAGATAAAGACGACAACTGTCCAAACGAAGCTGGTACTGTGGCTAATAACGGGTGTCCTGAAGTTGTTTTCCCAACAGAAGAAGAACAAGCTCAGTTAATAAGTTACTCAAGAACAATCAATTTTGCACTTGGAAAGTCAAGCTTTCAAAAAGATGCAATCTCTACATTAGAAGCGATTACTGCTATATTAACTGCTTATCCTAAAGCAAACTTCGTAGTTGAAGGGCATACAGACAGTGTTTCTAGTGAAGGGTTTAACCAAAAATTATCTGAAGCTAGAGCTGCTCAAGTAGTAACATTCCTTACAACAGGCGGAATTGCTAGTGAAAGATTAGAATCAGTTGGCTTTGGTGAAACTACTCCAATTGAATCTAATATGACTGCTGCAGGAAGAGCTGCTAACAGACGTGTAGAAGTGAAGTTGGCTAAATAGTTATTAGTCTTTCATAACAAAAAGCTTAAAACGCTTCGCTATTGCGAAGCGTTTTTTTATTTTTATAACATGACAAGTTTTATTTATAACGCCCTAAAAGACCTTGAATTAGATTCAAGGGATATGTCTAAGCTAAGCCTTATTCTTCCTAATAAACGTGCTGGGCTATTTTTAAAAAGAGAGTGGGCTACTATAAACAAAACCACAGGGTTCTTGCCTGAAATCCTCTCTATTGAACATTTTATTGAAGAATTATCTCAATTAAGACTCCTTAGTAACACCGAACTTGTTTTTGAGTTTTACCACGTTTATTTAGAGTTGACCCCACCAGAAGAAAGGGATTCTTTTGACAGCTTTTCCAAGTGGGCCCCCATAGTACTTCAGGATTTTAATGAGATAGATCGTTATTTAATTCCTCAAGAACAGATATTTGAATACCTCACGGCGATTCAAGAAATAAATCACTGGTCGCTTGACGCTAATTCTACTCCACTCATAAAGGGGTATCTTTCGTTTTGGAAAAAGGTTGACACTTACTATTCAAGACTTACAACTCACTTGCTACAAAAACGAGTGGGTTACCAAGGCTTGATTTATCGTGAAGCAGTTGAAAACCTAGAGGTCTATACTCAGAACAATCCACACAAGTCACATGTGTTTTTGGGCTTTAATGCTTTAAATGCTTCCGAGTCTACTATTATTCAGGAGCTATTACAACAAGAAAAAGCAGCTATTTACTGGGATATTGACCAAACATTTATAAACACTCCTTACCATGATGCGGGCTTTTTTATAAGGCAACATCGAAAAAAGTGGCCGCACTTTCAATCACACCCCTTTAAGTGGATATCAAATCAGTATGCGACCCCTAAAAACATCTCTATTGTAGGCACACCTAAAAATATAGGCCAGGTTAAATATGTTGGTACACTTCTCAAGCAGCTACACGCTGAAAACAAGCTGCACAATACAGCTTTAATATTAGGCAATGAAGATCTGTTGATTCCCATGTTAAGCTCAATCCCAAGTACTATTGAAGAAATTAATATCACCATGGGCCTGCCTTTAAAACAGATTCCTTTTTCAGGCTTTATCAATCAATGGTTCCAACTTCAAAAAGAAACCTCTTCTAATTATTATTATCAGGACATAAAAGGAGTCTTGTCGCATCCATTTGTCCGTCCCTTATTACAAGACCAAAATCAAGATGCAGGACAATTGATTATTACAAGCTTGAACACACACAATTTAGTAAGCCTTAATAAGGATCAAATTATTGCAATTGCGCCAGCTCATAAGCCGATATTAGAGCTTTTATTTACAAACTGGGGCAATTCTCCAAGCAAAGCAATTGAGAGCGTTCTATCGCTTATTTTTAAACTCAAAGATTATTACAGCCAATCCAAAAAAAATCATTTATTACCGCTTGAATACCTTTCTCGATTTTCAGAAATATTTAATCAATTAAGAGAATTAAACAATTCCTACAATTACATTAACACGATTAAAGTTTTACAAAGTATTTACAAAGAGTTATTAAGCACAGAATCTTTGGATTTTAAAGGGCAGCCTTTAAAAGGGCTTCAAATAATGGGAATGTTGGAATCTCGAGTTTTGGATTTTGAAACCGTCATTATTGTATCAGTCAACGAAGGCGTGTTGCCTGCAGGAAAAACCAACAACTCTTTTATTCCCTTTGACGTCAAGATTGAAAATGGCCTGCCAACATATAAAGAAAAAGACGCGATTTATACCTATCATTTTTACCGTCTCCTCCAGCGCGCACAGAACGCTCATATTATTTATAATACTGAACCCGATGTATTAAGTGGGGGGGAGCGCAGTCGTTTTTTAACTCAATTAGAACACGAAGGAATTCACACGTATAACCATAAAATTGTAATCCCAGAAACGCCACAACTGACGCCACAATTGCTGAGCATAAAAAAGTCACCAGAAATCATCTCTAAACTTAAAGTCGTCGCATCAAAAGGGTTTTCCCCGTCTTCTTTGAGTCAATATATTCGAAACCCAATTGATTTTTATAACCAAAAGGTATTGGGCGTCAAATCTGAAAACTTATTAGAAGAAACGGTTGCCGCTAATACGTTTGGAAGTATTATCCATAATACTCTTGAAGATTTTTACAAGCCTCTGATTGGATCTGTTTTGAATGCTCAAATGATTAATGACTTAAAACCTAAAATTGAACCTACAGTAATCCATTATTTTAGAGAACTTTACAAGGACGGTGATATTACTCAAGGCTCTAACCTTATCAGCTTTGAGGTCGCCAAGAGGTATCTTTTTAATTTTTTGCAACATGAGCTGACTTGCATTAATAATGGAGATAAAATTAAAATTGAAGCTATCGAATCAAAGATTAAGGCGACTATTACGATTCCTGAACTCCCGTTCCCTATTCAAATCGTTGGAACAATCGACAGGGTAGATTATTGTAATGGCACCCAAAGAATTATAGACTACAAAACCTCACAAGTCTCTCAGGCTGAATTAGAACTTGTTAATTGGGTAGATATAACATCTGATTACAAAGCATTTAGTAAAAGTTTTCAGATTTTGACCTATGCGTATATGCTCAACCAGAAAGCACCTTTTATAGGAGCTGTAGAAGCTGGAATTATTTCTTTTAAAAATTTAAAATCAGGATTGCTAAAATTTGCTAAAAAAGATAAACTAGGAGCATATGCAAAAAGAAACACTCAATTATCAACGGAGACAATAGAGAGCTACGAACAGGAGCTTAAGAAGCTAATTGTAGAGTTATTTGATTTAAAAGTCGATTTTATAGAAAAGGAAATATAGGTGATTGCACGCAATTTAAATATCAGTATACAAGACACAAGCAAACGACCAATTGTTACGGATCTAGTCTACGACAGCTCTATTAAATTGGGGCCTTTAATTATTTTTTGCCACGGCTATAAAGGGTTCAAGGACTGGGGCGCTTGGCCTTTATTGTCTGAGGCCCTGGCTGCTTCAGGATTTGTGGTAATAAAGTTTAATTTTTCACACAATGGCGGCACACATAAAGAGCCTATTGATTTCCCAGATCTTGAAGCATTTGGAAACAACAACTACACAAAAGAACTAGAGGACTTAGATCGGGTTATAAGCTGGGTACAAATCACTTACGCAAATCACCCCAACATGAATCCTCTAAATCTCACCTTGATTGGCCACAGTCGTGGTGGAGGCATAGTCACCATTAAGGCCGCCGAAGACCCTCGAGTTAAAAAAGTTATTAGTTTGGCAGGAGTCTCTGATTTTAAATCAAGGTTTCCCTTAGGGAAGGAATTGGAAAAATGGAAAGAAACAGGAGTACGATTTATTGAGAACGGCCGCACTAAACAGCTTATGCCTCACTATTATCAATTCTACAAAGACTTTATAGCAAACGAACCTAGGCTTACAATTCAAACAGCAGTTAAAAAGTTAAAAATACCGTTTTTAATTATTCACGGAGACGCGGACACAAGCGTGTCTATTAATGAAGCTTTGGCGCTTCGTGAGTGGAGCCCAAATGGCCAATTCATAGCCCTTCAGGGAGCAAATCACGTGTTTGGAAGTAGTCATCCATGGGTATTAACGGAGCTCCCTCCTTATTTTGATCAAATTCACACTGAAATCACTCATTTTATTAACAATTAGTATTACTTCTTAAAAAAAACATCATTTATCTGATATTTTCTTTGGAAATAATAAACTAATTTTTGTAATTTAGACTAAACTAAATATATATTATGGGATATTCATTCAAAAATAGCAAAGGAAAGACTTATTTTTTACACACTAAAGATGTAATTCTTAAAGGTGGTAGAGAACAAACTATTTATTATTTCGCAAAAGATGAGCGTGATAATACATGTGATCTTCCTGCTGGAAAAAAGATTGTAGAAAACGAAAAAACAGGACTACCTTTTGTAAAAAAGGCCTAAGTTTCCAATCTTCACAATTAAAAAACCCACTCTTAGAGTGGGTTTTTTTGTATAAAGTTTATACGGAAAAGGGTTTAGTTAGCGGTTTTGCACGGACTTATCACGCGCTAATAGATTAACGGATAAAGATTAAGTCCTTTTATTCAAAACAATACTTATCTCCAATTTCGTAAGAGTTGTACTCTTCCAAGCTAACGTCAATATTTACATCTCCGAAGCCATCACCAAGACCGCTATTATTCTCGCTATTGGGATTATTTGAATTTTCGAATGCTCCTATCAAAATATATTGATTATCAGAAAAAGTTTTACTAATAATTTCACAACAATTTCTATCGTCATCACATGCAAGGGCTAAAAAGCAAAAAACATAAAATAAATTTCTCATCACTATCATAAAATTTTATTAGTTTCAAAACAAAATTAAATATTAATTATTTAAAATAATAATAAATCTAATTTTAATTTACTCGCAAGCACCCTCACCATACGCAAGCACTCCAGATGAGGTAAGCGCCACACAGGCATTTGAATATGTAATACCATCACAACCACAAACAGGTGCGTATTCTTCGGTACAAACAGCCTCAAGATCTATCAAAGAAGGATCGACACAGGTAGGTGAGGCGTCATCTGAATCATCTGAATTGTTGCAGCAGATTAAAAATAAAAATATAATTAAGTACAGTGGGTTTTTCATCTTTCGTTAAAATTTTCTAGCAATTACAAGTCCATTAGCATCTATACAAGACCCCGCAAAAGTCTGTCCTCCCCAAGACTCAAAGTTAAAGAACATTACATATGGAAAATATCCATCTTTAGTGGAGCTCCAATAAACAAGTGTTTGGTCAAACCCACCTAGTCCAGCTACGTGCACATTGTTGTATATAGCCTCTAAGGATCCGCTGCTCGGAATAAACCAATCATCAAAACCTTTGTGCTCTAAATCGAGTACGATTTTAAAAGCATAATTATCTCCGCCAAATTCAAATCCTCCAAAAACTTGACTATTATCACTAGCATTTCCATCTACAATTAGTTGTGTGT
>JABAZC010000015.1 GCA_018608625.1 Flavobacteriaceae bacterium | reverse complement strand
TGGAATGGGAATAGACGTGATTGATTTAGATTTATCAACCACACCAACCGTTGAAATTGCGGTGCCTTTAGAACATGCAGATGGTGGAATTATTTTAACGGCGAGCCACAATCCAAAGCAATGGAATGCTTTAAAGTTACTTGATCACAATGGCGAGTTTTTAAATTCTGATCACAGTCAGCGCGTTTTAGACATAGCTGCGGCGGATTCTATGGAATTTGCTGGGGTTGATGATTTGGGAACTATTACTATAAATCAAGCGTATTTTGATATCCATATAGATGCCGTATTAGATTTAGAACATGTAAATGTAAAAGCAATTACAGCCTGTAAATTTAAGGTGGTTGTCGATGCGGTGAATTCAACTGGAGGAATTGCAATCCCTCTTCTATTGGAGCGTTTGGGCGTTGAACCGGTTAAATTACATTGTGAACCTAATGGTCATTTCCCTCACAATCCAGAGCCTTTAAAGCAACATTTAACAGATTTGTCTGAAAAAGTAGTTGCTACTGGTGCTGACTTTGGAATTGCTGTTGACCCCGACGTTGATAGATTGGCTTTTATGGACGAAAAAGGAGTGATGTTTGGTGAAGAATACACCTTAGTCGCTTGTGCTGATTATATTTTAAGTCATAAACCCGGAAATACAGTCAGTAATTTAAGCTCTACTAGAGCCTTAAGAGATGTGACTGAAAAATATGGCGGTACGTATACAGCGAGTGCTGTTGGTGAAGTTAATGTGGTTAATGCTATGAAAGTAAGCAATGCTATTATTGGAGGTGAAGGTAATGGTGGTATTATATATCCTGAATCTCATTATGGTCGGGATGCCTTAGTTGGAGTTGCCTTGTTTTTAAGTTTACTAGCTGAACGTAAAATAGCTGTGAGCACACTTAGATCAAGCTACTCATCTTATTTTATGAGTAAAAAGAAAATTGATTTAAATCCTACGATTGATGTGGACGCTATTTTAGTGGCTATGGAAGCTAAGTATTCACAAGAGCAGATATCAATTATTGACGGCGTTAAAATTGATTTCCCAACCGAATGGGTTCACCTTAGAAAAAGTAATACAGAACCTATTATTCGTATTTATACGGAAGGACCAACTCAAGGGGCAGCTGATGAGTTAGCTGATAAAATCATTAATGAAATTAAAGAAGTAGCGGGACTTTAAACCTTTCGGTGTTTCCAGCGCTTGTGGGTCCATAAGTAATATTCTGGAGCCTCATGTATTTGAGCTTCTACAAGTTCTAAGAAGCGGTCTGTAATTTCATAATCTTTAAATGAAGAAGGGTCTTCAGCCAAGATTTGAAAAGTAGCCTCATAATATCCTCTTTTTATGCGTTTTACGGAGAAAAAAACGACTGGTATATCTAGTTTTTTTGACAGGGCTTCAGCGCCTGTATGAACTGGAACATTGATTCCCATAAAATCTGCCCAATAGCGTGCTTTATCTTTTTTCGGAGACTGATCTGATGCAAATCCACTCATGGATAAGATGCCTTTTTTCTTTGCGTCTTCCATTACAGAAAACGTTTCTTTAGTGGTAATAAGATAACTATTATAGCGGGCTCTAATTGATTTTATTAAGCGATCAAAATATTTGTTTTGTAACCGTTTGTAAATCGCATAACTTCTGTGAGATGTGTAGGTTTGAAGAATAAAAATCCATTCCCAACTTCCGTAATGAGCACACATAAGTATGATGCTTGTATTTTGTCTTTCAAAATCAGTTATAATATCTAGGTTATTAAACTTATAACGCGCTTTCATGGAGTCAATCGAAATATTCATTGATTTAATTGATTCGACAATCATATCACACAAATGGTGATAGAATTTTTTTGTAATTACCATCAGCTCCACTTCTGTTTTTTCTGGAAACACTAGTTTGAGATTTTCCTGAATAGTTTTTTTTCTATAACCTAGCACATTATACATTAAAACATATAACAAGTCAGAAACAGCATAAAGTAGCCTAAATGGAAGGATGGAAACAAACCAAATTATAGGGTAAATTAAAATGTACGCTAGTAATTGCATTTAAAAATATTAAATTTACTTTCGCAAAGATATAGTTTATTTAATATGTAGTCCTTATGAACATTAGTATTTATCTCCTTATTATTATTGCCATCAACATTATTTGTTCCTTTAAAGGGTTTAAAGATCGCTCTTTTTTCGAGACCTATAAGTTTAATGTAGGTGGGGTAAAGCGAGGCGAAAAACTCCGTTTATTAGCTTCCGGTTTTTTACATGTGGACTTCCAGCATTTGTTATTTAATATGGTTACACTCTATTTCTTTGCCGATATCGTATTAGCTAGTGTAGGTCCATTATATTTCTTTTTAATCTATTTTGGAAGTTTAATTTTTGGAAATCTTTTGTCCTATTATTTTCATCAAAATGAATCCTATTATTCAGCAGTCGGCGCTAGTGGTGCCGTGACGGGAATCCTATATTCGGCTATACTGTTATACCCTGGAATGGAACTATATTTGTATTTCATTCCTATCCCTATTCCATCTTATGTTGTTGGAGTTGGGTATATGTTATATTCGATATATGGCATGAAGTCTAGACTGGGGAATATTGGACACGATGCGCATTTTGGAGGCGCTATAGGTGGTTATATCTTAACTTTATTAATCGTTCCTCAAGTTTTAGAAACGCATTTATGGATGGTTATACTGCTAGCAATTCCAATTATTATTTTGTTTGTAATGCACAAAAACAACAAAATTTAGAACTTATTCAAAAAACTACTAATCAAAAAGTTCCTTTATTTTTTGATCTAACTGTGAACCTCTTAATTTTTTGGCAATTAGGATTCCGTTTTTGTCAATGATAAATGTAGCTGGGATGGAGTTTACCCCATAAAGTTTTGCAATAGGCTCTTGCCAGAATTTTAAATTTGAAATATTATACCAGCTTAATTGGTCTTTTTCAATCGCTTTAATCCAAAAGTCTTTTTGTGATTCACGGTCAAGAGACACACTAATAATCTCTAAGCCTTTAGGGTGATATTTATTATAGAGTTTTACAAGGTTTGGGTTTTCAGTTCTACATGGTTTACACCAAGAGGCCCAAAAATCAACAATGGTTACTTTCCCTTTTATTTTATTTAGTTCTACAAATTCGCCTTCTGGATTTGGTGCTGAGAAATTAGGAGCTATTTGTCCAATCGCAACTAATTGAGATTTTTCAGCAAGTTTTATTTTTGTTTTTATTTGGTTAGAAATGATTTGATTATTAATGGTTTTAATCTTTATGGAGTTATCAATTTGATCATAAGCCTCTGAAGCTAAATTCAGGTCAAATCCTTTTTGATCTATAACGCTATTCAATAATAACAATGAGAAGTCAGCATCAGTATTAGCTTTGATAAATTGAAAACCAAAATTTTTAAGTTCTATTCTTGATGAATCCATTTGCTTTTTAAGGGATTTTGTAAGTGTGGGATCATTTTGTGAGGCCATGAGTGCTTTTCTTACAGAATTTAAATTATCCATTTGGGCTTTATATTCTTTCTTATAGTCATTAAAAACTACATTGTTAAAGGATCCTTCTGCGGTAGATTTGTAAATACTATCTTTATAAACAACAACCTTAATTTTCCCTGGTTCTAAAATTATGGTTGTTTGACCATTTACTCCATCAATAGTTAAGGACCGCATTTCAGTCCCTTCAATTTGGCCTTTAAAAGTAAAGCCCCCTTTGTAAACAACGGCTGTATCTGTGGCAATAGAGTTTCTTGGATCCTCGTTTGTTTTTAAATACGCTCTTAGTCCATTAAAAACTCCTTCTGCTTTTACAGTGACTTCATATTCGTTTTCTAACAGTATTCCTGATTGATTACAACTAATGAGTGTGGTGAATATTAAAAATGCAAACAAATGGATTTTCATAGTAGCTTGATTAAATGGAAATACAAAAATAAATTAAAATTATTACTTATCTCATTTGAAGTAATATTAATACTTTTGTAAAAAATCAACTTTTGCATCAAAACGATACTATTATAGCTTTAGCCACTCCTTCAGGAGCAGGCGCCATTGCAGTGATTAGACTTTCAGGAGCTGAAGCCATAGCCATGGCTGATGTTTTTTTTAAGTCCATTCACGAGAAAAAACTAGCGGATCAAAAGTCACACACCATTTATTTAGGACATATCACAGAAGCCGGTAGGGTCTTAGATGAAGTTTTAGTATCTGTTTTTAAAAACCCAACATCCTATACTGGAGAAAACGTTGTTGAAATTTCTTGTCATGGAAGTTCTTATATACAGCAAGAAATTATACAACTGTTTGTGAGAAACGGCGCGCGAATTGCGAATCCAGGGGAATTTACACTTCGTGCCTTTCTAAATGCTAAACTAGACTTGAGCCAGGCCGAAGCGGTTGCGGATTTGATTGCTAGTGATAACAAAGCTTCCCACCAAATTGCTATGCAACAGATGCGTGGAGGGTTCAGTAATGAAATCAAAGTATTACGTGATGAGTTATTAAATTTTGCTTCCTTGATTGAATTAGAACTCGATTTTTCGGAAGAAGATGTAGAGTTTGCAGATCGCAAACAATTTGAAGATTTGCTGCACCGAATTATCAAGGTTTTAAAACATTTAGTTGACTCCTTCTCAACTGGTAATGTGATTAAAAGTGGGATTCCAATTTCTATTGTTGGTGCTCCTAACGTAGGCAAGTCTACATTATTAAACGCACTATTAAACGAAGACAAAGCCATAGTTAGTGATATTGCAGGAACTACTCGTGATGCGATCGAAGATGAAATCACGATTGAAGGCATTAAGTTTCGATTCATTGATACGGCCGGTATTCGTACCACTGAGGATACGATTGAAAGCATAGGTATTAAAAAAACATTTGAAAAAATTACTCAATCGCAAGTTGTATTGTATTTATTAGATGCTTCTAAGGTAACATCCGAAACAATTGCACTTTTTAATAACGACATTCGTAAAATTCAGGAGCAATACCCAGACAAGCAGTTAATAGTGGTTGCTAATAAAATGGACCAAGCTGATAAAGGGCTTATAGAAACTTCTTTTGTGTATCCAAATAGTCTTTACACGGCAGCTAAAAGCGGTGAGGGAATTACAGCTCTAAAAACTAAGTTATTAGAATTTGTAAATACAGGGGCCTTGCGTAATAACGATACTATTATTACCAACTCCAGACATTATGATTCTTTGCTAAAGGCGTTGT
>JABAZC010000031.1 GCA_018608625.1 Flavobacteriaceae bacterium | reverse complement strand
CTCAAAAACAAAACGAAATGGCAAGATATACTGGTCCTAAAACTAAAATCGCCCGAAAGTTTGGCGTAGCAATCTTTGGAGAAGATAAATCTTTTGAAAAAAGAAACTATCCTCCAGGACAGCACGGAAATAATAGACGCCGTGGTAAAAAGTCTGAATATGCGATCCAGTTAATGGAAAAGCAAAAAGCTAAGTACACCTATGGTGTTCTAGAAAAGCAGTTTAGAAACATGTTTAAAAAAGCAACTGCTTCGCAAGGTATTACCGGCGAGGTGCTTTTACAATTATGTGAATCTAGATTGGATAATGTTGTTTTTAGAATGGGCTTATCTCGTTCTAGAAGTGGGGCTAGACAATTAGTGTCTCACAGACATATTACGGTAAATGGAGGTATTGTTAATATCCCTTCGTATTCTTTAAAAGCTGGCGACGTTGTTGCCGTTAGAGAGAAATCTAAATCATTAGAAACAATTGAATCTGCTTTGTCAAATTCATCTGTAGTTTATGAGTGGATTACTTGGAACAATGATATTAAATCTGGTACATATGTTTCTATTCCAGCTAGAATTCAAATTCCAGAGAACATTAACGAACAATTCATCGTCGAATTATATTCTAAATAATAACTGATACACTAAGCAATATGGCAATTTTAAATTTTCAGAAGCCCGATAAAGTAATCTTGATTGATTCTACTGATTTTGAAGGTAAGTTTGAGTTCAGACCTTTAGAGCCCGGTTACGGACTAACGGTAGGTAATGCTTTAAGACGCGTCTTACTTTCTTCATTAGAAGGATTTGCAATTACTTCAGTTAAAATGGAAGGAGTTGAGCATGAATTTTCTACAATTCCTGGAGTTGTTGAAGATGTTACCGAGATAATTCTTAACCTTAAGCAAGTTCGCTTTAAGCGACAAATCGAAGAAGTAGATAATGAATCAGTTTCAATTTCTATTTCAGGACAAGACAAATTAACTGCTGGAGATTTTCAGAAGTTTATTTCTGGTTTTCAAGTTTTGAATTCAGATTTAGTTATTTGTAATCTTGATCCTAAAGTGACCATCAATATGGAATTAACTTTAGAAAAAGGTCGTGGATATGTGCCTGCAGAAGACAATAAAAAAGCATCAGTAGCGGTTGGCACAATATTTACAGATTCTATTTATACACCAATAAAAAATGTTAAGTACAGTGTTGAGAACTTTCGTGTAGAACAGAAGACAGATTACGAAAAACTAGTTTTCGAAATTCAAACTGACGGTTCTATTACTCCTCAAGATGCACTAACGCAAGCTGCCAAGATCTTAATTCACCACTTTATGTTATTCTCTGACGAGCGTATCACTTTAGAGGCAGATGAGATTGCACAAACTGAAACTTATGACGAAGAATCCCTTCACATGCGTCAGTTGCTTAAAACTAAATTAATTGACATGGACCTTTCCGTTCGTGCTCTTAATTGCTTAAAAGCTGCAGAAGTAGATACTTTAGGAGACCTAGTCTCGTTTAACAAAAATGACTTAATGAAGTTTAGAAACTTTGGTAAGAAATCTTTAACTGAACTAGAAGAGTTAGTTAATATAAAGGGGCTTAGTTTCGGAATGGACTTAAGTAAGTACAAACTAGATAAAGATTAATTACTTTATAATTTGCTCCTCTTAATGAGTTGATGCAAGATAAAGTTTAAAAGAAAATGTCATGAGACACGGAAAAAAAATAAATCATTTAGGCAGAAAAACTGCGCACAGAAAGTCAATGTTAGCTAACATGGCTTGTTCTTTAATTGAACACAAGCGTATTAATACAACAGTAGCTAAAGCTAAAGCTTTAAAACAATTTGTTGAGCCTTTAATTACAAAAGCAAAAGACGATACAACTCATCACAGGCGATTAGTTTTTGCTCGTTTAAGACAAAAAGAAGCTATCACTGAATTGTTTGGTGCTGTCGCAACTAAAATCGCTGATCGTCCAGGTGGTTACACCAGAATCATAAAGTTAGGTAATCGTCTTGGAGATAATGCTGATATGGCTATGATCGAATTAGTAGATTACAATGAAATCTATAATGCTGATAAGCAACCTAAGAAAAAAACAACTCGTAGAAGCCGAAAAGGAGGCGCTGCAAAACCAGTTGCTACTGCGGTAGAAATAACAACAACTGAAGAAGAAGAATAAATGTTAATAAGCATTTGAAATTTTAAGGATAAACTTTTTTAGTTTATCCTTTTTTTTTTGCAATTTTGTAAAACTTTTACAAGCAGTCAATTATAATGAAATACAAAACAAGAAAGAAAGCCGTTTTAGTTCTAGCAGATGGTACTATTTTCCACGGTAAAGCAATTGGAAATGAGGGAACAGCCTTTGGAGAGGTTTGTTTCAATACCGGAATGACTGGTTATCAAGAGATTTTTACTGATCCTTCTTATTTTGGTCAGCTTATGGTGACCACAAATCCGCACATAGGAAACTATGGAATTAATACGGATGAGATGGAGTCGGACTCTGTCAAAATCTCAGGCCTTATTTGCAAAAATTTTAGTTACAACTATTCGCGTGTTGATGCTGAGGGATCGCTAGAGGATTTCTTTAACACCCATAACTTATTCGCAATTTCAGATGTAGACACGAGAGCTTTGGTGAGTTATATCCGTGATAATGGTGCGATGAATGCCGTTATCTCTACTGATGTAGATGATTTAGAAGGACTCAAAAAACAGCTTTTACAAATTCCTCAAATGGAAGGTCTTGAACTGGCATCTAAAGTATCAACTAAAGAGCCTTATTTTTATGGAGATGAAAATGCACGTTACAAAATTGCAGCTTTAGATATTGGGGTCAAAGAAAATATTCTTAGAAATTTTGCAAAAAGAGACGCTTACATAAAGGTGTTTCCATACAATTCAACTTTTGAAGAATTAAGTGCATGGAAACCTGACGGCTATTTCTTGTCTAATGGACCGGGAGATCCGGAACCATTGGCAGAAGCCCAAATACTAGCTAAAACAATTATAGATAAAAACCTTCCCCTTTTCGGAATCTGTTTAGGCCACCAAGTAATTGCATTAGCTAATGGTGTGTCTACTTATAAAATGCATAATGGTCATAGAGGGATCAATCATCCTGTAAAAAACCTTGTTACTGGTAAAGGTGAAATCACTTCTCAAAACCATGGATTTGCTGTCAATAGACAAGAAGCGGAAGCACACGCAGATTTAGAGATTACGCACTTGCATTTAAACGATGATACAGTGGCAGGGATTGCGATGAAGTCAAAAAATTGCTTCTCCGTTCAATACCATCCTGAAGCAAGTCCTGGTCCTCACGACTCATCTTACTTGTTTGATCAGTTTATCCAAAGTTTAAAATAACCAGTTCATAAAAGGTGATATTTAATTAAAAAAACATTGCCTTTTTATTTTTACTACTACAACGTTTTAGCTAATAATTACTAGAATTCTACTTTAGAATAATTCTAAAAAAATACTATTTCGTAAGTTTACAATCTATAAACAACTTAAATACAAGACTATGAGTATTATAATTAACATTCACGCACGTCAAATATTTGACTCAAGGGGTAATCCTACGGTTGAAGTTGATGTAACAACTGAAAATGGCTTTATTGGAAGAGCAGCAGTACCATCAGGAGCCTCTACAGGGGAGCACGAAGCAGTTGAACTGCGCGATGGAGGACCTGCTTACATGGGGAAAGGCGTTTTAAAAGCAGTTGAAAATGTGAATGCACTTATTGCTCAAGAGCTTCTTGGCGTTTCTGTCTTTGAGCAAAACTTGATTGATCAAATTATGATTGATTTAGACGGAACGTCTAATAAATCAAAACTAGGTGCGAATGCCATTCTTGGTGTTTCTTTAGCTGCTGCAAAAGCCGCAGCCGCAGAGCTAGGAATGCCATTATATCGTTATGTTGGAGGGGTAAGCGCTAATACGCTTCCTGTACCGATGATGAATATCATCAACGGAGGTTCACATAGTGATGCTCCTATTGCATTTCAAGAGTTTATGGTAATGCCAGTAAAGGCTAAAAACTTTACTCATTCGATGCAAATGGGGACAGAAATTTTTCATAACCTTAAAAAAGTATTACATGACAGAGGTCTGAGTACTGCTGTGGGAGATGAAGGTGGGTTTGCTCCAAACCTTGAAGGAGGAACAGAAGATGCTTTAGAAACGATTGCAATGGCAGTTAAGAATGCAGGCTACACTTTAGGAGATGACGTCATGATTGCTTTAGATTGTGCTGCAGCTGAATTTTACGCAGATGGTCATTATGACTATACAAAATTTGAAGGAGCTAAAGGTCAAATACGTACAAGCCATCAACAAGCAGATTACTTAGCAGAATTAGCAGCTAAGTATCCAATCATTTCAATTGAAGATGGAATGGATGAAAATGACTGGGAAGGATGGAAATACCTTACTGACAAGATAGGAGATAAGGTTCAATTAGTTGGTGACGATTTATTTGTAACCAATGTAGAACGTCTTTCAACTGGGATTGATAACAATATTGCTAATTCAATTCTTATTAAAGTCAATCAAATCGGAACACTTACTGAAACAATAGCTGCCGTGAACATGGCGCATAATGCAGGTTACACTTCTGTAATGTCGCATCGTTCTGGTGAAACAGAGGATAATACTATTGCAGATCTTGCAGTTGCGTTAAACACAGGTCAAATCAAAACAGGTTCTGCATCACGAAGTGACAGAATGGCCAAGTACAACCAATTACTCCGAATTGAGGAAGAGTTAGGTGAGACGGCCTACTTTCCACAAGAGAAGGCATTTAAAATCAACTAACATACTTAGTTTATTCAAAAAAAAGGCACCTTATTTAAGGTGTCTTTTTTTTGAATAAGATTTTAAGACTGCGCTTCTCAATTAATAATATTCCAGTTTTTTTTAAAAACAGTTGCCTAGAGATTCTCTGTAAGCCTTTCGAATAAAACATTTTTTTTTTGTAAATTCGCTACATATTATAACACTTCCCAAAATGTCAGATAAAGCAATTTTAGAAATAAACGGTCAAAAATATGAATTCCCAACTTTTATAGGTTCTGAAAATGAAGTTGCTATAGATATTAGTACTCTGAGGTCGGTTACAGGAGGAGTAACAACAATAGATCCAGGTTTTAAAAACACAGGTTCTTGTAAAAGTGAAATCACATTCTTAGACGGCGAAAAAGGTATCTTAAGATACAGAGGGTATTCCATTGAAGAATTAGCTGACAAAGCTGATTTCTTAGAAGTCACATATTTATTAATTTTTGGAGAATTACCAAATAGTGAACAATTAGATAAATTTCATTCAGATATAAAATCCGAGACTATCGTAGATGATGATATTCGTAAAATATTAGATGCTTTTCCAAAGTCCGCACATCCTATGGGTGTTTTATCCTCACTTACTAGTGCGCTTACAGCTTTTAACCCTACAAACGACCAAGTTAGTAATATTGATTACCAAAGGACTAGAGAGGCCTTGTATAACAATATAGTTAAAGTTTTAGGAAAGATTCCAGTATTAGTAGCATGGACTTTAAGAAAGAAGAATGGGCTCCCTCTAGATTATGGAGATAGTTCTTTGGGTTATGTAGAAAACATCCTTAAAATGATGTTTAATAAGCCTAATGAGGTTTATGTTCAAAACCAAGTTATTGTTAATGCTTTAAATAAGTTACTCATTTTACATGCTGACCATGAGCAAAACTGCTCTACATCTACAGTTCGAATAGTTGGTTCTTCTCATGCTGGTTTATTTGCTTCTATATCTGCGGGTATTTCTGCCTTATGGGGCCCCCTTCACGGAGGAGCTAACCAAGCAGTTTTAGAAATGTTAGAGGCTATCAAAGAAGATGGTGGCGACACGAAAAAATATATGGCAAAAGCTAAAGATAAAAGTGACCCTTTTCGTTTAATGGGATTTGGACATAGAGTTTATAAAAACTTTGATCCACGCGCTAAGATCATCAAAGTAGCAGCTGATGAAGTTCTCAAAGATTTAGGAGTTGAAGATCCTATTTTAGATATCGCCAAAAGTCTTGAAAATGAAGCCTTAACAGATCCTTACTTTGTGGATAGAAAACTTTATCCTAACGTTGACTTTTACTCTGGGATTATTTATCGTGCTATGGGAATTCCTGTAGAAATGTTTACAGCTATGTTTGCCCTAGGTCGTCTTCCAGGTTGGATAGGTCAATGGAAAGAAATGCGTTTTCGTAATGAACCTATAGGTCGACCCCGACAAATATACACTGGAAGTACTTATCGCCCATTCAAGTCTGTTTCTAAATAAAATCCTTGTTAAGGAAATAACATATGCTATCTCTTCTCATAAATAATGAGTTTTCCCGATTGAGGTCTGTCCTCCTTGGTATTGCTCACAGTAACGGTCCTGTTCCTTCAATTGAAGACTGCTATGATCCAAGTAGTTTACAGCATGTGCGTTCGGGTACTTACCCAGTCGAGGCTGATATGAGCTTTGAGATGGCAGCTGTATTGGCAGTCTTTAAAAAATATGAAGTTCAAGTATTCCACCCAAGTATTATTGAGAATTGTAATCAAATATTTGTAAGGGATATTGCCTTTGTTATTGAAGATAAATTCATTAAATCAAATATTCTTCCAGAAAGAGATCAAGAAATTAATGCCCTAGAATCTCTTTTTAAATTAATACCTCCAGAAAACATTATTGTGTTTCCTGAAGAATGTCATGTCGAAGGGGGAGATGTAATTGTGTGTGGTAAATACATTTTTATAGGGGTCTATTCAGCCCCAGATTATTCAGATTATATAACGGCTAGAACAAATCTTAATGCCGCAAAAGCGATTCAGCAATTATTTCCTGAAAAGATCATTAAAACTTTTGAGCTTCGAAAATCCAACTCAGATTCACTTGAAAATGCGTTGCATTTAGATTGTTGTTTTCAGCCCATAGGGCTAGGGAAGGCCTTAATTCATTCTAACGGATTCTTAAACCGAAGCGATTATGATTGGCTGATTGATTTTTTTGGCAAAGACAATGTGTTTGAAGTAAATAAAGAAGAAATGACTCAAATGATTTGCAATGTTTTTTCTATATCAGATACCGTTGTGATATCTGAACAAAACTTTACAAGATTAAACTACTGGCTCGTTGCACAAGGATTTACAGTTGAAAAAGTACCTTATTCTGAAATATCTAAACAAGGGGGATTACTCCGTTGTTCAACCCTCCCACTAATACGCGATTAAAATGTCACAAATTACCAATACAGTTTTAATGGTTCGTCCAGTTCAATTCAGAATGAACGAGCAAACATCTGTTAATAACTATTACCAAAAAGTCCCTGAAAACATTCTTTCCGAAGTAGTGAATAAAATGGCTGTCAAGGAATTTGACGGAATGGTAAGAAAACTTAAAAAAGTAGGGATCCAGGTTATTGTTGTTAAGGACACCAAAGAGTTTGATACGCCAGACTCCATATTTCCTAATAATTGGATTTCATTTCATTCCAATGGAACAATTGGTCTCTATCCAATGTTTGCGGAAAATAGGCGTCTAGAGCGGAAGGAATCTGTTTTAGAAGCGGTGGAGAATCAGGGATTCGTTGTGAAAAATGTCGTTGATTACTCAGGTGCAGAAGTAGATAATCTATTCTTAGAAGGTACTGGCAGCATTTTATTAGATCGTGTAAACAACAAGGCTTATTGTGCAATATCTGATCGCGCCGATGAAGGGCTCTTTATTGAGTTCTGTGAAGATTTTGAATACACTCCAGTGGTATTTTCAGCCTTTCAAACAGTCAATGATAAGCGCGAAAAAATATATCACACCAATGTCATGATGTGCATTGGAGATACTTTTGCAGTAGTATGCCTGGCTAGTATAGACGACAAAAAGCAACGTAAAAGCCTTATTAATCACCTTCAAGACGACGGAAAAAAAGTAATTGAAATATCCGAGGATCAAGTAAATCACTTTGCAGGAAATATGCTTCAACTTAAAGGGTTAGAAGAGGCTAGTTATTTGGTAATGAGCCAGTCTGCACTAAAGTCATTACGTCCTGCACAGGTTAAGCTTATAGAGTCCCACACAACGATTCTTTCATGTCCTTTAGACACCATTGAGTCTTGTGGAGGTGGAAGTGCCCGTTGTATGATGGCTGAAGTGTTTTTGCCTACGACCGTATCAAAATAGGATTAAAAAAAATGTATCTTTGAAACTGAAATTGAATATATAATGACTCTTCAGGAATCGCTAACGCAACACATAAAACAAGCCTTTTCAACACTTTACCAAACACCCTTAAGTTCTGTTGAGTTTCAATCAACTCGTAAAGATTTTGAAGGAGACCTTACGGTAGTGACGTTTTCTATGTTACGAACCGTAAAAATGAACCCTGCTCAATTAGGGGAGGATTTAGGGGCCTATTTATTTGAAAACTCAGCGGAAGTCATTGGATATAATGTTGTCAAAGGTTTTTTAAACTTGGTGATTTCTGACACCTATTTTATGAACTTTTTTCAGACGCTAACTAGTAGCTCTAAATTTGGGTTTTTAGAACAGTCAGGGGATCAAGCAGTGATGGTAGAGTATTCCTCTCCTAACACAAATAAGCCTTTGCATTTAGGGCATGTCAGAAATGTTCTTTTAGGCTACAGTGTTGCTGAAATATTAAAGGCATCTGGGAGGAAAGTTTATAAAACTCAAATCATTAATGATCGAGGCATCCATATATGTAAAAGTATGTTGGCTTGGCAGCGTTTTGGAAACAATGAAACTCCAGAATCTACAGGCCTGAAGGGCGATAAGCTGGTTGGAAATTATTATGTAAAATTTGATCAAGTATACAAACAAGAAACAAGTGCTTTAGAAGCAAAAGGCCTTTCATCAGATGATGCTAAGTTACAAGCACCGATACTGTTAGAGGCTAAGGAAATGCTTTTAAAATGGGAAGCTGGAGACGCAACAGTAGTCGCACTTTGGGAACAAATGAATCAGTGGGTTTATGCTGGATTTGATGTAACCTATAAAGCAATCGGAGTTGATTTTGATAGTTTCTATTACGAAAGCCAAACTTATTTGTTAGGGAAGTCTTTCATTACTGAAGGACTTCACAAAGGGGTTTTTATAAAAAAAGAAGATGGTTCTGTTTGGTGTGACCTAACAGCCGATGGATTGGATGAGAAAATAGTGCTAAGAGCTGACGGAACTGCCGTATATATTACTCAAGATATTGGAACAGCCATTCAACGTTTAGAAGATTTTCCGGATGTTGGAGGGATGGTGTACACCGTTGGAAATGAGCAAGATTATCATTTTAAAGTGTTGTTTTTGATCTTAAAGAAACTTGGCTTTGAGTGGGCTAAGAATCTGTCTCATCTTAGCTATGGAATGGTAGATTTGCCGAGTGGTAAGATGAAAAGCCGTGAAGGTACCGTTGTTGATGCTGATGATTTAATTGCCGAAATGGGTGCTACTGCAAAGCAGATTTCACAAGAATTAGGGAAGTTAGAAGGATATTCAGAGACTGATAAAGAAGCGATTTATTCGACGATTGGTTTAGGGGCACTTAAGTATTTTGTTCTTAAAGTTGATCCAAAAAAACGAATTCTATTTGATCCACAAGCTTCTGTAGATTTCCAAGGAAATACAGGTCCGTTCATACAATACACCTACGCCCGAATTCAAGCCATTCTACGAAAATCAGCACAAGATTCACATCCAGAAGTTACTACTTCATATGAGTTGCACGATAAAGAAAAATCATTATTAAAACAGCTGCAGTTATTTCCAGATGTTATTCAGCAAGCAGCAGTCAATTATAGCCCTGCACTAGTGGCTAATTTCGCCTATGATTTGGTAAAAGAATTCAATTCTTTTTATCAAAATGTATCTATACTAGGAGCAGACTCTGAAGTTGAAACCTCATTTAGAGTTCAGCTTTCTAAAGCAGTTGCAGACACGGTCAAAAACGCATTCAGTTTATTAGGAATTAAAGTTCCTGAGCGTATGTAATTTTAAGTTCTATGCTTGACTCTCTACAAGATTTTATTCCAGAAGCCTCTTACGATCAAGTAACCGCTCTTTTGTCGCATGATAATTTAGAGGTTAAGGTCAAACAAGAGCGCCAAACTCGTCACGGCGATTACCGTCGTTTACCAACAGGTAAACACCAAATCACAATCAATTCAAATTTAAATCCCTATCGTTTTTTAATTACTTTGATTCATGAAGTCGCCCACTTTGAAACTTATAAGTCCTATGGCAGACAAATAAAGCCGCATGGTCCCGAATGGAAGTCCGTATTCCAACACCTCATGTTAGTTTTTTTACGACCAGAAGTATTTCCTAGTGATGTCTTGCCTCTTCTAGCATCTCACTTTAAAAACCCAAAAGCAAGCAGTGATTCGGATGCAGTATTAGCCTTGAAGCTAAAGCAGTACGACCCCCCTAACGGAAAAATATTTATATTTGAAGTGCCTATAGGGTCTACGTTTCGATTGCGTAACGGTAAATTATTTCGAAAAGGACCAAAAAGGCGAACGCGATTTGAAGGGACTGAATTGGCTACGGGCCGTTTGTACGTTTTTAATCCAAATGCAGAAGTAGTTCTCGTAAAGGGCTTAAAAAAAATATAACCATTTTGATTAATATTGTTAGTTATGAATGAGAATTTAAATACAGAATTAGGGAACACAAAAACAGAGCAATCTAAAGTGGCCGTAAAAAAAGATGCCTTAGGACTCTTGTCCTCATTAAAAATATTTTTAATAGAACTGCTAGACTTTCGTCACGATACCGACCGAGAGGCTACTGTAGCTGCCATTAAGGCGGATATTCCATTTAAAGGCGCCACAGTATGGATATTAATTTGCTCTATCTTTGTCGCCTCTATAGGCTTAAATGCCAACTCTACAGCCGTTGTAATTGGTGCCATGTTAATTTCACCATTAATGGGGCCTATCCTAGGAATCGGGCTATCGATTGCCATCAATGATATAGACACGCTTAGAAAGTCTTTAATCAACCTAGCGACAATGCTTGTGTTGAGTTTGTTTACTGCATTTTTATTTTTTTACATCTTTCCTTTAAATCAAGATAATTCTGAATTACTAGGTCGTGTTAAGCCCGATATTCGTGACGTTCTTATTGCATTTTTTGGAGGTTTAGCGCTAATTATTGCTCGAACTAAAAAGGGAACGATTGCTTCTGTGGTATTTGGTGTCGCCATAGCCACCGCTTTAATGCCTCCGCTTTGTACGGCAGGTTATGGGTTGTCTCAAGGGAATTGGAGCTACTTCCGTGGCGCCATGCATCTTTTTGCAATTAATACTATTTTTATTGCTTTTGCCACCTTTTTAGTGTTGAAGATTCTGCGTTTTCCAATGGTCACATATGCCAACTCTAAGCGTAGAAAAAATATTTCTCGTTTTGCCACTATCATAGCTCTAGCGGCGATGCTTCCGGCAAGCTGGTCTTTTTACAGTGTATTAAATGAAACAAGGATTGAATCCGATTATAAAACCTATTTAGAGTTAGAAATTGATAATAACAATAGTCTTTGGTTACGTGGGGAGAAAATGGATCCTGCGAATAAATCAATTACACTTAACTTCAATGGGGAAATCAGTGAGGCTACTAAATCTGATTTAATAAATGAGCTAAACGGATATGAGTATCTTCAAGATTTTAGTCTTATTATTAACGGAAATAAAAATAGAAGTTCAGACAAGATTTTAGAATTATATGACTTAGCTATTGATAAAATTGAAGAACGCGAAACGACGATCTCGACTTTAGTAATGGAGATAGATAGTTTAAAGTTAGAAGCGAGTTCTAATAAAACTATGATGGATTTGAATGTGTTTTCTACGCTTTCCAAAGACGCTAAAATCCAATTTACAGAATTAAAATACTTCGGATATTCAAAAATGTTAATCTCCTCTGATTTTCGAACCACAGATACATTAACTGTCGTTAGAACCCAATGGGATTCCTCACTAGCAGACAGTTTGGTAGGTATCCGTGTTGATAGCCTAAAGTTATGGTTAAAATCAGAGTTGGATGTTGAGAATTTAGAAATGATTGGTAAATAACATCTAAAGGTCGTCTAAGTACATCTTACGTACTTTTTTAAATAAGTTGGAGGAATACACAAAGTCGGTAACCACTTCATTGTCCGTTTTGAAAATGGTATCCTTACTGCCTTCCCAGGCTTTGAGTCCGTCTTTTAGAAAGACAATTTTCTCTCCAATTTCCATGACTGAATTCATGTCATGAGAGTTTATCACTGTGACAATATCGAATTCTTTGGTAATTTCTTGAATTAAATTATCAATGACAATAGCCGTTTTTGGGTCCAAGCCAGAATTTGGCTCATCACAAAACAAATATTTAGGATTATTGACAATAGCCCTAGCAATAGCGACCCGTTTTTGCATTCCTCCAGAAGCCTCACTAGGCATCTTATGGTGCGCATTTTCAAGATTGACCCGTTTTAAGGCAGAGTTCACACGCTCTTCCATTTCACTCTGTGATTGTTTGGTGAACATTCTTAGTGGAAACATAACGTTTTCAGCTATAGTTAAAGAGTCAAACAATGCGCCTCCTTGAAATACCATTCCAATTTGAGAGCGTAACGTTCGTTTTTCATTAGCTGATAAACTCAAAAACAATTTATCATCATAGCCTATACTGCCTTTCTGATAGTCAAAAAGTCCAAGTAAGCACTTCAATAAAACTGTTTTTCCAGAGCCACTTTGACCAATGATAAGATTGGTTTTTCCTTTTTCAAATATGGTTGAAATCCCTTTCAATACTTGAGAGTCTCCAAATGATTTATGTAAATTTTTAACTTCGATCATTAGCTTAGAAGCATTTGAGTTAAAATATAATTCAGTAAAATAATCGCAACACTTGTCCATACGAAAGCAGTGGTGCTTGCTTTGCCAACTTCAAGTGCCCCGCCCTTCATGTAATAGCCATGAAATGATGGAATGGTAGCGAGTAAAAACGCAAATACTAATGTTTTGATAAACGCATAAACCATATGAAATGGCATGAAGTCCATCTGAACTCCAGTTACGTAGTCTTCAAAAGTTGAATAGCCTCCAAATACACAGGCCGCCATTCCTCCTATGATTCCTAAAAACATAGCGATAGAAATTACAAAAGGATAAAGTAAAAGGGCAACGGTTTTTGGAAACACTAGGTAATTCACGGAGTTAATCCCCATGACCTCTAAAGCATCAATTTGTTCTGTAACACGCATTGTTCCAATGCTGGAGGTGATGAAGGACCCTACTTTACCTGCCATAATAACTGAAATAAATGTAGGGGCAAACTCTAAAATAATGGATTGTCTGGTTGCAAAGCCAACTAAGTATTTTGGGATTAATGGGTTGTCAATATTCAAGGCTGTTTGAATTGTAATTACGCCGCCCACAAAAAAAGAGATAAAGGCGACAATTCCTAAAGACCCAATGATTAGATCTTCAATATCTTTTAGAATCAGCTGTTTCATTACAGACCATTTGGTAGGTTTGCGGAACATTTCGGCAATCATTAAAAAATAGGACCCAATATTGTGAAGGTAGTTCATGGAATTATAATTGATGCTAAAGTAAAAAATTCTATCCATTAATTTACTTTTAATAAAATTGAATCATAAAAATTAGTGTATTTTTGAAATTAACTAAGCTAAAAATTCATGTATTCCAAAGTCACGTATCTATTTTTGCTATTAAGCATTTTTTCATGTAACACTTCGTTAGAGGTATCATCTTATAAAGTCTCAAATAATAAGCCTAAACTTGTAGTGGGTGTTGTGGTAGATCAAATGCGTTTTGAATACCTGAACCGTTTTAAAAACAAATACAGTTCACAAGGGTTTTTAAGATTAATGAATGAAGGTTATAGTTGCAACAATCATCACTTTAATTATATTCCAACGGTAACTGGCCCTGGCCATGCTTCAATATTTTCTGGGGCGACTCCTAGTGTTCATGGGATTGTTGGTAATGATTGGTATGATAAAACAAATGAAAGCACGGTCTATTGTACTTCAGATAGTAAGTATATCCCAGTCGGGGCTGCCGCTAAATATGGGAAAGTAGCTCCAACGAACTTAAAAGTTACGACTGTTGCTGATCAAAACCGAATATTTACACAAATGAAAGGTAAAACGATAGGGGTTTCCATCAAAGACCGAGGCGCTATTTTTCCTTCTGGACATACAGCAAACGGAGCCTATTGGTTTGAAGGTTTAGATGAAGGAAAGTGGATGACAAGCTCTTATTACATGGATGAACTTCCTGAATGGGTTAGGAAGTTTAATACTCGCTCAAATATATCCAACTATGTTAAGACTTGGAATACGCTTTATGATATTAGTGTGTACCAAGAAAGCGGACCAGACAACTCGAATTATGAAAAAGGATTTAATGGAAAAGCTAGCCCAGTCTTTCCTTACGACCTAAAAGACCTAATGGCGTCAAATGAAGGGTTTGACATTATTAAAACGAGTCCTTTTGGGAATACAATGATCACAGATTTTGCGTTATCTGCTATTGAGGCGGAAGGTCTAGGCGATGATGCGTTTACGGACTTTCTTACCATAAGTTATTCATCTACTGATTATGTAGGGCATAATTTTGGTTTAAGTTCTGTAGAGTTGCAGGATACTTATCTGCGTCTTGATTTAGAGATTGAGCGATTGCTAAATTATTTAGACAAAAATGTAGGCGAAGGGAATTATACTTTATTTCTGACTGCCGATCACGGAGCAGCTGAGGTTCCTGCTTATTTGAGTGATATTAATGTACCAGGTTCAAACATAGCAAAAGATGATTTTTCTTCTTTATTTGATGCTCTAAAAACAAAATATGAAACTTCTGATTTAGTTAAAAACATAAGTAATGATCAAGTTTTCTTAAACCAAGAACGAATTCTTTCTTTGCAACTAAACTTAGAAGAGGTACAGCGGTTTGTGGTGAATGAAATTATCAAGTATCCTTTTTTGAATAATGCCTATACAGCCACGACGATGCAGTCTACTTACTTTGAGAGTGGCTTGCCAATGTTGCTCCAAAATGGTTACAATCAAAAAATATCTGGAGACGTCCTATTTACGCTTCAACCGGGTGTGATTGTATATGGTTCTAAAGGAACAACTCATGGATCAGGATATACCTATGACACGCATGTACCATTGTTGTTTTACGGAAACGGTGTTCAGAAGGGAACGTCTTATGAACCTACAAACGTAACGGATGTGGCGCCTACGATTTCGGCACTACTTGGTATCTCATTTCCTAGTGGAGCTACAGGAACTATTATTGAAAAGGTGATTTATTAGTTTTGTTTGAGATCTCATTATTAACGCCATCTATGTAGTTTAATAATGCTTCTTTTCCAGAATAATTTGTAGAAGATGTAACAAAGTAGTTGGGCATTTCTTCCCAAAATTCAAGTAGCTTATTTTTGTAGCTATCAATGTGTATTTCAATAGCTTTTGGGCGTAATTTATCTGCTTTCGTGAAAATAATTGAAAACGGTATACCGTTTTCTCCAAGCCATTGCATAAATGCTAAATCAACAGATTGTGGCTCATGTCGAATGTCAACCAAAACAAAGGCTGAAACTAATTGTTTTCGTTCGTTAAAGTAAGAAGTGATGAATTTCTGAAATGTTTTCTTCGCAGATTTTGACACGCGAGCATATCCATAGCCAGGCAAGTCAACTAAAAACCACTCTTTGTTAATCAGAAAATGATTAATAAGCTGAGTTTTTCCAGGCCTTCCAGATGTTTTGGCTAAATTCTTTTGATTGGTTAACATGTTAATCAATGAAGATTTTCCAACGTTACTACGGCCAATAAAAGCATACTCAGAGAATTGACTTGTAGGGCATTTAGAAACCTCTTGGTTGCTTACTACAAATTCAGCAGTTTTAATTTGCATAATGACTTGATTTTTAGAACTCTCTTTTAGTGAGCCAATCAAATACGATCTTATTGAATGTGTCTGGATGTTCCATCATAGCAGCATGCCCACATTTATCGATCCAGAATAATTCTGAATCCGGGAGAAGATTATTAAATTCTAAGCCTACGTCAGGGGGAGTGACGATGTCGTTTTTGCCCCAAATAATACAAGTTGGAGTTATTATGTTTGGTAGGTCTTTCGCCATATTGTGTCTAATAGCACTTTTGGCAATTGCAAGCGTTTTTACAAGTTTACTACGATCATTTACTGAAGCAAATACTTCATCTACCATTTCTTTAGAAGCAACTTCAGGGTCGTAAAAGACTTCCTGTACTTTTGATTTCATGACTTCGTAATCGCTGCGTTTTGTATATCCACTGCCCATAGCGCTTTCATAAAGTCCTGAGCTTCCTGTTATAACGAGGGCCTTTACTTTAGCTGGATATAGTTTTGTGTATAATAACCCAATGTGACCTCCAAGAGAATTCCCAAGTAAAATAACATCATCGAAAACTAGTAAATCAATAAAGTCCTTTAAATACTCTGCAAAGCTTTTGACATTTGTGCTCAATAATGGCAATGAGTATAGAGGTAGTTCGGGCAATACAACCTTGTACCCATTTTTACTAAAAAATTCAGTAACTCCGTTGAAATTGCTTAAGCCACCCATTAATCCGTGAAGGATTATTATTGGTCGTCCTTCGCCGATTTCGACATATTTGAACTTACCTTCTTCTTTAAAACTATAATTCATTTGTAATAGAAAATTTGTTTTAACAAATCTACACAATTTAAATTAAAAAATATTGAATTTTATTCTTAAGCGTACATAGTTATTGATGCTTTTAATTTTTTTTAAGAGCTTATATTGGACTAATTAAAGTAGTTAACACCCTATTGTTAATAGCGCTTCCCACTCTTTAAGTATTTGATATGAAACTAAATAGCTTCATAGTCTGTGCATTTAATCGAAGTATTTTACCGTTAATAGAATTTTATTAACAATGTGGTAAAATGTGGTAAAATGTGGTAAATATTTTTTAGCTTTGAATTCAATAATCTATTAAATCATAATATTACAAATTGAACACTTTAATTGGAACATATGAGTGCAAGGTCGATGCCAAAGGCCGTTTGATGCTGCCAGTTGCTTTCAAAAAACAGCTGACCTCTGTAATGGGTGATGGCTTTGTTTTGAAGCGTGCAGTTTTTCAGCCATGCCTTGAGTTGTATCCAATGGGTGAGTGGAATTCATTGATGCTTAACATCAATAAACTTAATCGTTTTAAGAAAAAAAACAATGATTTTATTAGACGTTTTACTTCGGGAGTAAAGCCTGTTGATTTAGATGTTTCTGGTCGTTTACTGATCCCAAAGGATCTTGTGGGATTTGCTGGTATATTTAAGGAAATCGTTGTGACTTCTGCAGTTAATATTATTGAAATCTGGGACAAGGATAAATATGAAAAAGCCATTAATGATGCTGCGGGTGATTTTGCCGGTCTTGCTGAAGATGTAATGGGCCAAGATGATATGGATGGAGTATCATAGCCCAGTATTGCTCAAAGAATCCGTGGGAGGTTTAAATATAAAACAGGATGGTGTATACGTTGACGTAACCTTTGGAGGTGGTGGTCATAGTAAGGAAATCCTTGAGTCCTTAGGGACTAAAGGGCGACTTATCGCTTTTGATCAAGATAAAGATGCTCTTTTAAATGTAATTGATGATCCTCGTTTTTTATTAATTAGTGAGAATTTTAGATTCATGCAGCGTTTTTTGAGGTTTCATGGGGTTAAGGCTGTTGATGGAATTTTAGCTGATTTCGGCGTTTCATCACATCAGTTTGATGAGCCAGAAAGAGGGTTTTCGATTCGTTTTGATGCGATGTTGGACATGAGGATGAATCAACAAGATGTTTTGTCAGCACACTCATTAGTTAATACCTATGAAGAAGAGGCTTTGCGACAAGTCTTTTGGCAGTATGGCGAGTTGAGGACCGCTCCAGTATTGGCAAAAACAATTGTTCAAGCCCGTCAAATAACGTCTATTGATACGACGTTTGATTTGAAAACTGTTTTGAAAAAACATTTACCACAGGGAAGAGAAAATAAAATTCTAGCGCAAATTTATCAAGCGATTAGAATAGAAGTGAACCAAGAGATTGAAGTACTAAAGGCTTTTTTATTACAGACGCCTTCTTTGTTAAAAACAGATGGACGTCTAAGTGTTATTTCGTATCACTCTTTAGAAGACCGCTTAGTTAAGCGGTTTATAAGAAATGGTTTATTTGAAGGTGAACCTGAAAAAGATGTTTTTGGAAACTTTGAAGTTCCTCTCAAAAAAGTTGGAAGCTTAATTATTCCAACGTCAGCTGAGATAAAATCAAACAACAGGGCTCGAAGTGCTAAGTTAAGAATTGCTAAAAAAGCAAAATAAGAGGTGTAAATGAAAAACACAATGTATAATATTTTAAAAGGAACTTTTCTCGTCAGCGACGGAGCTTTTAAAAATTGGCGTCTTATTTTCTTTTTTTTAGCATTAGCCATTTTAATGATTGCTAGCTCTCATACGACGGATCGTAAGGTGCATAACATTGCTCGATTAAATGAACAAGTTAAGGAGCTTCGTTCCTCTTATGTTGAAACACGAGCCTTGTTGATGGAGTTTAAAATGGAGTCTGTAATTAAAAAACGACTTGCATCCAAGGGAATTAAGTCTTCTGTTAATCCGCCTTTTAAAATTATTATTAAATCTAAATCAAATTAAATCAATGTCCTCAACTGAAAAGTCTATTATGAACAAATTGTACTTCGCATCTGCAGTCATGTTCATTTTTGCCCTTTTAGTGGTGTATAAATTAATCACAATCCAGTTTGTTCACGGGGCTGAATATCGTGGACTTGCAGAGCAGCGAACGATTAAAGATGTTAAGATCCCTGCCAATCGCGGTAATGTGTATTCTGTGGGTGGTAGCTTGTTGGCAACATCCGTTCCAAAATACGATATTCGAATTGATCTTGTGACGCCCTCAGCAAAAAACTATAAAAACCATATTAGCGCATTAAGCGATTCGTTAGCTAGCTTTCATGGCGCTTCATCTAGCGAATTTATTCAAAAGTTAAATTTAGCACGCCAAAATAAAAACCGCTATTTTCTTTTAGCGACCAATCTAGGGTATTCACAATATTTACAATTTAGAAATTTCCCTCTTCTGAGATTAGGTGCTTTCAAAGGGGGGTTGATTGTAGAGCAGTCCACTAAACGAGACTATCCTATGGGTGAAATAGCACAGAGATTAATTGGTTATGAGCGTTTTGATGACCTCGGAAACGTTACGCGTGTTGGGATTGACGGAGCGTTTGGTGAAAAATACTTACAAGGAGTAGACGGGCAGAGGCGTAAGCAAAAAATCGGTAAAGGTCAATGGAAGCCAATAGACGATTTTAATCAACTTGAGCCTCAAGATGGTTATGACGTTTACACTACGATTGATGTTAATATTCAAGATATAGCTCACCATGCTCTTTTAGAGCAGTTAAAGGTATACAGGGCTGATCACGGAACGGTCGTTGTAATGGAAACAAAAACAGGTGAAATTAGAGCCATATCTAATTTAGGAAGAAATAGTCAAGGCATGTATTATGAGCGGCTCAATTATGCTGTAGGAGAATCTCATGAACCTGGGTCTACGTTTAAGCTAATGGCATTAGCGGTTGCCTTAGAGGATAAAGTCATCGATACCACATCGATGGTTGATACTGAAAAAGGTGTTTTGTCTTATTATGGTAAAAAGGTAAGGGACTCAAAAAGAGGTGGGTATGGAAATATATCGATTGCCAGAGCTTTTGAAGTTTCCTCAAATACAGGAATTGTAAAAGCCATTCATGGCGCCTATAAGGACCAGCCTGAAAAATTTGTTGATGGGTTGTATCGTATGAATCTTCAAGATTCTCTTGGGTTGCCTCTTATTGGAGAAGGGCGATCTATTATTCCAGATCCAAGAATTAAAGATGGTCGTTGGAGCGGGATTGCTTTACAGTGGATGGCCTATGGTTACGGGGTGTCTTTTACGCCACTTCAAACCTTAACTTTTTATAATGCTATTGCAAACGACGGCATTATGGTAAGGCCGAAGTTTTTAAGAGAAATAAAAGAAATTGACAACTCAATTGAAACTTTTCAAACAGAAGTAATTAATCCTCAAATTTGTTCAAAAGAAACCGTTTTAAAATTACAGCAACTGCTTAAGAACGTCGTTGAAAAAGACCACGGGACTGGACATAAATTATACTCTGAAAAATTCTCAATGGCAGGAAAAACAGGGACTTGTCAGAAAGACTATTCAAACAAAGATCAATTGAATTACATATCCTCTTTTTCTGGATATTTTCCAGCAGATAACCCTAAATATTCTTGTATAGTGGTCATTCATGAGCCAGACAAGAGTGTTGGTTATTTTGGAGCGGATGTCTCAGGTCCTGTGTTTAAGAAAATAGCACAAAAAATATACACGAATTCTCCGATGGTTGATGAGGTTGACGATGTGAATAAAAAATCAGAATCTGTTGAGACAGATTACAGTAAGTATTATGTGGTGGCTCAAGACTATAAAACGATCATGCCTAATTTAAAGGGTATGTCGGCTATGGATGCGATTTCTATATTAGAAAATATGGGCCTTAAGGTTCAGACATCTGGAAGTGGTTGTGTTTCAAAACAATCAGTAAAAACGGGTCAAAAAATCATATTTCAATCTTTAATAACTCTCGAACTATCTTGAAGGTTTTAAAAAACATATTATACAAAGTATCTATTGAGTCTGTCATAGGAAACACTGATCGCCCTGTAGTGGCTTTACAATATGACTCTCGAAATGCGGGGAAGGACGATGTTTTTATTGCTATTAAAGGAAGTGCTTTTGATGGTCATGAATTTATATCTAAAGCAATCAGTCAGGGAGTGACTGTTGTTGTGTGTCAGGAGCTTCCGGTAGATTTGGTTGAATCCGTTACTTATGTGGTGGTTTTGAACTCGGCCAAAGCCTTGGCTATAATGGCTTCTAATTATTATGGAAACCCTTCAGAAAATTTAAAGCTCATTGGGATTACTGGAACAAATGGAAAAACAACTATTGCCACGCTTTTGTATGAGTTATTTAAAAATGCTGGGTATAAAGTGGGGCTTATTTCTACTGTAAAAATTATGGTGGATTATAAAAAATATCCGACCACTCATACGACTCCTGATTCACTAGTTATTAATTCGTATTTGAATCAAATGAGTTTTGAAGGAGTTGATTTTTGCTTTATGGAAGTGAGTTCTCATGGGATTCATCAGCACAGAACAGAAGGACTAAACTTTGCAGGAGGTGTTTTCACGAATCTTTCTCATGATCATTTGGATTATCATGAAACTTTTTCAGAATATAGAGATGTTAAAAAATCTTTTTTCGATCGGCTTCCATCAACAGCATTTGCTTTAGTTAATGGTGATGACAAAAACGGCTCTGTGATGCTTCAAAATTCCAAAGCAAAACAGTACACCTATGCACTAAAGAGCTATGCAGATTTTCGAGTTCAAATTTTAGAAAATCAGTTTAGAGGCCTTTTGTTGCAAGTAAACGACAACGAGGTTTGGGTGAAGCTAATAGGTTGTTTTAATGCCTATAACTTAACGGCTATTTATGGCGTTGCCGAAATCTTAGGACTGAAATCTTCTGAAACCTTACGTCTTATGAGTGCGTTGGACAATGTAAATGGCCGGTTTGAGTATTTTATTTCAGACACCAATATTACCACAATTATAGATTACGCTCACACTCCGGATGCTCTAAAAAATGTTTTGGAAACCATCAATTCAATTCGCACAAAAAATGAAACCTTAATTACCGTGGTAGGGTGTGGGGGTGATCGCGATAGGACTAAGCGGTCAAAGATGGCGCACATTGCTTCTGTATTGAGTACCAAAGTGATTTTCACGAGTGATAATCCAAGGTCGGAAAACCCAGATCAAATTATTGTTGAAATGGAAGTTGGTGTTGAGGCCCAAAACTTCAAAAAAACCATGTCAATTACCAATCGCAAGCAAGCGATTAAAACAGCCTGTCAGTTAGCGGAGCCTAATGACATCATTCTTGTAGCTGGAAAAGGGCACGAAACCTATCAAGATGTTAATGGGGTTAAAAGTGAGTTTAACGATTATAAAATAACAGAAGATTTTTTAAAACAATTAAACAAATAAGATGCTGTACTATTTATTTAAATATCTAGAAGAAATGTACCAATTCACAGGAGCCTCGCTTTTTGGATTTCTTACTTTTAGGGCGGCAGTTGCTATTATTTTATCACTATTAATTTCTACTGTTTTTGGGAAGCGTATTATTAGTTTTCTTCAAAAAAAACAGTTAGGTGAGACAATAAGAGATTTAGGTTTAGAAGGGCAACAAGAAAAAGCTGGAACTCCAACTATGGGTGGCGTAATTATTATTTTGGCTACAATAATCCCTGTTTTATTGCTCGCTAAGCTGGATAATATTTACATTATTTTATTACTTATTACCACACTGTGGATGGGTGTTATAGGTTTTGTTGATGACTATATCAAGAAATTTAAAAATGATAAAGAAGGATTGAAGGGTCGCTTTAAGGTCTTGGGTCAAGTAGGGTTAGGTATTATTGTTGGCGCGACTTTATTTTTTCATGCTGACGTGACTATCAAGGAAAAAATTCCAACACATTTGCAGGTTGAACCTGTATCAAACGAGGCACCATCTGTCCAGTTTTATCCAGAAACCAAATCTACCAAGACAACGATTCCGTTTGTTAAATCAAACGAGTTTGACTACGCGGATCTCATCACTTGGATTCATCCGGGCTTGGAAAAGTATGTTTGGATTGTGTTCGTATTGGCAGTTGTATTTATCATCACTGCGGTGTCCAATGGTGCTAATTTAACAGATGGCATAGACGGACTTGCTGCGGGTACTTCTGCTATTATCGCTTTAACCTTAGGGATCTTTGCTTGGGTTTCTGGAAATATCATTTTTTCTGACTATTTAAATATAATGTATATCCCAAGGGTAGAGGAAATTACAATCTATATCGCGGCATTTGTAGGAGCTTTAATAGGTTTTCTGTGGTACAACTCCTATCCAGCTCAGGTTTTTATGGGAGACACGGGCAGTTTGACTATCGGAGGCATAATAGCGGTTATTGCTATTGCGGTTCGTAAGGAATGGTTGATTCCAGTTCTATGTGGAATTTTCTTAGTAGAAAATTTATCAGTTGTTATGCAAGTAGGGTACTTTAAGTACACGAAAAAGAAGTATGGTGCTGGTCGTCGCATTTTTAAGATGTCACCTCTGCATCATCATTACCAAAAATTAGGCTACCACGAAAGTAAAATTGTAACTCGATTCTGGATTGTGGGAATACTTTTGGCAATACTCACGATAGTCACTTTGAAAATTCGCTAGATGAAACGATTAGTTATTCTTGGCGGTGGAGAAAGTGGTGTTGGGGCTGCCTTGTTAGGGAAAGTAAAAAAGTACAACGTATTTCTTTCTGATTCTGGTAAGATTGCGAATAAATATAAAGACGTTCTTATACATAATGAGATTGAATGGGAAGAGGGGGGTCATACAGAATCTGAGATTTTAACTGCAGATTTAGTAATCAAAAGTCCTGGTATTCCGGATCATGTATCCATTGTTCAGAAGTTACAGAGTGCGACGATTCCTGTAGTGTCAGAAATTGAATTTGCAGCATTATTCACTACTGCTAATATCATTGGGATTACGGGAAGCAATGGAAAGACTACAACGACTATGATGGTTTATCATATTCTAAGACAGTCTGGCTTTGATGTAGCAATGGGTGGAAATATTGGAGAAAGTTTTGCAGAACAAGTCCTTACTAACACGGCCCATTATGTTCTGGAATTAAGTAGTTTTCAGTTAGATGGAATACAAGATTTTAGGCCTCACATAGCTGTTATAACCAATATAACCCCTGATCATTTGGATCGTTACGATTATAAGTTTGAAAGCTATATATCTTCCAAATTTAGGATTGTCATGAACCAGACTTCAGATGATTATTTAATTTACAATTCAGATGACGAGGTAATTACATCCTATATAAATAGCCATCCTATTCAATCAACATTAGTGCCTTTTTCGTTATCTAAAATAGTAGCAAATGGTACGTATTTAGAACATAATAATATAATAATAGAATTTAACAATAGAGACATAATTATGCCAACAACAAACTTAGCTTTAGAAGGAAAGCACAACGTAAAAAACGCTATGGCTGCAGCCACGGTTGCACATCTATTGAAAATTAGAAAAGCTACTATTAGAGAAAGTCTTGAAGGATTCCAAGGAGCTGAGCACCGTTTGGAGCAGGTTTTAACAATTAATAAGGTCAAATATGTAAATGATTCTAAGGCAACTAATGTAAACGCTACATATTATGCTTTGGAAAGTATGAATGTTCCTACTGTTTGGATTGTTGGAGGAGTTGATAAAGGAAATGATTATAGCTCATTATTTCCCTTTGTAAATGAAAAAGTAAAAGCAATTATATGTTTGGGTAAAGATAACGAGGCTTTGTTTGATGCTTTTGGCAATATGGTTGATGTCATAATAGAAACACAGTACATGAGTGAAGCAGTTAAAATTGCTTACAACGTGGCTGTTGCTGGTGAGGCTGTATTGCTGTCTCCTTCGTGTGCTAGTTTTGACTTGTTTGATAGTTATGAAGATAGAGGTAAGCAATTTAAATCAGCGGTAAGAAAGTTATAATGAAAACAGTATTTGATAACATAAAAGGGGATCGGATTATTTGGGCTATTGCGGCGTTATTGGCAATATTCTCATTCTTACCTGTGTATAGTGCTGCTAGTAATCTGGCCTATATTGGGAGTGGCAGTAATACCTTTAGTTATTTTATCAAGCATTTTGTACATCTGTTTCTAGGGTTCTCTATTATCTATGGCGTTCATAAGATTCCTTACAGGTATTTTAAAGGGCTTTCAATGGTTATGATACCTGTTGTATTAATCCTACTAATAATTACAATGCTTCAAGGGGCAACCATTGGAGGTGCCAATGCGAGTCGTTGGATTCGAGTACCTATTGTTGGGTTTACATTTCAGCCGTCCACCTTGGCTGCTCTGGTTTTAATGGTGTATGTAGCTCGTTATCTATCTAAAATTAAAGATGAGACTATCTCATTTAGAGAGTCTGTTTTGCCATTGTGGCTGCCTGTTTTTATTGTTTTAGCTTTGATTCTTCCAGCTAATTTCTCAACTGCAGCACTGATTTTTTCAATGGTAATTTTACTAACGTTTGTGGGAGGGTACCCATTAAAGTATTTATCAATTATTATCGGATCAGGGGTTGTTGTACTTGCTTTGTTTGTTTTAACAGCAAAGGCTTTCCCAGATTTAATGCCGAACCGTGTGGATACTTGGACCAGTCGAATTTCAAGTTTCGTAGATTCTGAAGTTACTCAGGAGGATTATCAGATTGAAAAAGCAAAAATAGCAATTGCTACCGGCGGACTACAGGGTTTAGGGCCTGGAAAAAGTATTCAGAAAAACTTTTTACCACAATCATCTTCGGATTTTATTTTTGCAATTATTATTGAAGAGTATGGGCTTATTGGAGGTATATTATTGCTGATTCTTTATCTATGGTTATTGTTTAGGATTGTAATCGTTGCCCAAAAGTCAGACTCTGTTTTCGGAAAGCTATTGGCGATAGGGGTAGGGATCCCAGTTATATTTCAAGCCTTAGTTAATATGGGTGTGGCTGTACAGTTATTTCCAGTCACGGGACAAACATTGCCGCTTATAAGCAGTGGTGGGACTTCCATATGGGTCACCTGTTTAGCATTGGGTGTCGTGTTAAGTGTGAGTGCAAAAAGAGATGAAGATAAAAATAATGAAGTGGATGATCAGCATCCTTTAGAAATACTTAGCGAAGCATTATAATGAAATCGTATAAAGTCATATTATCAGGTGGAGGAACAGGAGGGCATATTTACCCTGCGATAGCCATTGCGAATGAATTGAAATTTCGATTTCCAATGACTGAATTTTTATTTGTAGGCGCAAGTGACAAGATGGAAATGCAGAAAGTGCCACAAGCGGGTTATCGAATTGTTGGTTTATGGATCTCAGGTTTTCAAAGAAGAGTGACATTTAAAAATTTATTATTTCCATTTAAGCTATTGTTTAGTTTGCTAAAATCAATTCAAATTATAAATTCTTTTAAGCCCGATGTTGTTATCGGAACCGGGGGGTATGCAAGCGGTCCTGTTTTACATGTAGCCTCAAAGAGAGGGGTGCCAACACTAATTCAAGAGCAAAACTCATTTCCAGGAATTACAAATAAATTATTGTCCAAAAAGGTTGATAAAATTTGTGTTGCTTACGAAGGATTAGAGTGTTTTTTTCCAAAAAACAAATTAGTACTAAGTGGTAATCCAGTTCGACAAGATCTTTTGGACTTGGAACCAAAAAGTGCAGAAGCTCTCTCATTTTTTAATCTGGAATCAGAGAAGCAAACACTATTGGTGCTAGGGGGTAGTCTTGGGGCACGCCGCATTAATCAGCTCATAGAGTCTAAGCTTGACTATTTTAAGGCCTTAGGGATTCAGGTCGTATGGCAGTGTGGGAAACTATACTCAGACGAGTATAGTCAATATAACAAAAGAGATCTTGTGCAGGTTCATGCTTTTATCAATCGAATGGATTTGGCATATGCCTCTGCAGATTTCGTGATTTCACGAGCTGGGGCCAGTTCCGTGTCTGAGCTTTGTGTGGTTGGAAAGCCAGTGATTTTCATTCCATCTCCAAATGTATCTGAGGATCATCAAACTAAAAATGCACTAGCTATAGCCAAAAATAAAGCCGCGCTATTGATTGCTGAAAAGGATCTAGAGTCAAGCTTTGAGTCGGGATTTTCGACAGTTTTAAACTCAAAATCACAGCAAGAATTATTATCAGAAAACATTAAAAAACTAGCGCTAAGAGAAGCGACTAAAACCATTGTTGATGAAATAGAAAAATTACTAGTTAAATGAATTTAAAATCTATCCATAATATTTATTTTATAGGCATCGGCGGAGTAGGCATGAGTGCGCTTGCTAGTTACTTTGTATCGTTAGGCAAAACAGTGGGTGGGTATGACAAAATGGTCTCTCCTGTTACGGATTCTCTGATTAAATTGGGAGTTTGTATTCAGTTTAACTCCGACCCTAGTCATATTGATGGATTGTTTATGAATACTTTGAAAACGTTGGTGGTGTATACGCCAGCGGTATCGGACACTAATCCTCTTCTCAGTTATTTTAAATCTAATAATTTTCAAATCTTAAAACGCTCCGAGGTATTGGGAATCGTAACTGAAAATACACGTTGTTTAGCAGTTGCTGGAACCCATGGAAAAACAACTACAAGCAGTATTTTAGCACATCTATTGTACCAGTGTAACGAAAAAGTTACGGCATTTGTTGGGGGTATTTCAGAAAACTATCAATCAAACTTTATTCAGCGAGGCACCGAAGTTTCTGTTGTTGAGGCGGATGAGTACGATCGCTCATTTTTAACGCTTAGTCCAGATTTTGCCTGCATAACCTCAATGGATGCCGATCACTTAGATGTTTATGGCTCAGAAGACGACTTGGTCGCTACATTTGAGGAATTCGCTCAAAAAATTAAACCTCTAGGAAAATTATTTATAAAAAAAGGATTGCCATTTGATGGCATAACCTATGCGGTTAATGAAGCCGCGGACTATAGCGCCGTCAATATTCAAATTGTAGACGGTATATATATATTTGATGTTCAAACTCCATCAGGGTTGATTGAAAATTTACACTTTAGTCTTCCGGGGGCTCATAATTTGTCTAATGCTGTAGTGGCTCTGTCGATGGCTGTTGAGTTTGGGTGTTCTACGTCAGGCTTAAAGAATGCGTTGGCATCTTATAAGGGGGTTCAAAGACGTTTCACTTATCAGATTAAATCAGAGGAATTTATATTTATTGATGACTATGCGCATCACCCAACAGAAATTAATGCGGTACATCAAGCCGTCAGAGAGATGTATCCATCCAAAAAAGTAGCGGTGGTGTTTCAGCCACATCTTTTTTCGAGAACAAGAGATTTTATTGACGCATTTGCAACAAGTTTATCTCAGTTTGATGCCACTTTTTTATTGGATATTTATCCGGCGCGAGAGTTGCCTATTTCTGGAGTTAACTCTGAGTGGTTATTGGGGAAAATTAATAGTCCAATAAAAAAGTTAATATTGAAATCTCAGATAGTGGATGAAATAAAGGATTTAGGGTATCCTGTATTTATAACAATTGGAGCTGGAGATATCGGAGTTGAAGTGTCTGAATTAAAAGAAAAATTAAGCTATGCGTACTAGTTGGAATTTTATTAAAGGGCTGTTTTTGCTAGGTTTAGTAGTGTTTTTGTATGCCTTTTCATCTTTCAAAAACAATAGTCGTCCAGTATCAAGTATAAATGTTCAGTTTACGGGAGAGGATAACGTTTTTATTACTTCTGAAATGGTTAACAAATTGTTAATACAAAGTCAAAAAAAACTATATTTTTTACCAAAAGATGCTATAGATTTGAAAGAGATGGAGTTTTTACTTGAGTCAAATGATATGATAAAGTCTGCTCAAGTGTATCTTACTGTAAACGGAGAAGTTAGGGTTAAAGTTGAGCAAAAACGTCCGATTGCTAGGGTTGCTTCCGATGATGTATTTTACATAGATGAAGGCGGTTTTAGAATGCCTTTGTCGTCTCAACATAGTGCACGTGTTCCCTTGGCGTATGGAATTGTCGATGAAGCGGATTTAGAAACGGTCTACAAGGTAGCATTGACGGTCTATAAGGATTCGTTTTTAAAAACGTATGTCACTGAAATTCATCAGAATGAAAATAAAGAGATAAGTTTAAAATTAAGATTGTTAGATTTTGAGGTGTTAGTCGGAACTCTAGATAATCTAGAAATAAAATTACAAAATTTAAAAGCGTTTTATCAAAAAGCTAAAAAAGATACGATGCTAGATGTTTATAAAAGCGTGAATTTGCAATTTGATAATCAAGTTGTTTGCACAAAAAAATAATTGTATGGAAGCTCAGAATATTTCAGTAGGATTAGATATTGGTACCACAAAAATTGTAGCGATGGTAGGTCGTAAAAATGAGTATGATAAACTAGAAATACTCGGTATAGGAAAGTCTAAAAGTCTTGGAGTCCACAGAGGAGTTGTGAATAATATCACACAAACGATTCAGTCTATTCAACAAGCTGTTTCTGAATCTGAGGCAGATTCAGGTCTAAAAATTGGTGAGGTCACTGTAGGTATTGCAGGTCAGCACATACGTAGCCTTCAGCATAGTGACTATATTACCAGAGAAAACTCTGAATTAGTAATTAATGAAGAAGATATTGATCGTCTTATTAATCAGGTTCATAAGCTGGTAATGTTGCCAGGAGAAGAAATTATCCATGTCTTACCTCAGGATTATAAAGTAGATGGACAGGCTGAAATTAAAGAACCTATTGGCATGTATGGCGAACGTCTTGAAGCCAATTTTCACGTCGTTGTTGGTCAGGTATCTTCGATTAGAAATATTGGAAGATGTGTGCAAACAGCAGGCTTGAACTTAGAGGGCATTACTCTTGAACCTTTGGCTTCGGCAAATGCTGTACTAAGCCAAGAAGAAAAAGAAGCTGGAGTCGCTTTGATTGATATCGGAGGTGGTACTACAGATTTAGCTGTTTTTAAAGATGGAATTATCAGACATACAGCTGTAATCCCATTTGGAGGAAATGTAATTACTGAAGATATCAAAGAGGGTTGCTCGATTATAGAAAAGCAAGCTGAATTATTGAAAATCAAATTTGGATCTGCCTGGCCAGGTGAAAATAAAGATAACGAGATTGTTTCAATCCCGGGTTTAAGAGGGCGTGATCCTAAAGAAATTACACTTAAAAACCTATCTAAAATAATACATGCTAGAGTAGTTGAAATTATAGAGCAGGTTTATGTTGAAATTAAAAATTATGGCCACGAAGAGCAAAAGAAAAAATTAATTGCCGGCATCGTATTAACAGGTGGTGGTAGTCAGCTAAAGCACTTAAAGCAGTTGGTCGAATATATCACAGGAATGGATACGAGAGTTGGGTATCCAAATGAGCATTTGGCAGGGGACAGTGACAGCGATATTACAAGTCCAATGTATGCCACTGCAGTAGGATTAGTGATGGATAGCTTGATGCGACAAGAAAAAACAATGACAGAAATGCCAGAAAAAAATGACAGTGAAGCGGAAGAAGAGGTTACTCCAACTCCAGAAGCCCCAAGAAATAATTCTAGAGGCTTTTTAGATAAACTAACAGAAAGAGTTAAAGACTTTTTAGATAACGCAGAATAAAATAATAACCAGTAAAATTAAGTATATGAGCAGCAGTAATGATTTTGGAATCACATTCGACTTGCCAAAGAACCAATCTAACGTCATAAAAGTTATTGGCGTTGGTGGGGGAGGAAGTAATGCTATTAACCACATGTTTAAACAAGGAATCAAGGGTGTCGATTTTGTGATCTGTAACACCGATTCACAGGCTTTAAATAATAGTGGAGTTCCCAACAAAATTCAACTAGGAGTCAATCTTACTGAAGGTTTAGGTGCCGGAGCAAATCCTGAAATTGGAGAGCAATCTGCAGTCGAAAGCTTAGAAGATATTCGAACCATGTTAACGTCTAACACCAAAATGGTATTCATCACCGCTGGTATGGGAGGTGGAACAGGGACTGGTGCTGCCCCAATCATAGCTAAAATGGCTAAGGAAATGGATATTCTTACGGTAGGAATCGTTACAATGCCCTTTGAGTTTGAAGGGAAAATCAGAAATTCACAAGCACACCAAGGTATTGAGAAGTTTCGTAAAACGGTTGATTCATTAGTGATTATAAACAACAATAAGCTTAGAGAAGTTTATGGTAATTTAGGGTTTAAAGCTGGTTTCTCTAAAGCCGATGAAGTTCTTTCTACTGCTGCACGCGGAATTGCAGAAGTTATTACGCATCACTACATGCAAAACATTGATTTACGGGATGCTAAAACAGTACTGAGTAATAGCGGAACTGCGATTATGGGTTCTTCAACCTCTTCAGGCCAAAACAGAGCACAAGAGGCCATTACAACAGCTTTAGATTCTCCACTACTTAATGATAATAAAATTACCGGTGCAAAAAACGTATTACTGCTGATCGTCTCTGGCTCTCAAGAAATTACGATTGACGAAATAGGTGAAATAAATGATCATATTCAAGCCGAGGCCGGTTATGGCGCCAACATTATCATGGGAGTAGGGGAAGATGACAGCTTAGGTGAAGCTATTTCAGTTACAATTATTGCCACAGGGTTTGACGTCGATCAACAAAATGAAATTACAAATACGGAAGTAAAAAAAGTAGTGCATGCTCTGGAAGATGAGCAAACGATGGAACATGATTTAATGCTAGCTGAGCCTGTATGTGCCCCAATAACGCATCAAGAACCAGCCAAACAAGAAACGATTATATATAATCTTGAAGAAGATACTAGTGAAGTCCAGGAAGATGCTTTAGTAGCGATGGATTTAATTCCAACCTCCGAACTAATCAAAAATATTGATGTCGTTTACGAAACTGTAGACTTAGATGTTGATGAGAATGATTTTATAATTAATGAGGTGTCTACGCCACAGGAAGACGATATTGAACTCGAATCTGAGCAAGAAGATCAAACCATGTTAACATTTGATTTACCAATCTCTAATAAAGCTGCGTTATCAGAATCTGAGGAAGTTGAAGTTTTCACTTTAGAGGATAATGTCAATGAAATTGAAGTTAACGACTATATTGAACTCATCCCAGTAACTGAAGCAAATGAAGATGGTGAAATGCGTTACGCTTTGGACGATCATATTATATTAGAACAGACAGACAAGAGCTACGAAGGTGGAAAGCTAGAAGCACCGGTAGAAATAGAAGAGGAAATGGTGTTTACTAAGGTTACAATTAAAGAACGTGTAGTCACGTCCATCCCTGAGGAAAAACAAGATCCCTTTAACAGTCCAATTTCTAAAACACTTATAGATAGAGCAGACGAAAGACGACAAAAAATGAAAGCTTTTAATTACAAGTTTAATACGTCTAAGATAGAAGAAATTGAAAAAGAGCCGGCCTACAAGCGTCAAGGGGTTAGCTTGGAAGATGTAGAACATTCATCAGAAACACATGCCTCTAGAACTACAATTGGTCTAGACGATAATGAAGAAGTTCAGTTACGCTCTAATAACTCGTATTTGCATGACAATGTAGATTAATTATATAAATAATAATTAAAAAAAACCTGAAAGAGGAATTCATTTTTTTAGGTTTTTTTTAATTTTAATAACAAGAGGTTTTGTTTTTGTTATATTCGTACACTAATTAAAAATTCATTCTTATGAGCTTACAAGATTCAGTCATGACTGCACTTAAAACTGCCATGAAATCTAAGGATTCCGTAGCCTTAACTGCATTACGGTCTATAAAATCTGCTATTTTATTAGCAAGAACCAGTGGGTCGGATGTAGCTATAACAGAAGAAGATGAGTTTAAACTATTACAAAAATTAGTAAAACAACGACGTGACAGTGCGTCGATATTTACAGATCAAAATCGTTTAGATTTGGCGGAGCCTGAATTGGCAGAAGTCGAGGTGATTAGTCAATTTTTACCTCAAATGCTAGAGGCCTCAGAAGTTGAAAAAGTAGTGGTTGAAACTATTGCTTCCCTAGGAGCTTCTGGAATGAAAGACATGGGGCGTGTCATGGGAGTGGTTAGTAAAACACTTGCAGGAAAAACTGACGGCAAAACAATTTCAACTTTAGTGAAAGCGAAGTTGTCTTAAATAAAATGGCCCAGTAGTTCAACTGGATAGAATATCA
>JABAZC010000063.1 GCA_018608625.1 Flavobacteriaceae bacterium | reverse complement strand
TTTCTAATAATCCAAGCACAACATTCGGTCCTCCTAGTTTCGAAAAATGTACATTCCTTATAAATGAGGATAAACAAATCTCCATTAAATTATAACAATAGAAACTAAAAAATAACTAATATGACTTCAACAGAAGTTTTCTCAATAGCTAATATGATTGCAATGCCAATGTGGGTCTTAATGCTCTTTTTTTCGAAATGGAAAGTAACCCGGTTTTTGATTGATTTTAAAGTAATTCCATTAACATTAGCATTTATGTACGCTATTTATATTTTTCAAGCCGTTGGGGTAAGTGGAATGATGGACTTTGGAAGCCTTAAATCGGTTATGACATTATTTAAAGAAGAAAATGCAGTGCTTGCAGGGTGGATTCATTATCTAGCTTTTGATCTTTTAATTGGCATGTGGATTCTAGATCAAAATAAAGAATTAAAAATTAACCAATTATTAATGGCTCTATGTCTTTTTTTAACCTTCACGCTTGGTCCAATCGGTTTTCTGCTTTTCATGATTATTAAAACCATTAAACAAAAACAATCTTGATGTCTTTAAAGCATGTCTTTAGCGCAGTAAAAAAACAGAGTCCAATATTGTATTGGATTGTGATAGTCCATTTTGTTTTTGCTATTGGATCTATAACAGGTAGTTTTATTGATGATAGAACTCTTATGGGGGTTAACGTTTGGATAAAACCATTGAAATTTTCAATTTCTACAGCTATTTATATTTTAACTGTAGGGTTTCTTATGACCTTATATCCTTTCTCTAAAAAAAAGAAGGATCTTATTAATAACATTGTTTCATGGACAATGCTCACAGAAATAGGGCTTATTATTTATCAAGCATCACGTGGTGTGCAATCACATTATAATGTATCAAATCCATTTAATGGTTTAATATTTGGTGCAATGGGAATATTAATAGCTGTTAATGTTTTAATTATGGCACTATTTATATTTGAAACTATCCGATTGAAATTAAAAACCGCTAAATTACTTCAATGGGCTATACTTCTAGGTTGGGTGATAGTGTTTTTTGGCAGTTGGGTTGGTGGTCAAATGATAAGTGAAATGTCTCATAATATTGGTATTGAAGATGGAGGCCCTGGTCTTCCATTAGTTAATTGGAGCACAATTGCTGGAGATTTAAGGGTAGCACATTTTTTTGGTCTACATGGCCTACAAATAATTCCAATTTTAGCATTATTAATTTCAAATAAATCGAAGACTAGCGCAAGGAATCAGATTATAATTGTCACTGTTTTTGGAATAGCATATGCATTGTGTATTGGGTATACATTCTATCAAGCTAAACAAGGGGTGCCATTTATATAATATTTAGAAAGTATAAAATTTATTAAGCTTTACTTAAAAGCTTTTTTCCGTTAAGTAATTATTATTAAATTCGCTTCGAACTTCAATTTTGTAACATGGCCGATTTTAACTTCAAAAAGTGGAACCTTATCCTTGGATGGTTTGCTTTTTTAATTGCTTTTATTACTTACAGTCTCACGGTCGAACCAACCGTTAGTTTTTGGGATGCCGGCGAATACATATTAACCTCTTCCAAGTTGCAGGTTGGACATCCACCAGGAGCACCATTTTTTCAAATGATGGGGGCCTTCTTTTCTATTTTTGCTACAGATCCTACACAAATTGGACTCATGATTAACATGATGAGTGCCACCGCAAGTGCCTTCACTATTTTATTTATGTTTTGGTCTATTGTACTACTTATTAAACAAGTAGTTAAGAATAATAACGAATCTTCAAAAGGGCAAAATGCCGCTATTTTAGGGGCTGCATTTGTTGGGAGTTTATCGTTTGCTTTCACGGACTCATTTTGGTTTAATGCCGTTGAAACAGAAGTCTATGCCATGGCCACATTAATCATGGCTGTTTTATTTTACTTAGGACTGCGCTGGGGAAATGACATGTTTACTCCTAGAGGCAACAAATGGTTGATTCTTATTTCATTTGTAGTAGGGCTTTCTTTTGGGGTTCACTTCATGGGGCTTTTAACCATTCCGGCAATTGGATTGATCTATTATTTTAAAAATCATAAAACAATTACTGTAAAAAACTTTGTTTTGGCAAACCTGGCCGGTATTGCTGTTTTACTATTTGTATTTAAACTTTTGGCACCTAACATTCTTAGGTACTTTAGCGCCTTAGAAATCTTTTTTGTAAACTCAGTAGGGCTGCCTTTTAATTCCGGGTCTATCATTGCATTTGTGCTGCTCGTTGGTTTTATCATTTTTGGCATCCGCTACACACGTAAAAAAAATTATGTAAATTTAAATACAGCTCTATTATGTATCACATTTGTCGTCGTTGGATTTTCATCTTGGCTAATGCTTCCTATTCGTGCAAATGCTAATGTGACGGTTAATGAAAATAATCCTTCAAGTGCTAGAGAGTTACTGGCCTATTATAACCTTGAGCAGTACCCAAAAACACACTTATTCTACGGTCCACAATTCACAGACCAGTACGCTGGCTTGGATGAGAATCAACCTTATGTTGATGACAAGCCAAAATATGAAAAAGACAAGACGATTGGTAAATATGTGGTTGTAAACGACTTTAAGAACGGCTCGCAAAACTACAATTCTAAGCATGCTTCTTTATTGCCAAGAATGTGGAGTTCAGAGCATGCTGAAAACTATATGATGTATTCTGGGTTTTTAGACTTTTCAATTAAGACCGACTATCAAATGCAAAACGATTTAAGGTCGGTTATTAACGACTTTAAGAATTCGGTTACTAATGGCGAGGTTGATTATGAAGACTATCATAGTTTTCTGAAAAAGTATGGACGTTATATCGACATTGAAAAACCGTCTCTAATTAAAAACATCTACTACCTTTTTGATTATCAAATTGGCTACATGTATTGGCGTTATTTTATGTGGAATTTTACAGGGCGTCAAGATGACATACAAGGAAAAATGGATCTTCATGGAAATTGGATCAGTGGATTTGACAGCCTTGACGAATACTTCTTAGGAATATCACAAGACAATCTTCCAGGAGACGTGATAAACAACAAGGCGAGAAACACCTATTATTTCTTGCCCTTGTTACTAGGGTTGATTGGTTTGTTTTTTCTATTCAACAGAGATAAAAAACTATTTTGGACCATGTTGGTGTTTTTCCTATTTACAGGAATTGCCATACAAGTATATACAAATGTACGGCCGTTTGAGCCTCGCGAGCGCGACTATTCACTAGTTGGATCCTTTTATGTATTTGCACTCTGGATTGGATTCGGAGTCTTTGCTATTTATGAAAAATTAAGCAGTTTTTCAAAAACAAGTCTTTTAGCGCCTATCGTTAGTCTCGTCTGCTTAATAGCAGTTCCAGGAATTTTAATAAGTCAAAACTGGGATGATCATGACCGATCTAAAAGAGAAACGGCGCATGCCATGGCCATACAATATTTGGAGTCCTGTGACCCTAACGCTATTATTTTTACCATTGGAGATAACGACACCTTTCCACTTTGGTATGCACAAGAGATTGAAGGCGTTCGTCGAGATGTTCGGGTGGTTTGTACCAGCTTGTTTAATGTTGATTGGTATATCGATCAAATGAAACGTAAAGCGTATGAAAGTGCGCCAATTCCATCTAGCCTGACACATGAACAATATAAATATGGCACCCGTGACTATATAATCAAAGAAGTGGTGACCGAAGACACTTTAAGTCTCAATCAGTTTCTAGGATTTATTACCAGTGATGATGCCCGCACAAAATACAAACATGTTCTCCAACAACAAGGATATGATACCAGCGGACAGAGAAACCAAGATTTGAATGCTAATTATTTGCCTACCGAAAATGTTAGAATTCCGGTAGACAAAGCAACGGTCTTAAGAAACGGCATTGTTAAAGCGAAGGATTCATCCTTAATTGTCCCTTATATTGATATTAAAATTAAAGGGGCCGCGCTTTACAAAAACCGTTTAATGATGCTGGACATTATCGCTAACAACAATTGGGAGCGTCCCATTTACTTTACAGGCGGTGCGTTTGGAGATGAAGATTATATTTGGATGAAAGACTACCTGCAGTTAGATGGATTAGTGTATAAATTAGTTCCTATTAAAACCCCAGTAGAAAAAAATAATCCATTTGATATGGGTCGTATTGATACGGATAAAATGTATGATATGGTTACGAGTTGGGATTGGGGAAATAACGGCGATCCAAAAATGTATCACGATGTTGAAACACGGAAAAACAGTTTAACCTACCGCGGAAACTTAGCGCGACTTATTGAAGCCCTAATTCAAGAGGATAAGCTAGAAAGAGCAGAAGAAGTTGCGGACTTAGCTATGGCAAAAATGCCTGTAGACATGTTTGGGTTTTACACGCTTCTTGAGCCTTACATTGGCGCCTATTATGAGCTAGAGGCTACAGACAAGGCACGAGATTTATATATGGACGTAAGTCGCAAGTATCAGGAAAGTCTGAGTTATTATAGTGACTTATCAGAGCAAAATCAATCTAAGTACATACAAGCGATATATAGTGATATTGAACGCTATAGAAGCTTAGTAGATGTTACTACGTTTTATGAAAGTGATGACTTTATTAAAACAGAAATGGGGAAATTTAATAATTATCTCAGATTGTTTACAGGTGAGCCTGAGGATCAAGGCTCGGAAGAGGAGGACTTTTTAGAATCCACAGATTCAAGTAATGAAGGGTCTTAAAAAGGGATCCTAAACGAATTCTTGAATACGACCAATAATAGTATTGGCGTCAAGCTCGCCACTTTGGCGCCATTTCATGTCGCCAGACTTGTAAATTATTAAAGTTGGTAGACCTTTAATTCGAAGTGCTTCTGCAAGATCTTGGTTTTTTTCAACATCAATTTTTATCACTCTAGCTTTGTCTCCCATCGCAGCTGCAACATCTCTAAGCACATCATGCATCGCTTCAGATTCATCACTCCACTCTGTAAAAAACTCAAATAAGACAGGAATTTCAACGTCTATTAAATCTCCAAATTTTGACATATCATGGCATTTTATTTATCATTTCTCAATGATAATTACAATTTTTACGACAGTATCTTTATAAAAATAAGTAATTTATTTGGGGTAAATATAAGACTTTCTTGCGTTTAAGTGTTATTAATCCTTTTTTTTAGCGTTATAACGGAAATTTCTGGCCATATCCCAACTCGACCCGGAAATGCTAAAAAGCCAAACCCACGGTTCACATTAATGTACTGACCCGCTTTTTCATAAATCCCAGCCCAGTACTTATAGCGCCACTTAATAGGGCTCCATTTCAGAACTCCAGGGATCTCAATCCCAAACTGCATCCCGTGAGTATGACCGCTTAGCGTGAGGTGATAGTGAAGAGGGTATTTAACAGCCTCGTACTGCCAATGCGAAGGATCATGGCTGAGTAATATTTTGAAATCAGTAGGATTGACACTAGAAGATGCCAGAGACAAATCGCCTTTTTGCTTGAAGCCTTTGCCCCAGTTCTCAACGCCAATAATTGCTAAACGATCTCCTGATTTTTCAATAAATCGACTTTCATTCCTCAATAAATCAAAACCCATTTCTTTTTGGATATCTAATAACTCTTGGAAGTTCTCCGCCTTCTTTTCTTTTGTAGGCCATCGTGTATAATCGCCGTAATCGTGATTTCCTAAAATAGAGAAAACGCCGTCAATGGCTTTTAATTTAGAGAATGTTGACTTCCAAGGACGCATTTCTTCAGACCTACTATTTACTAGATCTCCCGTAAACATGATCACATCAGATGCTTGCTTGTTTACTAAATCAACTGCATATTCAATTTTATCTTTATTATCAAAGCTTCCGCTATGAATATCACTTATTTGAGTAATCTGATAGCCATCAAAAGCGTCTGGCAGGTCCTCAAAAAACAATGAGTACTTTAAAACTTTGAAGTTATATTTTCCTTTAGTAATTCCATACAATATGGATATAAAGGGGATGGCCGCTAATCCTAGTGCAAGTTGACCAATAAACTTACGTCGTGAACTAAAAAATGCAGATGGCTCGTCTGGTTTAGATATGAAATAATTATAGCCTGCTTCAAAAAGTCTGTAAACATCTTCCCCAAACATAAAAATCAATAACACTAGTTTAGGGACATAAACCAATACAAACAATGCAAATGCTAAATAAAAGCCTTGGTTGTTGCCTGAGCCTCTATCAAAGGTCATTCCATGATACACTATATTAAAAAATACTGCAAGAGAAATGATTATATATCCATAAGTAATAAAGGGAATTCTTACAACACTTCGGAAACTTTGAAGGGCATAAAAATCCAATGCTAGGACTAATATTATAAAAATTATAAGTCGGATCATATCACAGCTATTTTAATGTGCAAAAATAAAACAAATGCAAATGATAATTGAGTTAATATTATTATTTAACGATACTTTTAGTTTTGGATTTTTTTAGTATATTTCTGATTATAAAAAAACCAACAAACAACTAGACTAATAATTCGTTTTTAAAGCGATTATTTTGCCAAAAACAAACATACTAACTACAAAAAAATGAGTACTAAAAACAACAACTCTGCGCTAACCACATTGGTAACCGTTTTCTTTTTCTGGGGATTTATTGCCGCTTCCAATGGCGTATTTATACCCTTTTGCAAAACCTATTTTAATATTGATCAGTTTCAATCTCAACTTGTAGATTTCGCCTTTTATGGCGCCTACTATTTTGGAGCACTATTCTTGTTTGTGGTGTCAAGTACCGTAAAAAAAGATATTCTTAACAGCTGGGGTTATAAAAACGGTATTGTTTATGGCTTATTGATATCAGCTCTTGGCGCCTTATTAATGTACCCTTTAATTGATGGCGCAAAGCAAGGAGACAGCTCTGTATTTTACTTGGTACTATTAGCCTTGTTTATTGTAGGTCTTGGATTTTCACTTCAACAAACAGCAGCTAATCCATTTGCGATTGCGTTGGGCGAACCAGAAACAGGGTCCCAAAGATTGAACCTTGCTGGCGGAGTTAATTCATTTGGGGCGACCATTGGACCCACTGTTATTGCCTTAATTATTTTCGGATCTACTCCGCTTTCAGGAGATGATCTGAATCAAATGATTTTAAATAACGAAATAAAACTAACAACGATTCAATTCCTTTACATAGGGGTAGGCGCTTTGTTTTTAGCTGCTGCCGCTTTATTTCATTTTTCTAAAAAACTACCCAATACAAAAACAGAGGAAGTATTTGAACCGGCTAATAAGGCTAAAAATATATTAATTGCTTTAACTGTTGTTATCATTGTTTGTTTTGGATTGATTTTCAATACATATGCAGACGGAGCAGTAGCTACTGAAGCCATTGAAAATAAACGCCTTTATTTACTTTTAATCGCTTTGATTGCGGTGATTTTAAGTGTATTTTTTGCCAATACCCGAGCAACAAAATCTCCTGAAGGATGGGGCGCTATGAAATACCCACAGCTCGTTTTAGGGATGCTAGCTATATTTACTTATGTCGGAGTAGAAGTTACTATACAAAGTAATCTTGGTGAACTATTAAAGTTTGTTGCAGACAAGGTTAACAACCTAAACCCGTTAGGGCTAAAGGTTATGAATGACGCAGAAATTGCGCCGTTTATCTCTCTTTACTGGGGAGGTATGATGATCGGGCGTTGGGTCGGAGCTATTACTGTATTTAACCCTAGTAAAGGGCTTAAAAAATGGCTGCTTATAATCGTGCCTTATGTGGCTTTTGGTGTAATTCTTTTGGTTAATTTTGGAAAATATTCTTCTACGGAAATCTTGTTGTTTGGTGTTTGTGTTGCCATACAAATTGGAGGGTTTTTCCTCGCAAAAGACAACCCTATTACAACATTAAAAATATTTAGTACGTTAGGGGTTATTGGAGTAGTCATTGGTATTTTTGCATCAGGTCAATTGGCTTTATATGCGTTGCTTTCTGGTGGTCTATTTTGCTCTATCATGTGGCCTTGTATTTTTACATTAAGTATTTCTGGACTAGGAAAATACACATCACAAGGGTCTGCATTTTTGATCATGATGATATTAGGAGGTGCTATTATTCCACCGCTTCAAGGAAAGTTAGCTGATATCTTTAGCATACAGTCGTCTTATTGGATTGCAGTTGCATGTTTTATATATCTATTGTTTTATGCATACAAAACAAAGAGCGTCTTACAAAGACAAGGCATTACTTTTGACAAAAAAGATGAGGCATAAACTTTTTTAAATTAGTAGTTTCCAAAAGAAAATACCAATTAAATAGTTGAAATGAAAAAGAAAGATCCGATCTTTTTCATTTCAACTTTAGTTTTATTTAGCTAAGTCGCTAAACAAAAATTATGCAATAACTCATGATTTAATAAAGATATTTAACCCTTTCAATAATGGCTGAACAAAAACGCTTATTTCTGCTCGATGCTTATGCATTAATTTTTAGAGGCTACTATGCGTTTATAAAAAATCCTAGAATTAATTCTAAAGGGCTTGATACCTCGGCAATACTTGGGTTTACCAACTCATTGCTAGATGTCATAAAAAGAGAGAGACCCGACCACTTAGCTGTATGTTTTGACAAGGGTGGTAGTAAAGATCGTGTCGAAATATTTAAGGAATACAAAGCTAATAGGGATGCAACTCCTGAGGGTATAAAGCTTGCTGTGCCCTACATACATAAAATTCTAGAGGCAATGAATATTCCTGCAATTGTCAAGGAAGGCTTTGAGGCCGACGATATTATTGGAACTCTAGCAAAAAAAGCGGAAAAAGAAGGCTTCAAAACCTTTATGGTCACACCCGATAAAGATTTCGCACAATTGGTAAGTGAAAATATTTTCATGTACCGTCCCATGTTTGGCGGGGGGTATGAAACTTGGGGAGTGGAAGAAATAAAGGCAAAATTTGAAATTGAAGACCCTTTACAAGTGATTGATTTCCTGGGAATGAAAGGCGATGCTTCTGATAATATTCCAGGGCTTCCAGGTGTGGGTGATAAAACTGCAAAAAAATTACTTGCTCAGTATGGGAGTATGGAAAACCTTTTGGCAAATACGCATGAGCTCAAAGGTAAAATGAAAGAAAAAATAGAAGCCAATGCCGAGCTTGGACTTTTATCCAAAAAATTAGCCACCATATTACTGGATGTTCCTGTGGAATTTGATGCAAAAAGTTGTGAACTAGGAGCTCCGGATTCTGAAAAAGTTGAGGTGATTTTTCAAGACTTAGAGTTCAGGCGTTTAATTGATAATTTCAATAAAACATTTGCAGTCAAAAGTACAGAAGAAGTAACGCCCGAGTTTGATTCGCCTACTTCAACCTCTAAAAAGACTGTGGTCGCGGCAACCCCACAAGCAGGGGCTGGACAGTTTTCTTTATTTGGCGACGACGAACCCGAAGCCCCTATGGCGCCTCAAAACTACGGAAGAGAAACGGCTGCTTCTACATCTCACTTTTATCAAAATGTGACTGGAGACTTGGGATTAAAACTGTTTATAAAACAGCTAATGCGGCAACCGTCTGTTTGTTTTGATACTGAAACAACAGGCCTAAATCCGCTTAATGCAGAACTCGTGGGTATTGCCTTTTCGTGGGAAGCACACAAAGGGTTTTATGTTCCTTTTCCAGAGCCTTTTGATGAGGCACAAGTATTAGTTGAATTATTTCGACCCTTTTTTGAGTCCTCTGCTATTGAAAAAATTGGACAGAATTTAAAATACGACCTGAAAGTATTACACAAATATAAAATAGAGGTTAAAGGCTCTTTATTTGACACTATGATTGCGCATTATCTAATCAATGCAGATATGCGTCATAACATGGAAGTATTGGCAGAAACTTACTTGAACTACTCCCCTATTTCTATCATCGAGTTAATTGGGAAAAAAGGGAAGAACCAGCTTTCAATGCGAGATGTTTCACTTGAAAAACTTACAGAATACGCTGTTGAAGATGCGGATATTACTTTTCAACTGGCTAGTCATTTCAAAAAAGAATTGACAGATGCAGAAACATTAAAGTTATTTAATGATATTGAAATTCCGTTAGTGAAAGTACTGGCTTCTATGGAATTAGAAGGCATCAAATTAGATACTTCATTTTTAAAATCACTGTCTATAGACCTTAATATTGATATTGCATATCTTGAAACTAAAATATATGAAGCTGCGGGGGAAACGTTTAATATTGCGTCGCCTAAGCAATTAGGAGTGATTTTATTTGAAAAATTAAAGCTAGTCGATAAACCTAAAAAAACCAAAACGGGCCAGTACAGTACGGCTGAAGATGTGTTGTCCTACTTAGCAAAAGAACACACAATAATTCAGCATATATTAGAATATAGAGGACTTGCCAAGCTTAAAAGCACCTATGTAGATGCGCTTCCAGAGCAGGTTTTAGAGAGCACAGGGCATATTCATACAGAGTATCTCCAAACTGTTGCCTCTACTGGTCGTTTGAGTAGCAATAACCCCAACTTACAAAACATTCCTATTCGAACTGAAAGAGGGCGTCAGGTACGAAAAGCCTTTGTGCCCAGAAATGAAGAGTACACGCTTTTAGCAGCTGATTATTCGCAAATAGAATTGCGTGTTATTGCCGCCATGAGCCAAGAAGAAACCATGATAGAGGCTTTTAAAAATGGGGAAGATATTCACGCCTCAACTGCTGCAAAGGTATTTAATGTGTCATTATCAGACGTGACTCGGGAACAGCGTGGAAATGCTAAAACCGTAAATTTTGGAATTATTTATGGAGTTTCTGCTTTTGGGCTGAGCAATCAAACCGATTTAAGTCGGACGGAAGCAAAAGAGTTAATTGAAACATATTACGAAACCTACCCAAAACTTCGAAAATATATGAGCTCACAAGTGGACTTTGCTAGAGATCATGGCTATGTGACCACGCTATCGAACCGTCGCCGCTATTTAAAAGATATTAATTCTCGTAATGCAATAGTGAGAGGAGCCGCAGAAAGAAATGCTGTTAACGCGCCTATTCAAGGAAGTGCTGCTGATGTTATAAAAATAGCAATGATTAATATCTACAATAAACTACAGCAGGGGGGGTTTAAAACAAAAATGCTATTACAAGTTCATGATGAATTAGTCTTTGACGTTTACAAGCCTGAGCTAGAAACAATGAAAGTATTGATCAAAGAAGAAATGGAAAATGCTTACACACTAAGCGTTCCTTTAGACATTGAAATGGATGTAGGGTCTAATTGGCTAGAAGCTCATTAAACTACATTTCTAATGCCTTTTTCACATCATTATCCATCAAAAATTCTTCTGGGTTTTCAAGGGCTTCTTTAACTGCTACTAAAAACCCTACAGACTCTTTACCGTCAATTATCCTGTGATCATAGGATAATGCGACATACATAATGGGACGAATAACAACCTCGCCATTAATAGCAACTGGACGCTCAATTATGTTGTGCATTCCTAGAATTGCGCTTTGAGGAGGATTAATAATAGGTGTTGAAAGCATACTTCCAAATACACCTCCATTGGTAATTGTAAACGTACCTCCGGTCATTTCGTCCACTGTAATTTGACCATCACGCGCAAGAATTGCCAAGCGCTTTACTTCCGATTCTACGCCTCTAAATGATAAGTCTTCTGCATTTCTAATCACAGGAACCATTAAACCTTTTGGTCCTGATACAGCAATACTAATGTCACAGAATTCATAACTAATCATTTCTTTTCCATCAATCATCGAGTTAACAGCTGGAAATAATTCTAAGGCACGAACAACGGCTAGCGTAAAGAAACTCATAAACCCAAGACCAACGCCGTGTTTTTCTTTGAACGTTTCTTTATATTGTTTTCTTAATGCGAATATTGGAGACATGTCAACTTCGTTGAATGTCGTTAACATGGCTGTTTCATTTTTGGCTGTTACCAAACGTTCAGCAACTTTTCGGCGTAACATAGAAAGTTTAGATCGTGACACACCACGACCTTCAATATTAATCTGCTGTCCCATTGCTGGCACCGCTTTTACAGCGTCTTCTTTAGTAATTCGACCATCTTTACCAGTGCCTGAAATGGTGGTCGCTTCAATCCCTTTTTCGGATAGTATTTTTTTAGCTGCAGGACTTGCGGATCCAGTGGCATATGTCGTGTTTGTTGGCGTCTCAACTTTTGGAGTTGCGGAAACTTCTGTTTTTGTTGCTGCTGCTTTAGAAGACTCTCCTTCTTGAGGTTTTGAAGCACTTGTATCAATAAGACAAACAACTGCTCCAACTTCTACAGCATCTCCAACTTCTGCTTTAAAAGTCACGGTTCCACTGGCCTCAGCTGGCAACTCTAACGTTGCTTTATCACTATCTACTTCTGCAATAGCTTGGTCTTTTTCTACATAGTCTCCATCTTGAACTAACCATTCTGCAATCTCGACTTCTGTAATAGACTCTCCTGGTGAAGGCACTTTCATTTCTAAAATCATTGTGTGTTTATTTTAGTTTTTTTCTTTGATTGTCTTTTGTTTTATCAAAAACAAAGTTTATAACTTCTTGGTGTCTCTTTTTAAAACGCGTAGCACTTCCAGCGGCAGGTGCGCTATAACTTCTTCTTGAAGCGACTCTCCAATTTCTCACAGCATCTAAATGCATTAACATGTGAGCATAAGCACCCATGTTTCTAGGCTCTTCCTGTGCCCAAACAATATCTTCTGCATTTTTATATTTGGTTATGACTGCCTCAATCTCACTTTCAGGTAATGGAAATAGTTGTTCTACACGAACAAGAGCAATATCCTTTCTTTCTAATTTATCTTTTGCTTCTAATAAATCATAATAAAATTTACCTGTAACAAATACTAATGTTTTAACTGCACTTACTTTGGCCGCTTCATCATCAATTAGCATTTGAAAGCTTCCATTTGCAAATTCGTCAACTGATGATACTACTTTTGGATGGCGCAATAAACTTTTAGGGGTAAATACAATTAATGGTTTTCTATAACCTGCTTTTAATTGACGTCGCAATAAATGAAACATATTAGCTGGTGTGGTACAATCTGCTATAAACATATTGTCTTTTCCACAAAGTTGCAGATACCTTTCCATTCGACCTGAAGAATGCTCTGCTCCTTGCCCTTCATATCCGTGAGGCAACAACATGACAATTCCATTTGGTGTTTTCCACTTATCCTCACCACATGAGATATACTGATCAATCATGATTTGGGCTCCATTACTGAAATCCCCAAACTGAGCTTCCCATATCGTTAGTGTATTAGGACTAGCCATAGCATAGCCATAATCAAATCCTACAACGCCGTATTCAGACAACAACGAGTTATAAATGTTAAATTCGCCTTGGTCTGAACTTATATTATTAAGGAGAATTACTTCTTCTTCACTGTCTTCAACTTTAACAACTGCGTGACGGTGAGAAAACGTACCTCGCTCGACATCTTGCCCAGAGATACGAACATTGAACCCTTCTTCTAAAAGAGAGCCAAATGCTAAATGTTCTGCCATCGACCAATCAAGTTTATCTGTTTCAAACATTTGCCTACGAGCCTGTATCAAACGAGAAATCTTGCGGATAAATTTTTTATCTTCAGGAAGCGTAGATATGATTCTGCTAATATTCGCTAATTTTTCTTTAGAATAACGTGTGTCAACTGTCAACCTCATCTTGTTTACCTTGGCTCTTGGATAGCCTTCCCAAGCCTTTTGCATAAACGGCGTAATAACTGTTTTGTCATCTTTTCTAGATGTAACTAGTTCTGTTTCTAAGGACGCTTTATAGTCCTTCTCAAGTTTAGAAACGTAATTAGAATCTATTACTCCTTCATCTATTAATTTTTGGGCGTAAATATCACGAGGATTACTATGGCTTGCTATAGCTTTGTATAGCTTTGGCTGTGTAAATCGTGGCTCATCACCCTCATTATGGCCGTACTTTCTGTAGCCTAATAAATCTATAAATACATCTCGCTTAAACTGCATTCTAAAATCCAATGCAAATATAATAGCATGAACAACAGACTCGGCGTCATCGGCATTTACGTGGAGCACGGGTGAAAGCGTCACTTTAGCTACGTCTGTACAATAGGTTGAAGAACGCGCATCTAAATAATTTGTAGTAAACCCAATTTGATTATTTACGACAATATGAATAGTTCCGTTGGTCTTATAACCATCCAATTGAGCCATTTGAACTACTTCATAAACAAGTCCTTGCCCAGCAATTGCGGCGTCACCATGAACAACTATTGGTAAAACTTTACTTGCATTTTCTGGTTCGATAGCATCTTGCTTGGCACGTGTAATTCCCTCTACTACAGCCCCTACAGTCTCTAAATGTGATGGGTTTGGAGCAATACTTAAATTAATTCGATTTCCGTTATCTGTCAATCGGTCACTCGTCCAGCCAAGGTGGTATTTTACATCGCCATCGAAGACTTCTTCCTCGTAGTCCTTTCCGTCAAATTCACTAAAAATATCACTTGCAGATTTACCAAATATATTGGTTAATGTACTCAGGCGCCCTCGGTGAGCCATTCCCATTACAAACTCTTTTACTCCATAAGATGCTGCTTTTTCAATAAGCGCATCAACCGCTGGAATTAAGGATTCATTCCCTTCTAAAGAAAAGCGTTTTTGACCAACATATTTAGTGTGTAAAAAAGTTTCAAATGACACGGCGTCGTTAAGCTTTTTAAGAATATGTTTCTTTTCGTCTGAGCTAAAGCTCCCGTGATTATCATTTTTATTAAGCTTGTCTTGTATCCATTGACGCTCAAGGGGTTTTCGGATATACATGTATTCAACTCCAATAGCATCACAATAAATAGCCTCTAGATGCTCAATAATAACTCGTAGACTTTGAGGTCCTATTCCAATAACTTCTCCAGCATTAAAAATAGTGTCTAAATCAACTGACGACAATCCGAAATTCTCAAGCTCAAGTGAGGGCTGGTATTTTCTGCGATCCCTTACAGGATTCGTTTTAGTAAACAAGTGCCCACGTGTTCGATACCCATCAATTAATTTTATAACTTGAAATTCTTTCTGTACTTGCTCGGGGATTTGAGTACTTACGCCTTCGACTATTTCTCCTGTAGAGCCATAGCTTTCACTTCCAAAGTCATAGCCTTGAAAAAAAGCTTTCCAGCTTGGTTCTATACTATCAGGGTCTTGCTGATATTGTTCGTACATGTCTGCAAAGTGAGCAGTGTGAGCAGCGTTTAGAAAAGAATACTTATCCATGGATTAATAATTCTATTTTTTTTAGTAAAAAAATATATACAAAAATACGATTTTTCGCAAAACAGCTAAGTGAAAATAAGATAAATATGAATAATTTTTGGTGTAATTATATATTCTTAGAAATTATACGTCCCTCGTCATGAGTTCGGTCCCAAAGTCTTTGAGGATTTGCTTGTTAGGGCCTGAGATATTAATAGTTTCTAAAACATCAAATGCCGCTTTGGTATAAAAAGAAATAGCAGCTTTGGTTGCAATATTTGCTTCAGAGCGCACAAATAGCTCTAATGTTTTAGAAACTTTATTTTCTGGTTTTAAAGCATTATTTTGAAATAACTGAGTTAATTCAGTTCTTACTTCAGGGGATCCGTTTTCAATCGCTTTTAAAAATAAGTAAGTTTTTTTGTTTTCTAATATGTCCCCCCCTACTTGTTTACCAAAAATTTCAGGATTTCCAAAAGCATCTAAATAATCATCTTGCAGCTGAAATGCTATTCCAAGGTTTTTTCCAAAATCATAGCAACGAACCTGGTCTTCAATAGGAGCATTAGCAACAATTGCACCCATTTGCATCGCTGCACCAACCAATACAGCTGTTTTGCATTCAATCATTTTTAAATACTCAGGTATAGAAACTTGCAGGCGCGTTTCAAAATCAATATCGTATTGCTGGCCCTCACATACCTCTAAGGCTGTTTTGCTAAATAACTTCGCTAACTCTCTAAATGTTTCTGGTGGATAATTTTCAAAAAGCTGATACGCCCTAATAAGCATGGCGTCTCCTGATAAAATACCTGTGTTTAAATCCCATTTTTCATGCACAGTTTCTTGGCCTCGACGTAAAGGTGCAGCATCCATAATATCATCGTGAATTAAAGAAAAATTATGAAAAACCTCAACAGCTAAAGCAGCGTCCATTGCACGGTCAACATCTCCGTCAAAACACGCTGTGGTCATAAGTGTCAAAACAGGTCGTAAGCGCTTACCTCCAAGATTGAGAATATACTTTATAGGCTGATAGAGATTCTTAGGCTCTCTTTCAACGTTGTATGTATTAAGAAATTCTGAAAATTGATTTTGGTACTCTACGATCGCTTGCATGGAAACAAAAATAAGAGAATTCTAACAACTATTTTACAAAAGCGAAAACATTAAATGTTAAAAAACTACAAAACTTACGAAACTTTAACTGTTTTTAAAGTTTCCTGCCGTATGTTTGCACACTGTTATGAAAGAGAAAATTATAAAAAAAGCAGAAGAATTATTTTTAACCCTTGGGTTTAAGAGCATTACAATGGATGACATTGCCAATGCGATGGGAATTTCTAAAAAAACGATTTATGCTCACTTTGCCAACAAAACAGAACTTGTGGAAGTTGTAACTTTTGAAGCTTTGGATCAGATACACCAAGGGATTGATAGCATAAAAGAAACCTCAATAAATCCAATCGAAGAGCTTTATCAAATAAAGATGTTTGTAATGAATTACTTGAAAAATGAAAAAGTATCTCCGAAATTTCAGCTAAAGAAATACTACCCTAAAATTAATGATTTGCTAAATATTAAGCAATTTGAAAAAATGAATTCCTGTGTAATAGATAGCCTCAAAAAGGGGGTTGAAACTGGTTTATTTAGATCTGAAATTAATTTGGAGTTTATTTCTAGAATGTATTTTAGTGGCATGAACGGTATTCGTGATATTAATGTTTTCCCAGACGCTCTTTTTGATAAACACTATATTTTTGAAAGCTATCTAGAGTATCATTTACGTGCTATCGTCACAAGCAAAGGCCTCAACTTATTAAATAACTACCTAAACCCAAACCTACCTAACAATGTTACATAAATTTATTATTTTCTGGCTTTTTGCCGCTTCGCTGAATGCTCAAGAAAACAAATATAGCTTTACTTTGCAAGAGGCTATAGGCTTTGCAATTAAGAACAACAGGGCCATCCAAAATGCGGAACGTGATGTGAAAATTGCTGTACAAACAAAACGAGAAACAACTGCCACAGGGCTACCGCAGATCAATGCGAACATTGGCTATAACAACTGGCTTGAACAACAAGTTTCGCTTATTCCTGCTGAGTTTTTTGGCGGAGCACCTGGACAATTTGCAGAAGTTTTGTTTGGTACAAAGCAAACAATGAATAGCGCCGTGACAGTCAAACAAAAACTATTTGACGGCTCATATTTAGTAGCACTTCAAGCCGCAAAAGTATTTCTTGAAATCTCTAAAAATTCCAAAGAAAAAACAATAAATGAAATTAGTAAAATTGTAGCCTACTCATATGGTAATGTATTGTTAGTTGAAGAAAATTTGGAAATTGTAAATTCAAATATTGCACTATTAGAGAAAAACGTTTGGGAGGTTTCAAAAGTGTATGAGAGCGGTCTTATTGAAGAAGAAAGTCTACAACAACTGCAACTGACGCTATCGGGGTTAAAGAGCAACCAGCGCTATTCGAAGCGGTTAAAAGATCTCGCTTACCAAATGTTTAATAATTCTCTTGGTTTGGATCTCACCGCAGCAGTAGTATTGACAAACAGCTTAGATGAATTAGTTGTTTTCTATTCCACCCTAACCACTTCAAGGTCCGAAAATGAATTTGAAGAAGTTATAGACTTTAAAATTGCTGTTAACTCCGTGAAGTCAGACGAACTTTTGTTGAAATTAGAAAAAAGCAAAGCCTTACCAACCTTAAATGCTTTTGTAAACGGGAGCTACTCTGGAAATAGTCAGCGCTTTTCTTTTACTGAAAACTCCCAAAAATGGTTTGGTGCTTCCCTGTTTGGTGTGACCTTAGACATCCCTGTTTTTAGCTCATTTAAACGAAGTGCCTCGACTCAAAGAGCACGACTGAACTTAGAGAAATCAAAGTCAAATTTAGAAGACACCACAAATAAAATAAAACTAGAAATTAATACAGCAAGGAGTAATTATGAATTTGCATTTGAAGATTATGAGATTAAAAAAAAGGCCCTTAATCTTTCTAAAAATATAGCAACTAAAAATGAAATTAAATTTTTCGAAGGCCTAACAACTAGTTTTGATTTGTCTCAAGCACAAAGACAATTGTACATAGCGCAACAAGACTACCTCCAATCAATGCTAAATATTTTGTTAAAAGGAGTTGACTTAGAATCCCTTATAAATACGCCCCTTAAAAACTAAACAATGACATATAAACATAATACCCCCCCCATGAAATCCATTTTTTACATAGGCCTTTTATCCTTAGTTCTTGGCTGTAATACTGCCCCTAAGGAATCAAAGTCTCTTAACGATTTAAAAACACAAAAAACAGACCTTGTAAACCAACTAAATAATATCAGCGCCAAATTAAAATCCGTTGAAATCGCCATTTCAGACTTGGATACTCTCAAAAGACTGGTGACTGTCACATCATTTAAGGCAGAAGAAAAAATATTTAATCATTATATTGAAGTGCAGGGGGTTGTAAAAGCAGACAAGGCAATCGAACTCCGCGCTGAAATGGGGGGCACTGTAACTGCTGTCCTAATTAAACAAGGACAGAAAGTAACTAAAGGCCAGGTTTTAGCAACCTTAGAGAGTTCAGTTATTGATAATTCTGTTTTACAATTAAAAACACAGCTTGATTTGGCTACGACTACCTATGAGCGACAAGCACGGTTATGGGAGCAAAAGATTGGAAGTGAAATCCAATTTCTACAAATAAAATCCCAAAAAGAAGGGCTTGAAAATAGCTTAAATAGTTTAAAAGCTCAGGCTCGTAAAATGAAGATCATCGCGCCTTTTTCTGGAACTATAGATCAAGTCTTTGCGAAAACAGGAGAGCTGATATCTCCCCAAACGCCGTTTTTAAGGCTGGTTAATCTTGACAACGTTTATATAGAAAGTGAAATTACGGAGACTTATTTAAAATCGATTTCCAAGGGAACAATGGCATTGTTAAGCTTTTCATCCATTGACATCTCTTTTGAGGCTAACATAACGCAGGTTGGAAACTTCATTAACCCTAGCAATCGCAGTTTTAAAACACGAATAGACGTTAAGAACAATAACAATGAACTAAAAGCTAACTTACTTGCCGACATTAAAATCAACGATTTTAATGCTTCTGGAATTGTAATCCCTTCAAAAGTTATTCAAAAAGATCGTAATGGCAAAACATTTGTCTATACCCTTGAGGCAGAAGAAGCTAACTATAAAGTTATAAAGACCTTTGTTAAAGACTCGAATTCCTACAACAACTTCTCCTATATTTCTGAAGGGCTCAATAGTAAATCAACCTTGGTTGACAAAGGCGCTCGACTGGTTAAAAATGGTGATATTGTAAAACTTGTAGACTAATAAATTATGAACTCAAATAAAATAAAAGAATTTAAAATCTCTTCGTGGGCGATTTCTAACAGGATAACGGTGTCTGTGATCACCTTCATTATCATACTTGGAGGACTGCTTTCTTACACTGGAATGGCCAGAGAAAATTTCCCAGAAATTATTGTTCCACAAATTTACGTCGCAACTCCTTACCCTGGAAATTCAGCATTGGATGTGGAAAAACTTATCACTAAAAGATTAGAAAAAGAAATAAACTCAATAACAGGCGTTGATAAAATTACATCTAATTCCATACAGGGATACTCTAGCATTGTGGTTGAATTCAACTTTGATTATACCCCTGCCGAAGCACTTCAAAAGGTGAAAGACAAAGTTGATGTTGCCATGGCGGATACTGATTTTCCAAAAGACCTGCAGTCGAAGCCAAGCGTCACAGAAATGAATTTTAGTGAACGTATTCCTATAATGAATATTAATTTATCCGGAGAATTTTCTATGGACCAGTTAAAGGAATATGCTGAATACTTAGAGGATGAAATTGAAGAGCTTTCTGAAATTTCTAGTGTGGACATTAGAGGGGTTCAAGAAAAGGAACTTGAAATAGCAGTCGACTTATATAAAATGGAAGCATCGATGATAAGCTTCACTGACATAGAAAATGCTGTTAAATTTGAAAACATGAGTGTTACTGGGGGTGACATCCTAGAAAATGGCGTTCGAAAAACAGTTCGGGTAACAGGCGAATTCGAGGACCCCTTAAGCGTTAGGGACCTTATTGTGAAACAAGAAAAAGGGAACATTGTATACCTAAGAGACATAGCTGAGGTCTCGTTCAAAGAGCAAGAAAAAGAGAGTTTTGCAAGAGAATATATGCAACCTGTAGTGATGCTGGACGTTAAAAAAAGAGGTGGTCAAAACCTTTTAAAAGCATCTACTAAGATTGATGAGATTATTGAAACAGCTCAAAAAAGCATATTCCCTAAGAGTCTCATAATTTCTAAGACAAATGATCAATCAAACGAAACACGGACCATGGTTTCTGATCTAGAGAACAGCATTATTTTAGGAATCATATTAGTGGTCACAGTCCTGTATTTCTTCCTAGGGTTTCGCAATGCTTTATTTGTTGGAATTGCAATTCCATTATCTATGTTTTTATCCTTTACTATTTTAGGATTTATGGGGGTAACCCTTAACACAATGGTCTTGTTTTCTTTAGTTATCGCTTTAGGGATGCTGGTTGATAACGGGATTGTTGTAGTTGAAAATGTTTATCGATTAATGGATGAAGGCTACCCAAGAATTCAGGCTGCAAAGCTGGGTGTTGGGGAAGTGGCGATGCCAATAATTGCGTCAACAGCTACTACTTTAGCTGCTTTCTTCCCTTTAATTTTATGGGAAGGTATTATGGGAGAGTTTATGAGGTGGCTGCCAATCACGCTAATAATTGTATTGAGCTCCTCTCTTTTTGTAGCACTTATAATAAACCCGATGTTGATTTCAGTGTATATGAAAGTAATGCCTAAAGAGGAGTCTAAGGTTACTTTTATCACAAAACTAGAAAACCTATACGAGCGTTTTTTGAGCTATGCTTTAAAAGGGAAAAACCCTGTTGGTATCGTTACTGGAACGTTTGGGCTATTATTTCTAGCCGTATTACTAATGTTTACATTTCCTCCAAAAATATTATTCTTTCCAAACACTGATGCTAAACAAGTGTTTGTGTATGTGGAGTATCCCATTGGAACCGATATTGAAGAAACCAACACTATTTCAATGGAAATAGAAAAGGATATTGAAACTTACTTAAAAAAGTATGAAGTCAATGGGGAAAACTTCTTGATCACATCTGTGATCGGACAAGTTGGAGAAGGTACCGCGGATCCCAGCCGTGGGCAAGAAGGAGGTAAAACTCCGAATAAAGCGCGAATTACAATTGATTTTGTGAAGTTTCAAGATCGTGAAGGTGTTAGTTCTGAAACGGTGCTTAAAGAAGTTCGTGAATTATTACAAGGATACCCAGGGGTCAGTATTGTTGTTGACAAGCCCTCGGACGGACCCCCAACAGGACCGCCTATAAATATTGAAGTAAAAGGAGATGATTATGAGCTTATTTTAGAAACAGCTAATGCCTTGAAAGCCTTTATAAACACATCTAATGTGGCTGGAATTGAGGAGCTTAAATTAGATATTGACCAAGGCAAGCCTGAGATGATCGTGACAGTAGACCGTCAAAAAGCAAGACGTCTAGGAGTTTCCACAGGACAAATAGGGATGAATTTGAGAACGGCCCTTTACGGCAAGGAAATCTCAACTTACAAAGATGCAACCGATGATTACCCTATAAACCTGAGGCTGAAAGATGAGATGCGTTATAATAAATACGCCTTATTAAATCAAAAAATAACCTTTAGAAACCAAAGTGACGGACAAATAAAACAGGTTCCAATATCTGCTGTTGCTACCTCGGAAAACAAAACAGCCTTTAGTGCAATCAAACGAATTAATTTGGACAGAGTAGTCACTGTATACTCAAATGTCTTAAATGACTACAACCCAACAGAAGTTAATGATAAGATTCGAGAGATTACTGAAAAATTTGAAATCCCTAAAAACATAAAAGTTAATTTCACTGGAGAACAAGAAGAACAGGCCAAAGAAATGGCATTCCTAAGCAAAGCACTTTTAATTGCAGTTCTATTGATTTTCTTGATTTTGGTTGCACAATTTAATTCTGCAACAACCCCTATTATTATTTCCATATCTGTGTTTCTTAGTTTGATTGGGGTATTATTTGGGCTCTTGATTTTTAGAATGGATTTTGTCGTTCTTATGACAATGATAGGCATCATTTCACTTGCTGGTATAGTTGTTAATAATGCTATTGTTTTGATAGACTACATTAATCTTACCATTGTTCGTAAGCGACGTGAGTTAGGGCTTCCCGTAGATAGTAAACTAACCCCAGACCTGCTTGTTGCGTGCGTGGTTGAAGGAGGTAAAACGCGTTTAAGACCGGTTATACTAACAGCAATCACCACAATTTTAGGTTTACTTCCACTGGCACTTGGAATAAATATTAATTTTAGAACACTAATAACAGAGCTAAATCCTAATTTTTACATTGGAGGAGAAAATGTGGCGTTTTGGGGGCCAATGGGTTGGGCTATTGTCTTTGGACTTACCTTTGCTACCTTTTTAACGCTAGTGGTTGTTCCTATCTTGTTTTACTTAATCAACAAATTGAAAGCAAAAAAGCTTAAAGTCACTTCCTAAGGCTATTGGTTTTAATTTTTAAATGTTAAATTTGCTCAACTAATTTAGTCTTATGTACAGAAGTCATCATTGTGGCCAGTTAAGAGCCTTAAATATTAACGAAGAAGTGACGCTTTCAGGGTGGGTGCAAAAATCTCGTGACAAGGGGTTTGTAATTTGGGTCGATTTAAGAGACCGCTACGGAATAACACAACTTATCTTTGATGCAGAGCGTACACCAGAAGCAATGGTAAACATGGCTAAAAGCTTAGGACGTGAATTCGTTATTCAAGTGACAGGTACCGTCATTGAGCGTGCTTCAAAAAACCCTAACTTAGAAACTGGAGACATCGAAATTCTGGTGTCTAAACTAACGCTGTTAAATGAAGCGAAAGTGCCTCCTTTTACTATAGAGGACCAAACCGATGGTGGAGAAGAACTTCGTATGAAGTACCGCTATTTGGACATTCGACGAAACCCCGTTAAAAACAATTTGATTTTTAGACATAAAGTGACGCAAGAAGTTCGTTCATATTTATCGTCTCAAGAATTTATAGAGGTTGAAACGCCATACTTAATAAAATCAACCCCAGAAGGGGCCCGTGATTTTGTAGTGCCAAGTCGAATGAATGAAGGTCAGTTTTATGCCCTTCCTCAGTCGCCTCAAACCTTCAAGCAATTATTGATGGTTGGCGGCATGGATAGATACTTTCAGATTGTAAAATGTTTTAGAGATGAAGATTTAAGAGCCGATCGACAGCCTGAATTTACTCAGATTGATTGTGAAATGGCCTTTGTAAATCAAGAAGATATACTAAATATTTTTGAAGGCCTAACACGTCATCTTATAAAGTCTATACACGGTAAAGACATCTCCTCATTTCCAAGAATGACTTATGATGATGCTCTACAAACATATGGAAACGATAAGCCAGACATTCGTTTTGGAATGAAGTTTGGAGAACTGAATGCCATATCTCAACATAAAGATTTTGGGGTTTTCAATTCTGCTGAATTAGTGGTTGGTATTGCAGTTCCTGGTGGAAATAGCTTTACTCGAAAAGAAATTGATAGCATCATCAACTGGCTCAAACGCCCTCAAGTTGGTGCTTTAGGAATGATATACTCACGTTGTAATGACGACGGCACCTACAAGTCTTCGGTAGATAAGTTTTATGACCAAGAAGACTTGGCGCAGTGGGCTGAGGTAACTGGAGCGCAAGCCGGTGACTTAGTTTGTGTGCTTTCTGGCCCTACCGATAAAGTAAGAACACAATTAAGTGCCTTACGTATGGAACTAGCTGAACGCTTAGGCCTTCGAAATCCTAAGGAATTTGCACCGCTTTGGGTTACAGACTTTCCATTACTTGAATGGGATGAAGATAGCAAGCGCTTCCATGCAATGCACCATCCATTTACAGCCCCAAAACCTGATCAAATTAAATTATTAGATTCCGATCCAGGTGCTGTAAAAGCAAACGCCTATGACTTGGTTTTAAATGGAAATGAAATTGGAGGAGGATCTATTCGTATCCACGACAAGGCAACCCAAGCATTGATGTTTAACCATCTTGGCTTTACCCCTGAAGAAGCAAAAGAACAGTTTGGATTTCTTATGAATGCCTTTGAATATGGTGCTCCGCCACACGGAGGTTTGGCCTTTGGTCTAGACCGTTTAGTGGCAATATTAGGAGGTCAAGAAACTATTAGAGATTTTATAGCCTTTCCAAAAAACAACTCTGGACGCGATGTGATGATAGATGCACCTTCTGCGATAGATGCAGCGCAATTAAATGAGCTACACCTAAAAGTAGATATAAAATAACTTTATTCTAAAAAATGAAACACTTGATTTGGTTCTTATTTATTACGACACTGGTCAGTATGTTGATAGGCTTGATTGTTGAGTTACCCTACTCAGATAAATTAGTTGGATTTGGAGTAATTGGCTTATGCGCCGTAGTTTTTCCGTTGTTTTCTTATTACCGTTGGAAAGACAAAAAGATGGCAGACTATATGCTGACTGCTGAAAATTTAGAAAAAATGCGTGAATTTAATGACTCTAAGAAAACGTAAGATTAATTCAATTTACGTTTTTCACTAAAAAAACGCTTTAGTAGTTGAGAGGCTTCATCTGCTAAAACCCCCCCACGTATCATTGTTTTAGGATGCAACTTGGTTCCCATCACCCCACAGCCTCTTTGCTCGTCTTTGGCCCCGTAGATAATCGTTGAGATTTGACTCCAAAACAGTGCACCAGCACACATTTGACAGGGTTCTAGTGTCACATACAAACTACATTTGTGTAAATACTTCCCTCCTAAAAAGTTTGCGGCAGCAGTAATGGCTTGCATTTCTGCATGGGCCGTAACATCTGTAAGAAGCTCGGTAAGGTTATGAGCTCTTGCTATGATTCTATTATCAACAACAATCACAGCTCCAACAGGAACTTCGCCTTTATCAAAAGCAACCTCAGCTTCCTGAAGGGCCTTTCTCATAAAATAATCATCGTCAAAAATAGCATCCATAAGTCAAAAATACGATTTCAATCTTGTACTTTTGTTTTGTAATGAAAAATTTACTGAAACATATAAACTCCCCAAAAGATTTACGTCAGATTTCGGCCGAAGAACTGCCTCAGCTGGCAAAAGAGCTAAGACAATTTATCATTGAAGTCATAGCGAGTAAAGAAGGCCATTTGGGAGCTAGTCTTGGAGTTGTAGAGCTTACAATCGCTTTGCATTATGTTTATAACACACCCATAGATTTGTTAGTTTGGGATGTAGGCCACCAAGCTTATGGGCATAAAATTCTAACCGGACGAAAGTCTGAATTCCATACAAACCGACAGTTCAAGGGCTTGAGTGGATTTCCGAAACGGGACGAAAGTGAATACGATACTTTTGGGACTGGGCATTCATCTACCTCCATTTCAGCAGCCTTAGGAATGGCGATCGCTTCCCAGTTGAAGGGTGAAGACAGACAGCACATCTGCGTGATTGGCGATGCTTCTATAGCCAGTGGGATGGCCTTTGAAGGGCTCAATCATGCCGGCGTAACCACTGCAAATTTATTAGTAATTTTAAATGACAATGCAATTGGAATTGACCCAAGTGTTGGGGCGCTAAAACAGTATCTAACCAATGTAAAAAAAGGCACTCAAAAACAAGATAACATATTTGAAGCCCTCAATTTTGAATATTCCGGACCCGTTGACGGACATGATCTTAAAGCGCTTGTTTCTGAATTAAAACGACTGAAGTCGATTGATGGTCCTAAGTTTCTTCATGTTATCACCACCAAAGGCAAAGGATTAAGGCAGGCTGAAAAAGATCAAGTTAAATACCATGCGCCCGGAAAATTTGATGCTGAAACAGGAGATATATTTACTAAAAATAATGAGGATCTTCCTCCTAAGTACCAAGATGTTTTCGGTCATACTCTTTTGGAGTTAGCGAAATCTAATAAAAACATTATAGGTATTACACCTGCGATGCCCACAGGTAGTTCTCTCAAATATATGATGGAGGCACTTCCTGAGCGGGCATTTGATGTAGGAATTGCAGAGCAACATGCGGTAACCATGGCTGCGGGGATGGCAACTCAAGGGCTTATCCCTTTTTGCAATATCTACTCTACTTTTTTACAACGCGCTTATGATCAAATAATTCACGACGTTGCCTTGCAAAATTTACCTGTTATTTTCTGTATCGATCGCGCTGGATTGGTAGGGGAAGATGGCGCTACACATCATGGAGTTTTTGATTTAGCATACCTAAGGTGTGTTCCAAATCTCATTATCTTTGCGCCTCGAAATGAGATAGAGTTAAGAAATATTATGTACACCGCACAGATAGGATTAGAGCATCCGATCGCTATTAGATACCCAAGAGGCAGAGGCGTCACACCTTGTTGGAAATCGCCGTTTGAAGCTATTGAAATTGGAACCGGAGTTCAATTAGAGCAAGGAGAGGGTCTCGCTGTTTTAAGCATAGGGGCCATTTCTAATAAGGTAACAGAAGCCATCCGTGGACTCAATTGTGGACACTACGATATGCGTTTTATAAAACCTCTAGATGTATCATTATTGCATACTATTTTTAAAACCCATTCAACACTCATAACGATTGAAGATGGGGTTGAAAATGGAGGATTTGGAAGTGCTATATTGGAATTTGCAGCCACTCACCGCTACAAAAACGATGTGGTTGTTAAAGGAATCCCTGATGAATTTATTGAGCATGGAGCTATTGACAATCTTCAGCAACTTATAGGGGTTAGCGCTCATGAACTTCACAAATTAATCAAAAGTCTAAAAAGCTAAGCCTTTGATCTTCTTATAGGTTAAAACTGCTTTTTTATCAGAAAATAAGGAAACAAAATAACATACGTTCATCACTCTGGTGTAGAGGCTGTCGTTAAGAATATCTACTTCTTTTGGTAAAAGCCTTAGAAGGAGTTTATCATAACTAGAGGGGGTATTGTTGAAGTTGTTGTTAACTGATAAAATAAACCTGCCTAAGAGTTCATTTAAAATTTCAAAGCCAGAAATCTCTTTATCTATAACCTCATCAGCGTTGTATATTTTTTCAATACTAAGTTTAATAATGTCATTAATCTGTGCTTGGTATTTACTTTTATCAAGAATTGAAACATGAAATTCTCCTTCTAGAATTTCTTTTTCATTAGCCATAAATAAAGAAACAGCATCCTCTATCAAGGTGCTAATTGCCAAGGCTCTTAAATAACTCACACGTTCTTTTGTGGAAGACAGTGTGTTGTACTTTTCGGTATTAATGGTGTGTCTTACTAAGTTTATTAAATACTCTAATGCATAGTCTTCTTCAATAAGTCCTAGATTAATTCCATCTTCAAAATCAATGATTGTATAACAAATATCGTCAGCTGCTTCTACTAGGAATGCTAATGGGTGTCTTGAGTACTGAATATTTTGGTCCTGCTGTTTTTTCATTCCTAATTCGGAAGCAACGTCAAGGAAGCCACTTTTTTCGGTTTGAAAAAAACCATATTTCTTAGAGGCTATATTAGAATTTGGTTTAACAGGAAGTGATTCTTTAGGATATTTAGTGAAAGCACCTAGGGTGGCATAGCTTAACCTTAAGCCGCCTTTTGAACCCAGCTTATCTTGAGTCAAAACTTTAAAGCCATTGGCATTCCCCTCAAAGTTGCACAAATCTTGGTACTCTTTAGGAGTCATCTGCTCTTTAAACTGTTGACCCGCTCCAGTTTTAAAAAAGTGACCTATTGCTTTTTCTCCAGAATGTCCGAAAGGGGGATTCCCTATGTCATGGGCAAGCGCAGCTGCCGCAACAATAGCGCCAAAATCATTGGACTTATAACCATGAACTTCTTTTAAGTAGGGGTGTTTTTCTAAGACCTTAACACCTACCCTTCTTCCTAATGAACGAGCTACCACACTAACTTCTAGACTATGTGTTAGTCGGGTATGCACAAAATCTGTCGATGACAGCGGCACCACCTGTGTTTTGTCTTGAAGACTTCGAAACTCGGGTGAAAAAATAATGCGGTCGTAATCAACATCAAATCCTAAACGGGTTTCGTCCTGTTCATTTCTAAGCCGTTTATTCGTGTCGCCATGGCGTTTTAAGGAGAGTAATTGTTCCCAATTCATAGTATCTGATATTAACCTGCAAGATACTCATTTCAATGTTAATTAAATGTATCTAAAATTCGTGATTGTAATAGGAACGCTAACGTTTTGTTAATGGTTTTGTAAAAGTGATGTAACCTTAATAAAGACCTTAAGCTGTTAATTTGTGCTAACAATAATTAACTAAAATATTAATAAAAATTAAAATGAAAAAAACAATTTTTACTTTATCAGCAATTTTAGGACTTGCGTTTACTGGATGTATGAACGATGAAGCACCGCCAATTCTTCAAGACACTGATAACCCGGTCAATCCAGCAGACAATATCGTGTCTGTTTCTGGAATGATTTCTGAAAGCACTACTTGGACTAGTAACAACATATACGTGCTTAACCAAAAAGTTGTGGTATCAAGCGGAGTTGTATTAACAATTCAAGCTGGAACTATTATTAAAGGGACAGAGGGAAATGGCTCCTTAGCATCTGCACTTATTGTTGCTCAAGGCGGAAAATTAAATGCTTCAGGTACAGCGACAGAGCCTATAATTTTTACATCAATAAATGACAATATTGAGGTTGGACAAACTGCTGGAACAAATTTAGACGAGACAAACTCTGGACTTTGGGGTGGTTTGATTGTGTTAGGAAACGCTCCTTGTTCATTTTCTGGAGACGTACAGGTCGTGCAAATTGAAGGAATTCCTGCCGATGATACTTTTGGTCTTTATGGTGGTGGTGACGCCACTGACAATTCTGGAGTGTACCAATATATTTCTATTCGTCATGGAGGCGCACTAATTGGAGAAGGAAATGAAATCAATGGTTTAACTCTTGGTGGCGTAGGTTCTGGAACACTAATCGATAATATCGAAGTGGTTGCAAATGTTGATGATGGTATTGAGTTTTTTGGAGGTACAGTTAATGCGTCTAACCTATTGGTTTGGTCACAAGGGGATGATGCAATAGATATTGATCAAGCCTATTCTGGAGTCATTGATAATGCCGTTGTAGTATTAGGAGTTAATTCTGATCATGCATTTGAAATTGACGGACCTGAAGGGTCTGCAACGGGTTCATTTACATTGAGAAATGCTACTATCGTAGGGAATTCAGTTACTGAAAACGGCGAATATGCCGATTACAGATCTGGAGCTATGGGTACCACAGAAAATATTTATGCTTACGGCTTTAAAGACTCATCAGATGTGGAATTAGACAACGATGGGGTTGCTACAAATTACAATGATGGTTTATTAATTTTTGGGGAATGGGAAATTGTATTGCCTGATGGTGTTTCTGAGGTAGCAGATTTATTTGTAAACAAAGCTGCTTCAGTTGAAGTTAGTGGATTTGGTTCTACAGCTAATGCTGTAGCGCAAGGCGAAGGTACTGTTGGAGCTACAACCTCATTACTCAGTTGGACTTATGCAAATACTAAAGCAGGGTTAGATTTCTAATTTAAAAATGAAAATTAGTCAACTTTACAATTGCTTGTGTTAATTCACGGGCAATTGTTTGTTGTTTAAATAAAAACTATGAAAACACACAAACTAATTACAATTTTACTCACAACTTTTTTTGCGGTTCAACTCACAGCTCAATCTGGAAAAATCGTTGGATCAATTACTGACGGAGATTATAATGAACCTATGGCATTTGCCAATGTGCTAGTCAAAAACACCACAACGGGAACTACTTCAGATTTTGATGGTAAGTACCAACTTGAAATTTCTGAAGGAATTTACACAATTATTTTCTCTTATATCGGCTATCAATCAATTGAAATATCTGATGTAAACATTGGTCCAGATTCTGAGGTGATTGTGGATGTAACACTTAAAACAAACTCATTAGATGCCATTGTTATTACAACTACTATAAGAAAAAATACAGAGTCTGCAGTATTAGACTTACAGAAAAAGTCGATCACATTATTAGACGGACTTTCGGCACAGAGTATTAAAAGTAGTGGCGCGAGTAATATAGCTAGTGCTGTTAAAAGTGTTCCTGGAGTTTCAATTCAGGGGGGTAAGTACGTGTATGTAAGAGGCTTGGGAGACCGCTATACTAAATCCATATTAAATGGGGTGGACATTCCCGGCTTAGACCCAGATAGAAACACCATTCAAATGGATGTTTTTCCTACAAATATTTTAGAAAATGTTATTGTAATTAAATCTGCTGCTGCCGAATATCCTGCAGATTTCACAGGGGGTGTTATTGATATTATTACCAAAGATTACCCAAGCAAAAAATCCTATACCCTTTCTATGGGGACTTCCTATAACCCAAACATGCATTTAAACTCAAACTACTTAAGCTACACTGGAAGTAATACCGATTGGCTTGGTTTTGATAACGGTATGAGAAAAAGACCTATAAACAGGTACCAGCCGATTCCTGGAACATTTGCAAATTCGTCTGTCTTAACAGCGCTCACAGGCGCCTTTAATAAAGAATTGACAGCTAAAAGGTCAGATAGTGGCGTTAATTATGATTTTGGATTTACTGCCGGAGATCAGTATGACATTGGAGACGATAAACTGGGATATCAATTGTCTTTTTCTTACAAAAATAAAACGGAGTTCTATGACAATAGAGTAGACGGGACCTATATGAGAGATCAAAATAACGCCTCTAATAATGACCTTTTGGCTACCCGTACAACTTTAGGAGAAGTTGGAGTTAATTCAGTAGTGTTAAATTTGCTTGCTGGACTTGTATATAAGCGTGAAGATTCAAAATACAAATTAAACTTTCTTCATATACAAAATGGGGAGAGTACAGCTGGAAGGTATGAACAACAGCTAGCGCAAGCAGGCGGTGGTAGCGGTTTTGAACCCATTACCAAAGACGCACTCCTTTACTCCGAAAGATCAATTACTAATGTTTTATTAGCAGGAAAACATTCCTTAAGAGACAGTGGTTGGCAAATAGACTGGAAACTATCGCCATCACTATCAAGAGTCTATGACAAAGACCATCGAATTACTCCCTTACAGGTAACTCAGGAAGGCAATTCTATCATTAGTCCAAGTGCCTCAAGCTATCCTATTAGAATCTGGAGGACTCTAGAAGAGATTAACCTAGTTGGAAAACTAGATGTCAATAAGAAATATACCTTTTTTAACAACCCTGCAAAAGTAAAATTTGGTGGAGGTTATACCTATAAATATAGAGACTTTAAAATTGACGATTATACGTTTACCATCACTAACCCGACAACAGGATTGTCTGTTGAAGATGGAGATGCAGACAACTTATTGGCTGAAAACAACATATGGACCCCGCAAACAGGCGTTGGGACACATCTAGTTAATGGCGATCTTTTTGAACAAGCAAATGCTTATGAGGGAGAGCAAAGAATAACGGCAATGTATGCCTCAAATGAATTTAGTTTAGCAGAGAAACTAAAAACAGTGTTGGGGATCCGTACGGAGTTATTTCAAACCTATTACACGGGTCAAAACCAGGCAGCAACGGAGGTATACAAGAACTCTAAAATCATAGATAAATTTGACGTATTCCCATCTGCAAATATCATTTATAGTCTTACAGATGAGCAAAATTTAAGGGGGTCTTATTCAAGAACAACGGCACGTCCATCATTTAAGGAAGCTTCAAAAAGTCAAATTTTTGACGCCATTACAAACCGGCTTTTTATTGGGAATATAGAGTTAACGCCCTCTTATATTAATAATTTTGATGTTCGTTTTGAAAAGTTCGGAGAGGGCAGTGAGATGTTTGCTTTTAGTGCTTTCTATAAAGACTTTACAGATCCTATTGAATTGACTTTTTATGAGTCTGCTCCAGACCAAATTACACCTAAAAATCTTGGGGCTGCGAAAGTTTACGGAGTAGAATTTGAGTTTAGAAAATCATTAGGTTTTGTGCTAGAAGATTTAAAAGACTTAAAGTTTAACGTCAATGCGTCGTATATTAACTCAGAGCTCACTATGAACATAGACGAATATAATAGACGTGTTTTAGCAGCTAGAGATGGGGAATCCATAAAAAACACAAGAGACTTACAAGGGCAGTCGCCATACCTTATTAATTCAGGACTAAACTACAGTAGTTCTAATATAGGACTTCAAACAGGCTTATTTTTTAATGTTCAAGGCAAAACGTTAGAAGTGGTGGGAACCGGAATTGTACCAGATGTATACACCAAGCCTTTTAGCAGTTTAAACTTTACATTTAATAAAAGTTTTGGTGAAGATAAAAAATCAAATATTGATGTTAAAGTCTCTAATATCCTAAACAGCAAAAGAGAGAGTGTTTATGAGTCCTATAAAACCACTTCTCAAACATTTTCTAGGTACCAGCCGGGAACAGAAATATCTATAGGCTATTCTTATAAGTTTTAATTAAATTAGTCAACTAGTTAAGAACAAAAAAGCATCCAAATGGATGCTTTTTTGTTATATATAACGTAGAATTATTTCATGCTTATGGCAAGTTCTGATTTACGATTCCATTCGTTTATACTAGTAATTTTTGAATCTACGAAATCAACCTCTTTTAAGGAATTTTCAGTCCAAAAAAACCATTTCCCTGTTTTAATTCCATTGCTATAATTACCTTGAGTTAATTTATCTCCTTTAAAATCATAACTCGTCCAAAGTCCTTCTAAGGCCCCGTTTTTGTTGAAAGTTCCTTCTTGTTGTACAGAACCATTGTCATAAAAATAAGTAGCAACAGTAAGTGTTCCTTTAGATTCTAATTTCGGTTGGTTTGTATTTTGAGCTGCTACGGTTGTTCCAATAAAAACAAGCGCAATTAGTATATATTTTTTCATAATGATTTGTATTATAATATAAAATTACAAAGAATTTACTTAAAATATACAATTTGTTTACATTAATTTAACATTGAGTTGCTTTCATCTGAAACCTAAATCAGTTTTGTTGGCATGTTACGTTTAAGTTAAAAATTAGGCTTTACTAGGTTATAAGTTGAAGTTATATTAATAATTACTTAATAGTAAGCTTACATTTGAATGACACTAATTTGCCATATTTGTAATGTCTTAGACAACAATTAGTGTCATTGTTATATATTAGTTTTTGTCGACTTCAAAAATGATGACATCTGATAAGCTGCCCTTGGCCAGGCAGCTTTTTTATTCAATCTTAACTTTAAAGAAACACTAAGTTAACATTTGTTTTAGTTA
>JABAZC010000032.1 GCA_018608625.1 Flavobacteriaceae bacterium | reverse complement strand
GAGGTTGTGCATCTCCGTTCTCAACAAAAACAAGCGCAGACTGTTTGTCTTGATCTGCTGGCTGTGAGAATGAGTAATTGAAAGTAAATGCAATAGCAAATATTAAAGTTAATTGAATGTGTTTTTTCATCTTTTGATTATTTTGAAGTTATTAATAGTATTGTTTGAATCTTTAGCCCTTAAGATATAAGTTCCTTGATCTAAGTTTGAAATATTGATTGATTTAGAATTAGAACTCATTACTTGTTGTCCCAAAACATTAAATAAGGTCAATTGTAAGTCTTCATGGTAGTCTATATTTATGACAGAGGAAGATGGATTTGGGTAAATTCTGATTCCCATAGCAATTATGTCCTCAACAGCTAAGCTGTTTGGAGCACCTACTGTGACCTGGTTTATTTGAATTGGGGATTCGAAAGTACTTGTTACTGTGTAATCCGAAGAATCCGTATCTAAATACTCGGTCCATTCAGAACTTGTAGTATCGTAAACATACATAGACGCATCATGAGAAAGTCCGTTCATTTCGCTATCTACATAATTGTAGGAGATAGTCCCTAAAAAGTTTTCGATGTCAGCATTTAGTGAATAAACTTTCTCCATGGCTGGAGTCCCATCCAACAAGACAGCTGTCAACTCTTTTGAAACTTGTGTTTCATTAATAGTATAGTCAGAGCTTGGACTCAACTCCAAGCCAGAGACATTTAAAGTCCCTCCACTATTAATTGTTAAAGCGCCACTTGATCCTACACTTAGTAGAGTGGTCTGTGCATCAAGATTAGAAACGAATGCAATTATTAAAACAATAAAAAGCTTTTTAATAACATTCTGTTTTCTTTGAAAAGTAATTTTTTTCATAAAGTTAATTTTGGTTAGATATTTGCGACTATCACAAATTAAGATTATTTTTAAAAATAATAGGTTTGATGTTTAGAAAAGCTCTACTATTTTACTTATACCTAAAACCATAACTAGAACATTTAAAGTATAAATATAATTTGTGTAGGTTAACAGCGAGATTAAGTGCCGGTTAATAAATGATTAATTTTTATTTTTTTTAATTAATTCCTAATTAATTAACGTAATATAGGTAATATCCGCAATAAAAATATAGTTCGTTTAGCTATATTTACACAAGAGCTAGATTCAGCTTTTATTTCACACTATCAAAAATTCATTATTAAATGATTAATTCCATCACAGTCCTTTTTTCCAAGAACTCTTTCATGGGTTTCTTCTTTTTTGTTTTTTTAAGTGTTTCGGCTCAACAACAACAAATAATTTCGGGAACTGTCATTGACAACTCAAACACACCCATTCCTGGAGTAAACATCATTGAAGAAAGTAACCCAAGAAATGGTGTTGTTTCTGATTTTGATGGAGATTTTTCAATCGCGATTAACCCTGGTTCACGATTATCTTTTAGCTATGTGGGTTATGAATCTCAAGTGGTTAACATCACAACAGAAACCAATTTAAAAATTATATTACAGGAAGATCTTTCAGCGCTAGATGAAGTAACAGTAGTCGCCTATGGTAAACAAAAAAAATCAAGTGTCATTGCAGCGGTAACATCTATTGACCCAACAGAACTAAAAACATCATCAAGCAATTTGACCACTGCATTGGCAGGACGCGTAGCTGGAGTCATTGCTTTTCAAAGGAGCGGAGAGCCTGGAAGAGATAATGCCGAGTTTTTTATTAGAGGGGTCAGTACATTTGGTTATGCTAGATCCCCATTAATTCTAATTGATGGGATAGAAACAACTTCGACAGATTTAGCTCGCTTGCAGCCAGATGATATTGCTAGCTTTTCTATAATGAAAGATGCTACCGCAACTTCACTTTATGGAGCTAGGGGTGCAAATGGAGTTATTTTAGTGACCACAAAAGTAGGGAAAGAAGGCGTTGTTAGGGTTAATGTGCGCTATGAAAAATCCTACTCCGCACCAACACGTTCTCTAGAAATAGCAGACCCAATTACCTACATGACTTTACACAATGAAGCTTTGGTAACAAGAAACGCCTTAGGAGGCAGGATTTATTCGTTAGAGAAAATACTAATCTCAAAAGATCCCAACAGGAACAAAATGGCCTACCCAACGGTAGACTGGTTCGATGAATTACTAGAAGATTATACCCTTAATAGTAGATTTAACTTCAACATTAGCGGGGGTGGTAAAATCGCTAGATATTATTTGGCTACTACCGTAAATACTGATAACGGAAACTTGAAGGTAGACCCTCGAAATAATTTTAATAACAATATAAATTTTAAACGAATTTCGCTGAGATCTAACATTAATGTAAATTTAACACCTACCACTGAAGTGGCTCTTAAATTTAATGGCAATTTCGATGACTACATAGGCCCTATAGATGGCGGAGAAGCAACTTATAGAAAAGCAATGCAAGCAAACCCTGTTTTGTATCCAAAATTTTATGAGCCAGATGCGCAGTTTCAAAACTCATCTCATGTGCTTTTTGGAAATGCAGGTCAGTTTGGAGGATATTTAAATCCCTATGCAGACCTTATGAGGGGCTACAAGGACGAGAGCTATAATAACTTTTTAGCAACCGTTGAGGTTAAGCAAGACTTAGGCTTTATAACAGAAGGATTAAACGCCAGGCTACTAGCTAACACCTCACGCTATTCATTTTATAATTTAGAAAGGCGTTACAATCCATTTTACTATTCCCTTGGAAATTATGATTTCCAAAGCGACCAATATACCTTGGTGGCATTAAACCCAAACCAAGGAACTGAATATTTAGAATATAACGAAGGCACTAAAATCATAACGAATTCCACTTATTTTGAGGGCTCAATAAACTATAAAAAAACCCTGAATGAAAAACATGAAATTTCAGGGATGTTAATTGGAATTTTAAGAGAACTCAAATATGCTAATGCTGGAAATCTTCAAAGCTCATTACCATATAGGAACATCGGGCTCTCAGGAAGATTCACTTATGGCTTTGACGACAGATATTTCTCTGAGTTTAATTTTGGTTACAACGGATCGGAACGGTTTGCAAAATCAGAAAGATTTGGGTTTTTTCCATCATTTGGATTTGGATGGTATGTATCAAATGAAGAATTTATGGAACCTCTTTCAAATACCATTACTAAGTTAAAATTCAAAGGGACCTATGGACTTGTAGGTAATGATCAAATTGGGAGCGCCGACGATAGATTTTTCTATATTTCTCAAGTCAACTTAAATAACGGCTCAATGGGGTCTAGTTTTGGGCAAGAATTTGGAACATACATTAATGGTGTAAGTATAGATCGTTATGCAAATGATCAAATTACTTGGGAAAAAGCAAAGATGTTAAACGTGGGAGTTGAACTTGGTTTATTGGGAGTTTTAGATATCCAAGCAGATTACTTTACTGAATACCGTTCTAACATTTTAATGGATCGAGCTCAGATTCCCGCATCCATGGGGCTTCAAGCTCCATTAAGAGCTAATGTGGGAGAAGCATCTTCAAAAGGTTTTGAGTTTACTATCGACTACAAAGACAGCCTTAGTGATGATCTCTTTGTGTCTGCCAGAGCTAACTTTTCTTTTGCAACAAGCAAGTATGAAGTTTATGAAGAATTAGACTATAGGAATGCAGGTTTACCATGGCGCTCAAGAATTGGCATGAACTTATCACAACCATTTGGATACATCGCTGAGCGGTTATTTATTGACGAAGCTGATATTGCGAATTCCCCACTACAAACTTTTGGAGACTATATAGCAGGAGATATAAAATATAAAGACATTAACAAAGATGGGATTATAGACATCAATGATGAAGTTGCGATAGGCTATCCAACAACTCCAGAAATAATTTACGGTTTTGGTATTTCTAGCTCTTACAAAAGCTTTGATTTGTCGTTCTTTTTCCAAGGATCCCTGAAGTCTTCTTTTTTTATAGATGCCTACAACACATCACCATTTATTGACACAAGTGGAAGTTCTATTGGAAACAATGCCCTTTTAAGTGCTTGGGCTAATGACCATTGGTCTGAAAATGACAGAAACCTTTATGCAGCTTGGCCACGACTTTCTGATCAATTGATAGACAATAACAATCGAAATAGCACATGGTGGCTTCGAGATGGCTCTTTTCTAAGACTCAAATCTGTTGAGTTCGGTTACTCTATACCGGACCGTTTAGCATCTCGTGTTAATTTATCATCTGCAAGGGTTTATATTACGGGATCAAACCTGTTCACATTTAGCAAGTTTAAATTATGGGATGTAGAAATGGGTGGTAACGGACTAGGTTACCCAATACAGCAAGGAGCTAACATTGGCGTAAATTTAAATTTTTAACAACTAATCATGAGAAAAATACTTATACTTTTTGTTTTAATTTTCACCTCATGTGAAGATGATTATCTAGATGTTGTTCCAGACAATATTGCAACTATTGATTTAGCTTTTAATACGCGGTCTACAGCTGAAAATTTTCTTTCAACATGCTACACATATATTCCTGAACATGCACACGTTGAGCAGAACTTTTCATTGCTAGCTGGAGATGAAGTTTGGTATTATGCTGAAAATGATTTTTACATGAACAACGAAACAAGCTTTCGAGTCGCTAAAGGAATGCAAAATTCTTCAAGTCCATACTTAAACTACTGGGAAGGTGGTAGAGGAGCTCCGCGAAGTCTATTTAATGCTCTCAGAGATTGTAACATCTTTCTAGATAATCTAGTAGCAGTTCCAGGGCTTGACGAAGAAGAACGCATTCGTTGGCTTGATGAAGTGAAAGTACTTAAAGCATTTTATCACTTTTGGCTCATGCAGATGTATGGTCCGATTCCAATAGTAGACACTAATATTCCTGTTAGTGCCCCATCGACAGAAACAAATGTATATAGAGCCTCAATTGATGAAGTTGTAACTTACCTAACCGATTTACTAGATGAAGTTATAGTGGCAGACAACTTGCCGGGGCTTATTAATTATGTTTACACAGAACAAGGTAGAATCACTATGCCAATAGCAAAAGCACTTAAGGCTAAAATTTTAATGCTAAGCGCTAGCCCTATTTTCAATGGAAATACAGATTTTAGCAGTCTTATTGACAATCAAGGTAACAGCTTAGTTAACCAGTCCTATGACCCTCAAAAATGGGTCTTAGCTAAAGACGCCATATTAGATGCTATTGAAAGTGCAGAAGCTAATGGGCATTCCCTATATCAATTTAATCAGCAACTTCCTATAATCGGAGAAATTAGTGACCAAATAACCCAAGAACTAAGTCTTAGGGCAGCCATCACTGAGCCATTTAATTCTGAAATAATCTGGGCATTTTCAGCTGATTGGACAGGCGAATTGCAACAATGGTGTCAGCCAAGATGGACCGCAGACCACTCAGCACTATTTGGCTACACTAAAAAGTCTCATGCTCCAACTCTAAATATGGTTGAAACATTTTACACTCGAAATGGAGTCCCAATTGACGAAGATATTTCATGGGAGTATGGAAATCGATTTGATGTTGTTCAAACCCCAATATTAGATGCTGATAATGAAAATTATCATGAGTTTTATATAGAAGATGATTATGCTACAGCTAAATTACACACTTTTAGAGAGCCCCGGTTTTACTCTACTTTAGGTTTTGATGGTGGTAAGTGGTTTTCGTTAGAGACTGAAAACATGAATTTCATACCACATTTAAATGCTAAGGCTGGAGCGCCATCTGGAAAACAAGGATTTGAAATTTATTCAATTACAGGCTATTTTGCAAAAAAACTAGTTCACTACGAAAATATAATCTCATTAGAAGGCTCTACTATACAAGGGTATTCATTTCCTATAATCAGACTCTCAGACTTATATTTAATGTATGCTGAAGCTTCTAATGAAACAAAGGCAGCGCCAGATGCCGATGTTTATGAATACATTCAAAAAGTGAGAGATAGAGCCGGATTGGATGTTGGGGGTGACTTAGTAAATACTTGGCAGATGCATTCTGCAAACCCAAGTAAACCTAGCACAAAAGATGGCATGAGAGCTATCATACACCAAGAAAGGATGATTGAACTAGCCCTTGAAGGGCATCGCTACTGGGATTTAAGACGATGGAAACTAGCAGGTGAATATTTCAGTAAGCCTATTAGAGGCTGGAACATATTTAAACCCGATGTCGCGGGCTTTTACGAAGTTGAAAATATCTTTTATAGAAATTACCTAACTAAAGACTATTTGTGGCCTATTAGTCAAACAGAGTTACTAAGAAATCCTAACTTAATTCAAAACCCAGGATGGTAAAAACAACAAACGTTATTAAACGAAAAATGAAAAAACCGAAAATCAGTATAGTATATTCTCTAATTTGTTTGCTCTTAATTTTGGGGTGTACAGAAGAAGAACACAGAGCATACGGATCCGACGGAACTCCTCCCGGTCCCGTTGTAATTAATTCTGTAGAAAACAGAGCAGGGGGAGCAATCATCCGATTTACCCCACCAACAAACCAAGACTTGTTATATATAAAAGGAGCTTACAGCGATGAAAATGGTATTTCTAAACAAGTAATCGTATCCTCAGTAATAGACACTTTAAGCATTATTGGCTTTGGGCAATCTGGAGACTACTCTGTAGATGTTACAGCTGTAGACACGGGGGACAACGAATCGGAAGCAGTTACTACTATAATCTCTCCTTTGGAAGCACCAATACATGCGATATTAGAATCTATTGAAGGGGCTCAAGATTTTGGTGGAATCAACATCTCATACCTAAATCCTACTAGAGCAGAGGTCTCCTTAAATATGTCTATTATTGATACAGAAGGAAACCAGGTGTTTAAAGAATCCTTTTATACAAGTCAGGCCAATAGTTCCTACAGCTTTAGAGGATATGATCCTGTTCCTACTACATTTATTATTTATGTTGAAGATCGTTGGGGAAATCAAACCATAACAAAAACTTTAGAAACAACCCCCTTGCAGGATGTGTTTTTAGATAAAGGCTATTTCTCGATACAACCAATGCCAGGAGACGAAAGCTTCAGCGAATATGGATTCTCTGCAAATCAAATGTGGGATGGGTCATGGAGTAGCCAATGGAACTGTGGACACACTAGCTTTTTAGCACTTCCACACCAGTTAACCATCAGTTTAGGGCAAACCGTTAAATTAAATAGGTTTAAATTATACCAAAGAGGTGGTTCCGAATTATATAAACATGGAAACCCAAAGAGATTTAAAATTTATGGCCGTGAAAACTTAGATAATTTACCTATCTATAGTCCCGAAAACCCTGGGGATGGCTGGATACTTTTAGGGGAATTTGAGTCCTTTAAACCTTCAGGGTTGCCCCCTGGTTCAAATACTGAAGAAGATTACTTATTTCAAGATAACGGAGAAGATTTTGTTTTTGGCTATGACGCACAACAATACAATATTAAGTACATACGATTTGTAAACTTAGAATCTTGGAATAATCAAATGGTGTCAGTAATTGGAGAACTCTCATTTTGGGGAGGCCTCGTTGAATAACGATATATTTAAATCATGAGAATATTTAAAACTAAACCCTATTTATTACTTTTTTTGTTAGTCTTACCGCTGTTCTTACTACGTTGTGGAGATATAGAATCCATCCATAAACAGTATTTAAATGGAGAAATTATCTACGCAGGAAGGTTAGACACTTTGACCATTAGACCTGGATACTATAGAGCGCAATTAGAGGGTTACACTCAATTCCTTGGAAATTCAGATCAATTAATCATAGAATTTAATGGAGCAATACAAACATTTGACATAAACAACAATGATGAAATTTATGCCGCTCTATTGTCTGACTTAGACGAAGAAAGCTACGAGTTTAGTGTTACCACCCAAGATCCCGATGGGAATTTATCGATCCCACAATTTGTAGCCGGTTTCGCAATAGGTGATGAATTTGTTTCAAATCAGGACCCAAGAGAAATTACTGGTTATAGTTTTGATAGCGATGGGAATTATGTTAATTTTAGTGAAAATGCAGAATCTGAATATGTAATTTTCACTACTATCGATTACGAAAACGAAGCAAATGAAATCGTTAGAGACACTGCATTTTTTGAAGACAATAGAGTCGAACTAATAGACTTTAATCCTTTGGGCAACATAGATGCTAAATCATATATACAATCAGGACTAAATGGGATTGACACCATCCCTTTATCCGCTAATAGCTATACCCTACCAGACGTTCCGTATAGTGAACTTGAAAAAAGTTTTTTTCAGCTCGTACAAATGCCTAGTGATAACCTAGGGACATATAATAACGCAAATCCAGAACTATACCTATTTGATGGGGATGGCTCGTGGGCTGGCGATGACACTTTCACCTATTATTCAAATCCAGGAGACATGCCACATCATTTCACTCTAGATCTGGGCTTAAACACCACACTAAGAAAGGTCAAACTAGAAATGCCTACTCCAAGTTCTTCCCCTCAAAACAATGCAACTGAAGTACAAATATGGGGTCGTGATAATATTGAATTCGCAGAAACGAGTTCTAATACTGACGCTGCTTTTTATAATGCAGGTTGGAGCCTACTATACGAAGGAACTGTTGATGGCGAAACGATGGCGAGTAGTAGTTTTTTAGTCAGCCCTGCAAACCAAGTACGATATCTTAGATACCGAGTCTTGTCCACGGTTGGAAATACCAATTCACAGCTAACGGAAATGACTCTATATGGGCAAGATAGTCAGCCTTTAGTTCATGATAAATCTCTATTTTCTATGTCATTGATGCCTAGCGACAATCCAGGAAACTCTTATGGTGGAAACCCTTCCAATTATTTATGGGATAACAACTCTTTATGGTCTGGCAATGATGCTTATGGATATCACTCAGGAGAAGATGCAGTCCCTGGACATTTTACAATAGATTTAGGGGTTACGACTCAATTAACAAAATGTAAATTACACTTTAGAGATCCCAATAACTTTTCTGGAAACAACCCCACTCAATTAGAGATCTGGGGAAGACCCAATTTAGAGGATGCAGAAACCTTACCAGTATTTCAATCCATTGGAAATACAGTAGTTTCTGACCCTGTTTCAACTGAAAGTTTTGAAAATGCTGGCTGGCAGCTTATCGTCGATCAAAGCATTAGCGGTGGTGACCTCCAAACAATTGAGTTTGATTTTCCTACTGGACCATTTTCAAGATACATCCGATTACGGTATACCTCAACCGTTGGAAATCAAGCATTTCAATTAATAGAAGTAGAGTTGTCAGGTTATGGTGCAATTACAAACTAGGTGCTTAATAATTAGTAAGAGATTTTAAAGCTACAAATAAAAAAAAACTGCCAACCTTAATACAAATTAAAAAATATAATACATGAAACATCTTAATTTTAAAAACATATTTGCTGTAATGGCGCTCATATTAATAAGTTTTGGTTTTAAAAGTATGAAGCCGAATAACTATATAAAATATGTTGATCCCTTTATCGGATCTGGTGGTCATGGGCATGTTTTCGTAGGGGCTAATGTGCCATTTGGCGGGGTTCAAGTGGGCCCAACAAATTTTAATAAAGGCTGGGATTGGTCATCGTCCTACCATCACTCAGACAGTATTGTTAAAGGGTTTTGCCATTTAAATGTAAGTGGTACTGGAATGTCAGATTTAGGTGAACTTACAGTCATGCCGGCGACCGGCGAGTTAAAAATTAATGCTGGAACACAGGACAGACATATGAAAGGGTATGCTTCTTTATATTCGAAAGATAAAGAAAGTGCAAGCCCTGGATACTACCAAGTCATGTTAGATCGCTATGATATTAAGGTTGAATTAACGGCCACCGAACGCTCTGGATTGCACAGATACACCTTTCCCGAATCTTCAAAATCAAGGATCATAATAGATTTAGGTGAAGGAAGTGCTGACCGCCCAACCGACACTTATTTGAGACAAATTAACGACACTTTATTTGAAGGGTATCGGTTTTCATCAGGTTGGGCATCTGACCAAAGAGAGTTTTTCTCATTAGTGGTCTCTAAACCTGTTAAAGATTTTATTATTTATAATAATGGTAGAAGAGCAAAAGCCTCTGAAAAAAAAGGTAAATTTTTAAAAGGTTTTTTAGAGTTTTCTACTAAAAAAGATGAAGTGATTTATTTGAAAATGGGTGTTTCTCCTGTAAGTTCAAGTAATGGATTAGATAATTTAATGATAGAAATTCCAGGGTGGGATTTCAATAGAGTGTTGAAAGATGCAGAAGACAAATGGAATAAAGAACTTTCAAAAATTCATATTAAAACAAGAGACAAAGCTAAAAAGAGAGTCTTTTATACAGCAATGTATCACAATATGATTGCCCCTAATCTATTCCAAGATCTTAATGGCGAATACCGAGGGACTGACAAAAAGGTGTATAAAGACACAACGTTTACCAACTATACTCTATTTTCTCTTTGGGATACCTACAGAGCTGCGCACCCTTTGTATACGATAACGCAGCCAGAGAGAGTGAGTGACATGGTAAATTCGATGGTTAAAATATTTGAGCAACAAGGTAAATTACCCGTATGGCACTTGAGAGGAAATGAAACTAATACGATGCCGGGTTACAGTGCTATCCCTGTTGTTGTTGATGCCTGCCTAAAAGGATTTGAAGGGATTGACTTAGAAAAAGTATATGCAGCGGTGAAAGAAAGTGCAACTGGAGACCACGAGCCTGGGGTAAAAGACTTAATGAAATATGGATATATTCCTTCAGATTATATGGCGGAATCAATCGCGAGTACCATGGAGTATGCAATAGCAGATTGGGGAATTGCGCAGCTCGCAGCTAAATTAAATAAGCCAAAAGACTATGAGTATTTTTTAAATCGCTCGAAGTCCTATAAAAATTATTTCGATCCTGAAACAAAATTCATGAGAGGTAAGATGGCTGATGGCAGCTGGCGAACTCCTTTTGATCCTAAGTCTGCTCAGCACAGAGTCAACGATTATTGTGAAGGAAATGCTTGGCAATATCTTTGGCTAACTCCACAAGACCCAGAAGGTCTGATTGAATTACTTGGAGGAGATAAAGGGTTCACCTCAAAGCTAGACCAATTGTTTAGTATTTCTTCTGATTTGGAAGAAGGGTCTTCAATGGATATTACTGGACTGATTGGGCAATATGCACACGGAAACGAGCCTAGCCACCACACCACTTATATGTATGCCTATGCAGGGCAGCAATATAAAATACCTGAAAATGTGAGATATATAACTACTAATTTGTATACAGACAAACCAGATGGTTTAAGTGGGAATGAAGACTGTGGACAAATGTCTGCTTGGTATATATTTTCTTCTATGGGCTTCTATCCTGTAAACCCTTCAAACGGCGCTTACGTTTTTGGAAGTCCCTTGTTTGACGAGGTAGATTTAAATTTAGGCAATGGTAAAATCATGAAAATTATCGCAGAAAACAATTCTGACTCCAATATCTATATTCAAGAAGTAACACTTAATGGGGCTGAGCATAAATACTCTTATATAACTCATAAAGAGTTAGTTAATGGAGGTGAGCTTAAGTTTGTAATGGGGCCAACTCCAAATTTAGAGTTCGGAACAGAAGAAAAGTACAGGCCAAAATCTATCGTTTACTAGTTGTAAATATCGAGGCATTGACGTCCTTAGCTGTTTAATTCATTTGATTTAACTGCTTAGTTAATAAGGAACTACTGCCTAGAATTCACGCTTACCAAACTCACTTTTGATGAACTTAGAGCGATTTTTAACTTTGTTAAATGTATAAGAAATATTTAAAATAATCATATCAACTTCATATACATAATTAGTGTAGGTATAAAACTCATTCGCTCTAGAAGTCGCTATACTTTGCTCGTTGGATTTCAACAATCCCATGTCTATATTCTGCCACTGTAAAGTAGCCACCAATTGGTTATTTAAAAAGGATTTTTTGAATGTTAGATTGGGAGTGTAAAACCGAGAATCTTTTCCTTGAGCAGTATTTCTTTCAGAAATATAATTAAACGTGAATTGAATAGAAGCGTTTTGCTTTAGGGCGTAGGTAGAATTCATATTAAAAGAATACACTGTATTTTGATTGTTAACCCTGTAGTTTCGATTCACCCCATCGCGGTGTCTAAACACAAACTGTCCATCAATATCATAGTTAAAAATATTGGCTCCTATAAAATTACTCCAATTGGAGTTTAGTTTAAATTGAGCGCCTAACTCAATTCCTTTCGCATTACTTTTTCCTACGTTTGAATATACACGATTTAAAATACTGTCAATCACAACCCCGTTAGATTGATAAGCCAACGTATTTACTCTATTAATCACATTATCAACATGTCTATAATAAAGAGTGGCGTAAACGGAATTTTTAGAATCAAACTCTTTGGTAATCCCCAACTCAACCAAGTCAATGAATTCTGGTAACAACCGGTTATCTCCTTGTTCAAAAACCTCAGAATGTTCGCGTTCAGCAAAACTATTCATTTTAAGGGTTGTCGTGCGGTTCACTCGCTTGCTATACGCTGCTTTTATTTTTGTATCCTCATTTACTGTGTATTGTAACGAGGCTGAAGGAAATAACTTCACATATTCATACGTATAGTCATTGGGACTTGCCTCACTTAAAAGAAATTCTGAATAGGATCTATCCATGGACTCCAGACGGATACCTGCCATATAATCCCATTTATTGTTAGTCCCAGCAAACTGGGAGTACCCCGAATGAGTGATTCGTTTGAGTTGTATGTTACTTGAGAATTCTGGTACAAGCTCACCGTCCCGTTGATACACGAAATCTCCTTTATGATTCAGGGATCTAAACTGATATCCAGCTTCTAGCTGTCCAAACGGAAAAGGCTTGAATGCATAGTCTAAATTATAACGAAATCCATGCAGGGGATTGTCGTTGGTATTGTATTCCTGTTGATAAATCGTGTTATAGTCGGGAGTATCAACATTGTCATTATACGTTGGCCCTCCAAGAAACGTGTATTCGTACAAGACTGAATTGGTGATTTTAGAACCATTTGAGAAGTCGTGATCATAGTCAAAACTACTTAAAACAAAATCACCACGACGTATTCTTAGGTTGTGGTTATAATAAGAAAATGAGCTAGAACTTTGATCAGATCCAATTGGACTTACCGATTGGTTATTATAGTAAGTAATATCAGCTAGACGTTCTTTGGTATGTTTTCCTGCAAAAAACCCCAACGAATAGCGATCAGATTTATTAGGCGTGTATTCAAAATTTAAACGGCCATTATAATTTACATCATCAAAGCTTCGCTCGCCATCAGACGGAAGAAATGTTTGTCGGTCTTGGAGTATATTAATGATATACAACTCCCCTTCTCTTCTTCCTGTTTTGTCATTTCGATTGTAACTCGCAGATGCAGAAATGTTCCATAAATCAGTTCGGCTATTAACAGTAGCATCTATTCCGTAACGCTGTGCTGCTCGCTGAGTCCCATAAGGCTCAATAGATGGAAGGCCTCCCCGAACATTAACCTGAGAAAAAACGCCGTTGGTAACTCCTTTTTTGGTAATGATATTTAATATACCCCCTTTACCATCCGGATCGTATTTGGCTGAAGGTGCGGTAATAACTTCAATTTTATCTAAAGAATTTGCTGGTAATTGTCCTAAAATGGCACTGACTTGTCCTTGAGTTGGCTTCCCATTTATTAATACAGTAAAGCCATTACTTCCTCTAATACTAATTTCTCCAAGTCCATTCACGCTAGCGGAAGGAAGATTTTTAATCACGTCAGTGGCGGTACCGCCTAGGCTAGACTGAAAGTTTCTGGAGTCAAAAACTTGACGGTCAATTTTATGAATGACCGTAGACCGTTCAGAACGTAATTCAATTTCACCAAGCTGATTTCCCAGCTCAAGAGAAACCAATCCGACATTAATGGATTTTTGACTCTTAGAAAGTTCTAGGTTTTCAACGGTTTTTGTTGAATAACCTATAAATGATATTTCTAAATAATAACGTCCATTAGGGATGTTTTTTATCTCAAAAAATCCATCCTGGTTCGTGATGACTCCAGTCTGAAGACTCTTATCTTGTTCACGAAAAAGAGCTGCAGTTGCATATTCTAAAGGGAGGCTCTCATCTAATTCAATAATAGTACCTGATATTTGAGCGCAAACTAATTGTACAGAAATAAGGAAAAGGAAATCTAAAAACTTAGTATTCATGGGATTTAATATCTGTCTACAAATATAATAATTACCTGAGTTTTTTACAGAGAAGTGATTGTATTATTAAATATTGAATGTTTTTGGCGAAGGGATTCTCAAACTCTAATCATCTTTCTTGTTAGTTGGAATTTAAACTCAAAAAGGAAAAGCTTTTCAAAGTAAGAAGCTTTTCCTTTGTAAAATATATTTATCGTCTTATTTTGAAATCATTAATAGATCCAACCTCCTATCGAAGATCGGTATTCAACGGGGTATGCTTTTAAAGTTTCTTTTAATTCATCTGTAACATTACCAGCTACAATAAATGAATCAACTTCAAAAGTGGACATAAAAGGGGTGAAATTTGGTCCTCCTTCAAAATTTTGTGCATGTAAAATCATGTCTGCTGATGAATAATATTTTTCAAGTAGAAAAACTTTGCGAGCATCTGTAGAAATAAAATAAGTGTAATCGTAAGTATTGGGTTCGTTGGCTCTTACAAAGTTATTAAGTTTTTGTACCAAAGCAGCGACATCAGCTTTAGAGTATCCGTTGTTAACTTTTAGTTCTAGAAGCACTACAATTTTCTCTGATGCATTAGCCGCCGCAAGTTTGGCGTTCATTTCGTTTTCGATCTCTGTCGTATCAAAAAACTGCACCTCTTTAATAATTTTATTTCCTTCCCACTGGTATGAGATATGAAATGGAAAGTTAACTTCCTGACCTGTATATTTTCCTGTGGCAGAAAATGTATTCCAAATATTAGTCCAAACAATCCCATTCGCATAGGAGTTTGTTTCAATTTCCGCACCTTCTGCATCACCATTCATGTCTGTAAAACGAATGTCATCAAACAAGTCCATCATATTTTCGACCCCAGCAATAAAAGATGTTTTATCAGAACTAGCTCCTTGAGAATTAACCAATTCCATTTTGTCCGAGAACACGTCCTTTAGATACTCTATTTGTTCATCTCCTACACTCTTAAAAACAGTTGCTATGACTGCAGACTTTTCATCGTCAGTGGAAACGGTTCCATACGGATTTTGACAGGATAGAACTACAAAAACAAGTAGTAAAGCTATTTTTTTCATTATAATATAGTTTAAAAATTAAGGTTAAAAATAATAAAAAACACTTTCATTATGAAATTAATTATCTGGAATATTTCATTTTCTCTGCTACATATATACTATTTATAGTACCTTTATAGTCTATGTTAGACACTAAACGCACATGTGCAATCGCTTACTCTATAGATCTTTTAGGAGACAAGTGGTCTCTTTTGATCTTAAGAGATGTTGTCATACATAAAAAATCTAGGTTCAAAGAGTTTAGAAGCTCTAAAGAAAAAATTGCTACTAACATCCTTACCAATAGATTAAAGTTTTTGGTAGAAGAAGGTTTTCTTGAACTTTTAGACCCCCAAGGATTCAAGAAAAACAAGCAATATATCGGTACAAAAAGAGCCCTTTCAGCGCTTCCAATTATCATCGAATTATATTTATTTTCTATTCATTCAATTGATGAATCCAAGCTTAATGACTCTCAAATGCGTATTAAAAAAGAAATTCTGAAAGACCATAAAAGCTTTCATAACAGGGTTTCAGAAGAGTACCTAAAGTTTGTTATGGAGCTTAAAGAAGTATAAACATTTTTTAGCAACACAAATAATTTATAAAACTTCCGTCTTATACGCTGTCTTTTTTTGAAGTACTAGTTTTGGGCTTCGGTTTTCATAATATAAACCCCAATGTTTTTCAGGTTCATCAGGATCATCAGATCCCTTCCATGGCTCATCAAATGCTTCAAAAATAAAGGTAAGTATCATTTCCTCCTCACACCAACGGCTGAGTTCTTGGTAGTAAATTTTTTGAAAAACAGGATTCGCATGCTCTCTTGGAATGCCTTGCCCATTTGAAGTCGATGCCCAGCCGGCTTCAGTTATAACCACTAATTTATTAGGGTACCTTTCGGCAACTGCCTCGTAATTTGTTTTTGTAAATGCAATGGCTTCGTCAATGGTTTTATACTCCCAAAGAGGATAGGTATGAATAGATATAAAATCAACAGCCTCTACTAAAGGTGCTAATTTATCTAACCAAGGCACATAATTTTCACAAAACGTAACGGGTTGTTTCGTCGCTTCTTTAAGCTGATTTACGTACGCAATAACCTTAGCAACTGGTACCATATGATCTGTCCATTCTACACAGGCCTCATTACCAACTGAAAGACTAAAAATAATAGAAGGATATGTATTGGCAAGTTCAATAAGCTTATTAATTTCTATTTGGTTATTTACTTTATTCTTTTGTAAGGTTTCTTCAGAATGTACCCCTCCACCCCATGGGCAATTATGGTTGTTTTCTTCAGCAATAATATAGGCCCCAAGCATGACTTTAAGGTCTAATTTTTCAATTTTGATAACCTCTAAAACAGTTTTTGAATGGGTGTCGCAACTGTACAGACGAATGTAGGTCCAATGTTGTTGAACTATAAGTAAGTCTTCTTTAACCTGACTATAAGTTGGATATGTCACCCCAGGCACTTGGCCTGATCGGTAGCCTGAATAACAAACTGCTGAGGCTGCTGGAATAGAGAAAACTTCAGAATAATTCATAATGGTCATCTAAATATATTTTTTAAAATTTTAATTTTTCATTTTTATCCCAAAGCCCCCAGAAAGCCCCTACATCTCCCTCGGTTCCCACTTTCCAAGATTCATCAAAAGAGGAGAAATAAAACATTTCAATTTGGTCTTGGTTAGACCAAAGTTGAGCATTGATAAAATACTTAAGGGCATTGTCATATGAAGGGTGGGAGATCCCTAAATCACTTCCTTGACTTGGCCATCCAGTTTCGGTAATAATTACTTTTTTACCATTCGCGGCATGCAATGCTTGTTGGTACATCTGCTTCATATAAAGCAAGGAATAGTCCATATGACAGGCTTCCCAATAGGGATAACAATTAGCAAGAATAACATCACAGGCTTCTGTAATTTTTGGACGATCAGTGAATTCATAATACGCATCTACATAACCAACATCAACAGTTGGGACAGCTGTTTTAAACGCTTGAATATGATCTATAAGTTCAGCTTCTGTAAGATCTCCCCTGTACATAACCTCATTTCCAACAGCTGCTACATCTACAAACCCAGCTTTACTAAGCTCAATAAGCGCTTTCATTTCTTTGTTATTGACGACCTTATCATCTCCTAACCAAGCACCAACTAGCGTTTTCAGTCCGTACTCTTTAGCTAATTTAGGAATTAAATCATTTCCCTCAGTACATGAAAAACTACGAATCCACTTAGTATAGGGTGCTATGATTTCAAGACGTTTTCGGATTTGAGCCTCCGTTATTAAATCGCCTGGTTTTTGACCTTCTTCGTAAGGACTAAAACACAAACCATGCATTCCGTTATCTAAAACTGTGCTGCAAAGAGATTGAAGTTGTTCAGAACTATACTCTGAATAATTTAGACCTACTAACGATTTTTTCTTTTCTTTTCTGTATGACATACTATTTTAGTGATTAGATTTAATTGTATTCTCTGATTTTCTTTTGGCTAGCGCTTCTGAAATTTCATTGGCTTTCTCTTCCGTGATATCATAATCCCACATTACATAAATAGCAATTAAAGTTCCTAGTATTGGGAAGCCAGTGAAAAATAATCGAAGACCTATTATCGCATTTTCAGGTTGTGAGTCTGCCCCAGATGTAAAACCAACTAACGTCAGAATTGTTCCAGTCAAACCGCCTGCGATGGCAAAACCAAACTTGACCATCCACCAGTAAATTGCACCGAAAACACCTTCTCGTCTTTTACCTGTATGAAGCTCATCTAAATCAATAACATCTGCCGTCATTGACATCATTAACGTAAACAACCCTCCGATTCCAAAAGAAAAGAAAGGCAAGGCGAATAAAAACATATAAGGCTTTCCAGGGATAAACAAAAACCAAAACATGACGTACCCTACAATTGATATACTCTGTGAAATTAAAAAAGCTTTCTTTTTACCTACTTTCTTAGACATATAGGTAACAATTGGGATGACTAAGAAGGTAGTCACTAAGGCACCACAGCTTCCAAACAATGTGGGCCAAATACCTGCATCGCCGGTATTGCCATTAAATAAATAATAGACAATAATAAAAAAGGTGAACCCTGCGACGGTATTAAAAGCATTAAAGATGAAAAAAGTAGAAACACACAGTTTTCTAAACGGTTTGGACCTGGATGCCTCTACAAAACTAGTTCCAATTTCCTTGAAACTCCCTCCAATGTTTTTGAGGGTTAAAGGAGCGTAATCTTTATCTAATGTAGATTCACTTTTAATGAATATGGCAGGAATCATAGCAAAAATCATGCAGACAACTCCAACCCAAATTGCTAACTCTCTTACAGCAACTTCAGCAGACTCAAACCAGCCATTAGTTTGGAAATCAAATATTGAAAACATAACAGAGTTGGGGTCAGCATACATAACAACCCAAAACCAAGGTGCTATGACCCATGCCCATTGTCCGATCCATTGAGCAACGGCCATAATCTGCGTACGCTCATGAAAATCATCACTCATTTCATAGCCCATCGCTACATAAGGAACTCCAAATATGGTAAGACCTAAATAAAACACAAGAGACCACATTAAAAAGTATACGAAATTATAATCCACACCATTATCTAGAAATAACTGCCACATAATGATAAATGAGACCCCCATAATTAGGGCTCCAATCAACACATACTGTCGCCGTCTGCCCCACTTAGATTTTGTGTTATCTGAAATAAACCCCATAATTGGATCTGTAATAGAATCGAAAATCCTTGGCGCTAGCGACACAACACCCCACATCCACCCTGGAAAACCTAAATTTTGAACCAGTACAACAATGAAAATACTTATTACCGCTGGAAACATTTGATTGGCGAGCATGCCAAAGCCAAAGGCTATCTTTTGACCCCAAGAAACTCGACTGCGCACTAAATTAGTTTGTGAATTCATAATTATAGTTTTAGTTTGTGAAAATTATAGTTTGTAAGGCTTGGGGGCTTACGCTCAAAGCATGGGTTTCTCCAGATAAATTTAAATTAAAATACTTTTCAGAAAGTCCTTCATTAAAAACCACCACCACTATAGAACCATTAAGGTTTTCAGTTGCAGAGACCATTAAATCATCATCTGTTTTATGGACTTGAATAACACGCGCTCCAGGCCTAATAAATTTGCTAAAATGAGACATAACATAATAGAGCGGGGTAAGGTAAACTTCGTCTTGTTCTGGGTCTACAATTATTGGCGCTACACACCAATTCTTAAACCAATTAGGACCCCCTTGTCGGTCAAGAACCATGTTCCAATCGACCCATCCGTCAACCCAGTTGTTTAAGCAACCAATAATATCCCTCGCATAGCGATTAACAGGTGCGTATTTAGGGTGTAAGTACTTTTTTTCAGCCTCACGCCAATCAAAACCCCAATCGGTGGCTTCTTTAGACCAGTACCAAGCATCATCCTTCCAAGCTGGAACCTCTGAGTCCACACATGCTTCAGCTTGAATTAAATATTTATTAGGTGCTTTATAATGTGCGTATTGTAACTCTTCTGGAAAATAATCATAGGTACTTTCATACCAGTGAATAGCCGTTCCATCGTAATATCTTGAGCTTGCCTCATCTTTAAACATTACATCTACCCACTCTTTAAGGTCGCCTCTATTTTGATCAAAACCCAATATGACCAGGTCTTCCTGTCCTTTGGCCTCTAGCGTAGGACCAAGATGGTTTTGAACAAAATGCGTCATCTCTTCAGGGCTAAAAACCATACTCTCCCAGTTATTTCCATTACCCATAGGTTCGTTTTCAACCGTAAAACCCCAGATATCGATGCCTTCAGCTTTGTAAGCATCGGCATATTTAGAGAAAAATAACGCCCATGTATCATAATACTCTGGCTTTAATTTCCCTCCAACCCATGAATTATTGTCTTTCATCCATGGTGCAGCAGTCCAAGGCGATGCGAAAAGTTTGAATCCGTCTTTGGAAGCTGCCTGTGCAGCCTTGATCATTGGAATAAGATCATCTTTGTCATGCTCTATAGAAAAGTGTTCAAGTTCAGTGTCGCCTTCAATCGCCGTATAAGAATAGTTACTCAAAGAAAAATCACACGAATTCATATGGGTTCGCGTCAAAGAATAGGCGGCGCCTTCTTTAGAAAAATAGGCATTGATTATTTGGTCCTTTTTTTCGGGGCTTAGTCGATTTAAAAGATAGGCTGAAGATTCTGTAAAAGCTCCACCAAATCCAGTAATCGTTTGTAGTTTTTCTTCCAAGTTTAAATTAATTTCGGAAACTACACCCCCTATGGAAAAGGAGTTTAATGGGGTTAATTTATGTCCCGCGGCAGATGTTTCATAGACCTCTATCATCATTTCTTTTTTTGAATCACACGAAGCTAAAAACAAGGACATTACTACTAAAAAAAAGGGGGGATTAAATATTGTATTTCGCATCATGAAAAGATTAATTATCTAGGTTATTATAAAATTCTTTCAGTACATAAAACGCCTCTTTTTTATCGCGATTAACGTCTAACAGCCCCCAATATTCTTCATTAGCAGTTCCGTCATAAGGCACCCCGCTACTGGCTGGAGCCCAGCCACCAATATCTTGGACATCTGGGCTTCCCGCTTTCCATAACTCGTCTGTAAAAGAAAATACTAAAACACCAGTACTAATCAATTTATGCTCAAAAACATCACTCAAAATATTATTTAAAGACTGCGCTTGTGCGTGCTGGTTCTCCCCTTTAGAAAACCCATGGTTGGCAACAGTCATATAACTATCACTCCCGGCCTCTGAAAGATACATAGGCTTATCACTTAAGGCTGACCATTGTTTAAATATTTTTTCTGGATTATCCCAACGGTACACATTCAGGCCCCATAAATCGATATTGGTCGATGCAGCCAAAGCAGCGCTATCTGGAAGTTCACCATGCGCTGAGGCAACAGGGTGATTTGGATCATTTTGATGAATGGCATCTGCTGCGTTTTGCAAACTGTCATACCAGTTTTTTATATCACCTTCAAACCATTCTGGATGGTAGTTATATTCATTCCCAAGCTCCCATAATAAAATTGCTTTATGATTTTTGTATTTGTTAACATAGTCTAAATAAGAACCTGTGACCATATCATAACGCCCTTCTTGGTTGTAGCCAAAACTTGTAATCACTTTAATCCCTGCAGCAGCAATCTTATCCAAAACAGAAACCTCATCAATAGGCATGTAGACGCGGATGGTATTTATACCTGCTTCTTTCATTAAGGCAAGGTCAAGATCGATATTCGTGAAATCTCTTTCTACACGCCCCTTTTCGACGGGGTTGTAACAAACTCCCTTTATAAAGTACGGCGTCTCATTAATTCGTAACTGTCTATCTTTGACCGAAACCACCTCAGTATCCTCAAAAGATATAAAACTATAAGAAAGACTAAGAAGTCCAAAGATAAATATATGTTTTAATTTTAATTTCATTATGTTTAGTTTGGTAGTTTAACTGTACTGAACATCTCCTCAAATGCCCCATTAAACGATTTTTTAAGTGGTATATCATCGCGAGTCATGCCCTTAAAAACACCTGAATCATATTCATCCCAAAGGGCGTATTTAAGAGTTCCCTCGACATCAATAAGTCCAAAATGATTTTCAGACCCCCTAGGACGAGGTGCATCCTTCCAAGGTTCATCAAAAGCTTCAAAATAAAAACAACTCACCTCATTTGCTATGGTCCAGTCAGACATTTTTTGGTAATAAAGAGCTTGCTTGTATTCATCAGCGGCTTGAGTCCCCGAAGTGCCATAAAGATTCTCTGATGCTGTAGCCCATCCTGTTTCCCCTATGTGAATCGGAGTTTGAACTCCTAAGCTTTCTACATAACTTTCAACGGCTTGGTACTGAAATACGGCATAATCAACCGCACTCTGTACTGCCAATTCAATTCGTACTTTGGCATCTAAATGTTCGATATTCTTTTGACTCTCTAGCCAAAAACTGGAATTATAGTGTGTGTCATGAAATGGATACGTATGTAGTGAAATATAATCGACTGCCTTAATCAAAGCGGTTAAATCTTCGTTGTGATAAGCAGCGTCTCCACCGCCCCATGATGCAAAATTATCTGAACTTGTAATCCATAATTCTGAAGGTAACTTATGTTCCGTTTTTAATTTTTGTAAATGATTTACCCACTTTAAAATTACAGACGGCAATACAAAATAATCGGCTTGCCAATGAACCATCGCTTCATTACCTACTGCAATAATTTTAACGATATCTGGATACTGATTGCTATATATTATGGCACGCTCAATTTCAGCAGTATTAACGGCAATATCTTCCGCCCCATGATTTGGTGACTGACGAGCATTTTCACATTCTATCCAAAGACCAAGCATCACATACATTTCAAAACTAGCGTCCTCCATTTTTAAAGCTCGTATAGCTTTTAAAATATTATGAGCCTGATCTAGTTGTAAATTATAGGTGCGGATTACTTTGATCCCTATAGCCGATAAAATCTTGAGGTCTTCTTTAATCTGAGATAAAGAAGGCTGATCATCTCTTGTTAAGGTCCGATACCCTCCATAGGACATGGCTCTATAATCAGAGTGCCCTAGAAATTCAGCGGCTGACTTATTCTTATTTACAGGTAATTCATTCATTTTTTTATCTTTACAAGACCCTAGGCAAAAGCATAAATTAAAAATTAGTGCGATTAACAGTAAATGTCTTGTGTACTTCATATTAGAGCTTAATTACAGATACCACTAATTTATCTATTTGCCCACCTCTATTAAACAGCATTTGGCTCGTTTCAACATCTAGGGACTTCCCTTTAAAGGATGAAACTCTGCCGTCACTTAGAAAAACTTTAATAGCTGAACTAGATGCTTTCTGGTAAATTACCGGCACTTGACAATATGTAAAAGCCAATGAGTCTACTTCTAAATCTACATGACATTTTTCTTTGGCTAGGTTGATGTAATTAAACACATCTTTCGTTGCTAAAAACTCTTCTGTTCGTAGGATTTCTGGGTTAAATTCAACAGCGCCATTACGTACTTTGACTCCTAACTCCCCAAATCTACTCAGAACATCTTCTTTCACTTGACCGGTCATCCCTGGTTGCTGTGCGCCTTTACCACCGGGCGTATGTGAATACGCATCTGTAGGAAACGCCCCATAAAGCTCTGGTGATTTATGAACTCCTATTCCTGCATTAACTTCAAAATAATGATCGTATAATCGACCTATAAGCTCTTTATCTTCTGATTCAGACAGTGCTTTTTGAGTGACTTCATAGACCGCCAATAATAACTTGGATACCATATGCCAGTAAATAGACCCAAGACCTTCATACCCAAAGAAGGTGCCCGATCTTCCTGTAAATGATTTGTGGTCAAATACAGATTCAAAAATATCAAGCACCTTTTTAGAATCCGCATCCACAAGGGTTGCGTACGATTCTGAAAGACCACTCAAGGCTGACTGTACGGAGTCAGCATTATTAAAACCGCCATTAAAGTGGTAAGCACCATTTCCATCTTGATTAATTAATTGTGTATTACCATCTGCAAGAAGTTGGGTCAGTAATTTCGATGACTTAACATCTGCTGCTGCAATGGTGTTTTTGTGTACAAACTTAGGAAGCTCTTTGTTTGGATATAAGATATAGCTGTACTGATCTTCTCTAAATAACGGACTGTTTTTTAGACCGTCTAAAACGTCTAAACTTTCTTGACTCGATAAATAACCAGAGCTCAATACCGCTACTTGCCCCTCTAACATTTCAGGTAAATAGGAAATAGAAACGGCCTTATGGTCGGTTACGGTCATCAGATTATACGCATGAAATAAATTATCAGTTCGTTTATTAGCACGTATTGAGTGCTCTAAATAATCCAAGGCTGTGATAGAAAACTCTAACAAGGAAGCCTTAGAAACGGCTGTTTTATAGCCTGAGAACTTTTGATCGTAAATCTGTGTTCTATAGTTGCTCGCTGCTTGTCCTAAACCGTCTAAGACTAGCTTTCGACTTTCATCGGTAAAACTACCTTCAAGCAGCTGCTTGTGCGCTTCCAAGGTTTGAGATACTTTGTTGAAAAACTCTAGCAGCTCATTGGATATTTCAAACTGACTTGCGGTGTCCTGATCCAATACTTTGTTGAAGAACTTTAAAAAGCGTCTCAAATAATACAAGGTGACCATGGATACTCCATTTCCCACAAGGGCGTTGTTTGCATCGTTCCACTCAGGGCGTTGGGTATTCATCCAAATACCACCTTCTGGAATGAAGTTAGACATTTTTGCTAGTACAGTAGCTAGTATTTTTTCTACAAAATTAACTTTGTAAATAAAGGCGGTTGTATCTCTTAGCAACGCTCCATCAACCCCGATTTCATCCCTTTTGAACTGTATATTTTCTTCCTTTTCAAAATCAAAATCTATAGTGTTTTTTGGATCTTCCAAAATAGATTCGTATGGCTTAATCTTGTAAGGAACGTTGGCATAGACAAATAAATCTTGAGAAAAATAGGTTGCTAATTTGCTTGGGTAATAGGCTTCCATAAATTCAAGAAACTTAAGCAAATAAATAATTTGGTGATCTCCCCAATAGCCAATGTATGACCACGGGTTATCTGGCTCAATTGTTTCCCAATCAAATCCATACTTTGTAACACGGTACGGGTTATAACCGTCAAAAGTAGTTGCGTTTAAAAACTTATGAATCATTCCTTCCATAAACTCTGGATAGGAATGCGCTAAAGCCTCCCAGTTTTGGAAAATATCACGCCAGTTACCTTGATAATCTAATATTTTGGAGCCATCATTTTCGTTTCTAGTATTTATAGAAAACTTATTCCACGGACGGCTTGGATCGCCATGGCGACGACTAAACTTTAAAGGTAAATATTCGCAACAAAGACGTTTGAAGTTTTTATCCTCATCGTCTTGATATAAAGCCTTTAAGTCTTCCAGTTTGAAAAGTGTTGGTAAGGCATTTAACAACGCTTCTTTGTGTCGGAATACTTTTTTATTTAACTTTTCAATGTAAGGAACAAAATCTGCTTTTTCAATTTGATAATTATCGTCAAAAATCCCACCTCGCATGATATTAAACATGGTGTTTGAGAAGTGGCGAACATTGCGAAGACCATCGGCTGTTTTTTGGAGTCCATCTGACGCAGCTACTAGTTCGGTAAGTTGTTCAGAACCCAACTCAACATCATTTAGGATGGTTGATTTTAAATCTGAATTCGTTAGTATCTGTGATTTAATAGTAACCACATCTGAGATGGTTTGATTAACATCAGCGACCAATAGCCACTCTTTTGATCCATTTGACTCTAAGGCTACTTCGGAATGTAGAAAATAAGCCCCTTTTTCGGCTTTGACATCCGTTTCTTGCGAGACTTCCTGCCCCCTTCTAAATGCATCTAGTTGCAAAGAAGATAAAAGAATGGTGGGGTTTTCAAGTCCAATAGACCAAGTAATATTTGATTTTAAAGCCTCACTTGGCTCCGCTTTATCAACGATAATGGCACTCAATGCAAAAATAGCAAGGGAAGAACCTTCAACAAGTTCAGTTCTCTTGTACGCATCAACAAGGTTACTAGTGCCATTTTGAAGCGCTTCTTCAACGCCGTAAGGCAATACATTTTGAATCCCATCAATAAATTGAACTTTAACCGCTGAGTTCGCTGTATTGTATAACGAAGACTTTCGAACAAATCCGTAACGATCCGTGGAGTTCCACTCATAAGTGAAGCGTATTTCAAGATCGTGGTTAATTTCTTCAAAGATCACTTTGTTACCAAAGGCATTCTTGTAGAGGTTTTGTGATATTTTGTATAACGATGCTTGACGCAAGGAAAAAGGCTCCCACAAAAACGTTTGTCCGTTTTTCTCAACTAGAAAAATAGACTTACTCCCGGTGGTTTCAAAAGAATCAGATATTTTATCATCTGTATAATAAGGAAATAAGGCTGCATCACTGTCTTTTCGACCTGCAGACAATGCACCCGTGCTAGAAATAAACATCCAATGGTTTGAATGGCTAACGATACTCATGAAAAATGGACGCATACCATTAACATTAGAAATTTTATAAAAACTCTCTCCGTCAATTTTCATCTGTTCTCCTTTAACATTCAAATCTGAGAGCTGAGCTAAGTGAGGACCAATATTTATGGTTTTATTTTGAGTCATTTTTTTATTACTTTTTGATTTTAATTTTGGTTGGTTATTCTAAATACGATCTAATGCCCACTAAAATAAGATATTTTTAATATTCAGTATAATTATTCATGCTACAATGAACATACAAAACACCACAACTTAGACTACGAAGGCCTACGGAGTAAAGAAAATATTTATAAGGGGAAAAAAGGGATTTAGTAAGACTTGTTGTAGTGATGTATAGTTGTTTAAGCTCAAATCGCTCGATACAAATCACAAAGATCGTATTTTTCATGATTAATATTTGAACAGATAAACCCTACCTAGAGCTAAATTTTGAATAATAGCTAGTATCTCGATGATGACATTGTTAAATATCTATAATTAGACTCTAGAAGTGGAGGTAGTGCTTAAATTAGAGGCTTTACAATCACTCTCTGCAAATATGATTAATGAATAAATATGAAACTTAATTAGGGAATTAAAATCTATAAAATAGAATCTTATTAATTAGTGTATCTTGTTGGAAACCAATAAAAACATGAAATTTAAAGACCCAGAACTTAAGAAAGGTTCTTTTTTAAGCATCACTCTTTTAATACTTTCAGGAGAATTAATTTTTTTATTACCCTATGTATTAGCGAGAGTCTTTAGACCTACATTTTTAGAAGTATTCAACTTAACTAATCTTGAATTAGGCAGCTTGTTCTCTATTTACGGAACAGTGGCTATACTCTCTTACCTCTATGGGGGCGTAATTTCAGACAAATTTCAACCTAAGAAATTGATCGCCATCTCTCTCTTTTTTACTGCTTTTGGGGGAACTGTTTTATCCACCTACCCCTCCTATTTGATGTTGCAAATACTATGGGGATATTGGGGTTTTACAACTGTATTTTTATTTTGGGGAGCCATGATCAAAGCTACTCGCGTGTGGGGAGGCTCAAAAAATCAAGGGGAAGCTTTTGGATTGTTAGATGGAGGAAGAGGTTTAGTTGCCGCTTCAATGGGAACTTTAGGTGTGGTGATTTTTTCTATGTTTTTAACAAATGACATCGAGTTGGCTTCTTTGGTTGAACGTAAAAATGCGTTTAGATATGTAATTTTATTCTCTTCATTAATTGTTTTTCTAACTGGGATACTTATCATTGTCTTTATGGAATCAAGCATAGAGAGCGCTATAAACAAGAGCGCCTCTTTAATTCCTAATATCAAATCTGTTTTAAAAATCCAATCTGTTTGGCTTATTATGGTTATCATCATAGCTGCATATGTCGGCTATAAGGTAACCGACATTTACTCACTGTATGCTTCTGATGTTATGAATTTTGATAACTTAGAAGCCGCAAACATAGGGTCGTTACAATTGTATCTTCGCCCAATTGTGTGTTTACTAATTGCATTGTTTGCAGATAAAAAAAGCTATATTCATTTAATTATTATTGGTTTTATTATTATGTTGGTGGGTGCTTTAGTCTTTTCATTAGGAATCGTTCAAGTAAACATGAATTATGTATTTTTCTTTTCATTAATTGTAGTCGCTACAGGGACCTATGCGATTCGTGCTTTATACTTTTCTCTTATGCAAGAAGGACGTATTCCAATCGTATTGACGGGAACTGCGGTAGGAGTCATTTCTGTTGTTGGATATACCCCTGATATATTTGCAAGCCCTGTTATTGGCTACTTATTAGACACTTACCCTGGAATAATTGGGCATCAGTATGTGTTTTCGATGCTTGTGGTGTTTTCAATAGTAGGGCTGTGGGCGTCTATGAGATTTAACAAATTAGTCACTAGTTTTAAGTAATATTTTGTATGATTTTTAAATTGAAGAAGTTCATAATCTGCAACTAACTCCACATATAAACTCTTCTGAGTTGTCTTTGATTATTTTATTTGATTTTAGACGGGTTAGGCAGTTCTACAAAACCCATATTGAATAATGTAAATCCAAAAATATCAGAATACTGCTCAATTGTTTTTGCAATAGGAGTTCCTGAACCATGACCCGCGTTGGTTTCTATTCTAATTAAAACTGGATTTTCTCCTGTTTGTTTTTCTTGTAATTCTGCAGCAAATTTAAAACTATGAGCAGGCACTACTCGATCATCATGGTCTCCAGTGGTCACTAAAGTAGCTGGATACTTTATTCCATTTTTTACATTATGAACAGGTGAGTATCCTTTCAAATATTCAAACATTTCAATGCTGTCATCTGCCGTTCCATAATCATATGCCCAACCGGCACCTGCTGTAAATGTGTGGTAGCGTAACATATCTAATACACCAACAGCAGGTAGTGCTACTTTCATTAAATCGGGTCTTTGTGTCATTACTGCCCCTACTAAAAGCCCCCCATTTGAACCGCCTCTAATGGCCAAGTAAGACGAAGAAGTATACTTTACATCGATCAGATATTCTGCTGCTGCAATAAAATCATCAAACACATTTTGCTTTTGCATTTGAGTTCCGGAATCGTGCCATTTTTTACCATATTCACCACCACCGCGTAAGTTTGCAACGGCATAAACACCCCCTTGTTCCATCCAAACGGCATTTGCAATACTAAATGAAGGAGTTAAACTGATATTAAAACCTCCATAGCCATATAAGATTGTTGGAGTTTTTCCGTTTAGCACTACCCCTTTTTTGTGAGTGATAATCATTGGAACCTTGGTGCCGTCTTTTGAGCTGTAAAACACTTGTTTACTGTCGTAATCAGAGGGATTAAAACTGATAGTTGGTTTCCAGTAGGAAACGTAAGTACCCTGCTTAGGGTTGAATTTGTAAGAGGCGCTTGGAGTAAAGTAATTTGTGAAAGAAAAATATAATTCTTTTGCATCCAATTTTCCGCCAAAACCTGCTGAAGATCCAACGCCTGGCAATTTTACTTCCCGAATTAAATTACCTTCAAAATCATACTGTAGTACTTTTGAAACGGCATCAATCATATACTCGGCGAAGAAGTAGCCCGCTCCAGAGCTTAAGCTTAATACGTTTTCTGTTTCAGGAATAAAATCTATCCAATTTTCTTGTGTTGGGTTTTTTGCATCAACTGTAACCACTTTTTTATTAGGAGCATTCAAATTAGTAACTAAATATAATTTACTTTGGATATTTTGTATCAGATAAGTATCGCTATCAAACGTATCGATTATTGGAATTAGTTTGCTGTCACTTACACTGAGGTCTTTAATGAATAACTTATTTCCAGAAGTTGTGGTAGCGGCATCTATCAATAAATAACGACTATCTTCGGTTGTAGACCCTCTAACATATCTATGCTTTTCATAGAGGTTTCCACCAAAAATAACCGCATCTTCTGTTTGGGAAGTGCCCAATTGATGGTAATATAATTTGTGTTGATCTGTTTTAGCAGACAACTCACTTCCTTTGGGCTTGTCATAACTTGAGTAATAAAAACCTTCATTTTTATACCAAGAAATACCTGAGAACTTCACATCAACCAAGGTGTCTTCTTTAATTATCTTAGACTCAGCATCAATAATAATTATTTTACGCCAATCCGAACCACCCTCAGAAATGGAATAGGCAACTGTTTTTCCGTTTTTAGAAAAACTCAAGGAACCTAGTGAGGTAGTTGCGTTTTCTGAAAATGTATTTGGATCTAAAAAAAGTGTTTCTTTACCATCTTTTTTTCGATAAATAACATTTTGATTTTGCAAGCCGTCATTTTTATAAAAATAAGTATAATCGCCCTCAATAAAAGGGGCACTTAGCTTTTCGTAATTCCATAATTCTGTCAACCGCCTTTTTAGTTGCTCTCTGAACGGAATTTCACTTAAGTAGTTAAAGGAAACTTCATTTTCTGCTTTTACCCAGCTTTCGGTTTCTTCACTTCGATCATCTTCCAGCCACCTGTAATTATCGATTATTTCGGTTCCAAAAAGAGTGTCTATAACGGCTTTTTTTATTGTTTTGGGATAGTTCAATTTAATGCTTTTTTGTTTTGTTTCTTTTATACAAGAGGCGAAAATTAGACTAGTAAAAAGCATAATAAGGGTTAAATTTTTCATCGTCTCAGGGTTTAAATCATTAACTATCTAAAAGTAATCAATTAAGAATTTACATTAATACCAAAACTAATGTTTTAATAAATAAAGACAAAAATTGTGCTCATTTAGATACTCTGGAACTATACAAATCTTTAAAAGAATTGGTTCTGTAACCAAGTTACAGAAAGCTATGGGGCATTTCTCTTTAAGTGTAAGTTTGATCTACTTACCAAGTTTAGGAATAGCTGAATTAAATGAAGAAATGCCTACGATTTGGGTTTTTTATAAAAATGGATGCCAAATAAAATTAGAGCAGTAGCTATAAACAAAAGCTTAATAGGTCTTGGAGCAAAAGGCCCAATGTCAAAAAAAACATCAAGGGTTCGTTCACTAATAAATAATGCGATTATCACTGATGCAATTGTATATAACGGTTTTTTCATTATGGTGCACAGTTTGTGAAGTTAGGTTGAGGTAGTGTCCATCCAGGTGTGTTATAGCTGAAACCATCACATTCTAAAACATTACTTACATCCCAATCTCCTATAGCTTGGTTAAATAAAGACCCACTAAACATTGAATACATATTTATCACGCTACTGACATCCCAATCTCCTATAGGTTGATTAAAATTAGAAGCATTAAAAAACATATACCACATCTCATTTACACTACTTACATCCCAATTATTTATGGGCTGATTAAAAGCTGAACCTTCGAACATTCTTCCCATTTTGTTCACACTACTAACGTTCCAACTTTCTAGAGGCTGATTATAGGCTAAATTGCCCTTAAACATCCCATACATATTAGTTACATTACTTACATCCCAATTTGAAATATCTTGATTAAAAGTAGACTTTTCAAACATCCTAGACATATTAGTTACATTACTCACATCCCAACTGGATATATCTTGATCAAAAGCAGATTTCTCAAACATCCGAAACATACTAGTCACGTTACTTACATCCCAACTGGAAACATCCTGATTAAACTCATTGTTTTGATAAAAAAACTGACTCATATTTGTAACTTTTGAGATACATATAGAAGTAACATCTGCATTATTGTCAATCATCTGTTTAAGACCAGACCCGCTCACAATAGTATATTCGATTCCATTAATAGTCCCTACGTCGCCTACATTAGCGGATTCACAGGCTTTTATGGTTATTCCATTTTCGGCTAAATAAACTATATCACAATTAGTAGGCTCATAATTCACTTTAGTCGTAAAGCTTCTTATGTCATCTGCATAAAAATTACCTGCAGGATTAGACAAAAACGCTCTAAAGTAGTAAGTGGTATTTGAATCAAGATTTTCTATTCTTGCATTTATGTATCCGTCTACCAAAAGTAATGTTAGATCAAAACTTCCGCTAACTATAGAATCCTCTAAATTGGGCTGGGTTTCTGTTGAATAAATAAACCCTAGATTATAATTACCATTTCCGTCACCTTCTCCGCAGAACTCGGGAAAAGTATTTATAACACCACTTAAAGTGCCTGCTGATTTGGTGATATTAGTGGCAGGAAATGTAGATAAAATAGGATTATCAATACAAGTAAGAACTTCATAATCTTCCGAACAAGCGAAAATTAGTAAAGCGGAAAGAAGAAGTAATTTCTTCATAATTAAATTGATTTATTCTACAAATATAGAGGATTAAGATTAAATACCAAGCCATTAAGTCGCCCATAGTTGGCGTTTTAGAAAGGGATTACTAACTTATAACTCACCATAAAAAAAGGCCTTCAAATGAAGACCTTCATAGTAGATAACTCTATTAAATTGTCGAAATTAAAAATAACCAGACTTCAAAAGTAGAGCTCTTTTGATTAACCCCTTTATTTAAGCGGCCTTTGCCACTGACTAAGATAAATGATTTTGCCGTTTTCAATTCTAAACATTTCATGTGCTGCAAGTTGTTGAGAACTTCCGTCGGAAGCTACAAACTCTTCGTAAGTCCAAAGCAATACCCATCGCTGATCAGTAGCTTTATCTTTAAGAGGAATCCATGTTAATGGACGGATTCTTATTTTGTAATTGTTTATAAAATCTTTGAAAGCCGCATCCATTTCATCTAAGCCATTCAATGGTGAGCCGTCAGATAATATGGCTGTAAAATCAGAATGAAATAATGACCTTGCAGTTATATAATCAGAGTTTTCCGCTGCCTTTTGTAGCTCTAGTACCAATTCTAAAGCTGACGTATTTTGGTCTATAGTCCATTCGGCCGGCCATGCTGCAGAATAAGCGACTTGTTGTTGAGAAAACAGTCCAAGGGACATAAATAGTAAAAGAGTTGTAATATTTTTTTTCATAGCTATAATTTATTAGTTTTAATTAGCAAGTGAATGTAGAATATAAACTTGTCATTAGCAAGTTATCATGTTTAAATTATTAAATCTGAACAGACTTTTGCATAATCCGCATGAAAACAGTCTCGGTTTATACTTTTATTGTAAAATTAATAACCTGTAGTAATCTTTAATAATACATCCTGAGTTTATGCGTCAGTTATCGAAAAACACAAAACCAGCTTCAACAGCATTATTTCGACTTCGATAAGTTTATTTGGTATTTGCTGAGGTTCTTAGAAGTTTTTCTGCTGGCAGACAATAATTTCTGCCAGTTTTACTATCGAAATGTCGAACATTAGTTTTACTACGAGAGATTTTGAGTTGATAATTCACATGATTGAATTTACCCCCGAATTCGATAAAATTTATTAAATTAGATTTCTATTTTAACTTAAATAAACAATTATGAAAAAAATTATTCTATTATCAATTACAACATTTCTACTTATTGGTTGTAAACAAGAATTAAATAATGAGTGTGAGTCCTTAGCAAAAGTGAGTGAACAAACAGATAAAAACATCAATACATATAAAATGGCTTGGGATGCTTTTTTTGAAACCCGAGATAGTAACGCTATAAATACTGACAGTTTTGATGAGCAAGTAACAGTAGTAACCGCAGAAGGTAACATTACTGGTATTGAAGCTTTTCGAGATTATTACAACAATTATTTAACTGGTTTTTCTGATGCGGAATTTAATTTTATTGATATAATTGGGCAAGGAGACAAAATAGTTAAACATTGGAATTTTAAAGGAACACATGATGGGGAAATGTTTGGAATCCCTGCTACTAACAAAAAAGTAGACATCAGTGGGACTACCATAGTATTGATGAAAGATGGAAAAGTACTAAAGGAACAAGATTTTTTCGATAACTACTCATTCTTAATGCAACTAGGT
>JABAZC010000053.1 GCA_018608625.1 Flavobacteriaceae bacterium | reverse complement strand
TACATTTAGTCAACTTAGGGGTCTGCCCTAGCCATGTAATGAAAGAATTATATTCGTGGCAAATTATTGGCGCTACAGCAAATAACCTTGAGGCTTGTAAAACTTATATAAGTAAGGAAGTTGATTATATATACCTATCCCCTTTTGAAAGCCCAAACCTTGAAACTTCCATAGAAAAAGTTTTAGGTCTAAATGGCTATACGGCAATCTTAGAGACTTTGAATTCCAAAACACCTATCCTAGCAGCAGGAGGGGTACATATAAAGGCTGTAACTAGGATTTTAGAAACAGGTATTTCTGGTGTTGCGGTTTCTGATGAGATAACACAAGACCCTAACGCTATTAAAGCTTACAGTCGACTCCTAAACGCTTCTTCAACAGTGGAGCAGCGATATACATTTGAATAAAAACCTACATTTAATTCTCAAGTTAACTTAAAACACATGCAACAGATTAAATCATATTTAGATCAAATAGCATCAATATCTAGTTCAGACTGGGACTTTTTTACTTCAAAGTTACAGAAACGTATCATTCCAAAAAAATCAGTTTTTTTAAAAATTAATGAAATAGAAAATCAGATCTCGTTCATAACATCGGGAGTTGTTAGATTATTCATTCCTAAAGAAGACCTAGAAAAGGAAATTACGTTTGGATTTAGTTTTAAGAATCAGTTTGTGAGTGCCTACGATTCATTCCTAACTCAAACTCCTTCAGCATACCAACTTCAAGCGCTCTCTGAAACAACGCTTTTGAGTATTTCACATTCAGATTTACAATTGGTATACAGTACGACACAAATAGGAAATCTTGTTGGTCGTTTAACTGCTGAACGTCTCTTTTTAATTAAATCAAAACGGGAGCAAAACCTGTTGAACCTAACAGCTGAAGAACGTTATTTAAGGCTGTTTAAAGAACGTCCTGAACTTTTAAATGTAATTCCCTTAAAATATATCAGCTCATACATAGGGGTGACTGCTCAGGCTTTAAGCCGAATCAGGAAACGATTAGCCTACTAGCTATTATTTATTGATTTAGGTTCATTGTTTGGCTTTAAACATTGAAGTAGCTTTACAAAAAAAACCATGACAATTATAATTTTTGTTTTAACGCTTTGGTACGGAGGCTTATTTTTTCAATCTTTTTTCCTACATCGGTATGCAGCTCATCAAGTATTTACAATGTCTAAAAGAATGGAACGTATCACTTTTATTTTAACATGGATTTTTCAAGGGTCTAGTTATCTAAGTGCCTATGGATATGGGATCATGCATCGCATGCACCATGCATATACAGATACGGAAAATGATCCCCACTCTCCATCTTATGATGGAAGTTTATTCGCAATGATGTGGAAAACTAAAACCGTTTATCAGCAGATAAACAATCAAAAAATTGCTGTTGACCCCCATTTTACTCAAAATGTTCCTCAATGGAAAGAATTTGATAAATTTGCCAGCTCCCTAATTTCCCGCCTACTATGGATTATATTTTATGTGTTTTTCTATTTATTTTTTGTAACCGCATGGTGGCAATGGCTTTTATTTCCTATCATACTACTAATGGCTCCAATTCATGGCGTAATCATTAACTGGTTTGGACATCTTTATGGATATGTGAATTTTAAAATGAAAAATACAAGTAAAAATCTGTTTCGATTTGATTTTTTAATGATGGGAGAAGGCTATCATAACAACCATCATAAGCAATCTAGTAATGCTGATTTCGGAGTGAAATGGTATGAAATAGACATCACATTTCTGGTTATAAAATTATTACACCGTTTTCAATTGATTCAATTGAAATAAATTTAGTCTCCTTATTGAAAATATGAATATAAAAGTTAAAATCATATGTCCTTTTCCAAGTACTTTTTTTATAAATATTCAGTCTTAATATCCTGCTATTTATATGTTTAATATAAATTAGGTATATTACATCATATCACTTGTATTGTCGATTAAAAACCTATCATAAAATTTTTTGATTTATGAAAAAAAATAGAAGGCAATTTTTAAAAAACACAACGCTTGCGGCAATTGCCGTTACTGCATCTCCACTTTTATCAAAAGCTGGTACTGTTAAGACTAAGCAATTATCAACTTCAAAAATTCAAGACGATTGCAATCCTTTAACTCAAGATTATTATGGTGCAGGTCCATTTTATACAGAAGATGCACCTTTTAGCGATGATGGTGTTATGATTTCAAGCGATGAAGTTGGTACTAGATTAAGATTATCAGGAATTATTAAAAACTTAGATTGTACAGAAATAATTCCAGAAACCATACTAGATATATGGCATACTAATGATGCAGGTGAATATGATAATGTAGGATATAACTTAAGAAGAAAAATCAAATCTAACAGTGCAGGGTTTTATAATTTTGAAACTATTTTACCTGGAAAATATTTAAATGGTAGTTCTTATAGGCCAAGTCATATTCACATAAAGATAACCACTCCAGGGTTTTCACCATTTACAACTCAATTATATTTTGAAGGCGATACCAGTATTTCCAACGATGCAGCAGCATCGATTACTACTGGAGTTTACGACGCTTCACATCGAATAATTTCGCTTATAGATAATGACGGTGTTTTAGAAGGTACATGGGATGTGGTTGTTGACGGAGATGGCATACTTGGAGCGGATGATTTGCATATAACCAATGGAATGATTTATAATGTAAGTCCAAATCCATTTACAGATAAAATAACCATCAATTACGGGGTCTTTAAATCTTCTAAAGCCAGTGTCGAAATTTATAATGTGCAAGGGCAATTAATAGCAAATATTGAAAATAAACAACTTGAAGCAGATAAATATACAGCCATTTGGAGCCCTCAAAAAGTAATGGCTTCTGGACTCTATTTCTGTGTGTTAAAAATTAATGATCTTCAAGTTCACTACTTCAAGATTTTGAAGAAGTAGAATACTCTTTTTCTATTGTCTCAAAAATTAATTTTTTATTGCTTATTAGTATGTTGATTTTCTTTAATATTTGATACAGATAACTTATGTATTAGCTCTAAATCGCATACCTTCGCACCATGCATCCACAAAACCCTTATAGCAGTCGTTACAATCTAAAAAGACTAACAAAACACTACCACGCCCTAGAAAAATTCATCGTTTTAAATCCTGAAAAAGAAGAGACTATTGATTTTAGTAGTTCCGAATCGGTATTTGCTTTGAATAAAGCAATGCTTCTTGCTGATTTTAATCTGGGTGACTATGACTTACCCTCCGGTTATCTCATTCCTCCAGTGCCAGGTCGTTTAGACTACTTGTTGCATATTCGTGATTTCCTTATAGAGAAATTTAAAGTTTCTGAAAATAGTCAACTAAACGGATTAGATATTGGTTCTGGTGCCAATGGAATCTACTGTATTTTGGGTGCTCAATATTTTAATTGGAAAATGGTGGGTTCTGAAACGGATGCAAAAGCTGTAGAAATAGCTAATTCTAACCTAAAAAAGACAAAAGAATTAAACGATAAAATTGAAATCCGACATCAACACGACAAGGGTTCTCTATTTAAAAATACGATTCAAGCAAATGAACAATTTGACTTTGTGGTGTGCAACCCTCCTTTTCACAGTTCGAAGGAAGAGGCTTTAAAAGGATCCCTTAGAAAAGTGAAAAATTTAGGTGGTTACGCAGTAAAGGAAAAATTTTTACTTAATTTTGAAGGCCAAGCAAATGAACTTTGGTGTAATGGTGGTGAAGTCCTTTTTATTAAACGTCTTATTAAAGAAAGTGTGGGCTTTAAAAACCAAGTAAAGGTCTTTTCTACGCTAGTTGCTAAATCTGACAGTGTCGCTGCAATTAAAAAGCAACTTAGTAAAGTTAAAGCAAACTTCGAAGTAATTCCAATGGCCTTGGGTAATAAAAAAGGACGTTACGTGATGTGGTGGTTTGAATCAAGCAAAGAATAAATCTTGCTTTAAGTTGATAAAGGGTACGAACTTTAAAACTATAAGATTATTACCCTTACTTTTTTCTTTTTGAGTCTGGAGTTGTTCAAGCTGTCTACTAAAGCTTCAGAAATAGATTTAGGCACGGCTACAAAAGCACAATCTTGTTTTAGTTCAATTGTACCTAGCTGATCCTTTGATAGTTTTCCCTGCTTAAAAAAGAGACCGGCGATATCTCCTTTAGATATTTTATCTTTTCTACCTCCAGAAATGAAAAGAGTTTCCCAATGTTGAGGTTTGCGAACAGCTTTTTTAGAAATGTTAACGCCTTTAGATGTTTTAACGTATATAGGTAATTCTTCATCTTCTACCTTTAATATATAAGCAGTTCCTTTAGAATCTACTCTAGCAGCACGCCCATTTCTATGAGTAAATTCTTCCGATGCTCTAGGCATTTCGTAATGAGCAACAAACTTTAATTCGGGAATATCAATCCCTCTAGAAGCCAAATCGGTAGCCACTAAAATTTGATTGGTTCCGTTTCTGAATTTTATTAAAGAACGTTCTCTGTCTTTTTGCTCCATCCCACCAGAAAAACAGCTGTGATTGATTTTGTTTTTATCTAAAAAACGACTTACAACTTCAATACTATCTCTAAAGTTACAAAACACAATCCCGTTTTGATTACCCAAATGGTCGATGAGTTCTAGTAGACTCGGTAACTTGTTTTTTGAGACTGATTTAACGATTTTTACTTGAAGTTTAGAAACGACCTTTTGGTTTAAATAATTGACCGTTGTAGGCTTGTCTAAGCGTACAAAACCAGGAACTTCCAGACTTTTGGTTGCCGAAGTAAGAATGCGTTTATTTATGTGGGGTAATTGATGGATGATATCTTTCATCTCTAGTTCAAAACCATCTTCTAAAGACTTGTCAAACTCATCTAATACGAGAGATTTTATGCTTTTTTTAGAAAATCGATCGTTACTAAAATGATCTGCAATTCTTCCGGGAGTTCCGATTAAAATAGCCGGTACATGCTTAATTTCAATCTTGTCTTTAGACATAGGCCGCCCGCCATAAACAGCGTTAACTTTAAAGCCAGATCCCATACTACGAACCACTTGTTCTATTTGGATGGCTAGTTCACGGGAAGGAACGATAATTAATGCTTGAACGTCTTGACATTCAGGATCTAAAATTTTAATGATCGGTAATAAGAATGCTAAGGTTTTTCCGGTGCCTGTAGGCGACAATAATATCGTGTTAGTGGTCGTGTCAATAACAGAAATAGCCTCTTCCTGCATAGGGTTTAACACGTGGATATTTAACTTGGTTAAGATATCTTGTTGTTCTTTGATACTATTTGCCATAATGCTTAGTTCTTTTTACGGGGTTTAGAAACGGCTTCTTTGGAATTACTAACCTTTGTTTGTGCCAAATAATTAGCGAGCACCTTATCAATTAATTCCTCTTTCGTAAGGTGATGAAACACAGTCGTTATTTTTTTTTTAAATTCATCAGAAATTTCACGATTTGGTTTGGTCTTAAATATTTTTTTAGCCCATAACAAC
>JABAZC010000085.1 GCA_018608625.1 Flavobacteriaceae bacterium | reverse complement strand
CACACTTTCATACGTTCTACTTAGAAGACTGGGTTTTTCAGGACGATTATGCCAACGAAACCCTTTGTAAGCATTTTCAAAGTAAAACATTGAAAGGGTTTGGAATTGATGGCTTAGCACAAGGAATTATTGCCTCAGGAGCAGTGATGCATTACTTGGCAGAAACGCAGCACCACAAGCTAAAACACATCACGGCCATTGAACGTATTTTGGAAGGTGACTACGTATGGATGGACAAATTTACCATTCGTAACTTAGAGCTTTACAATTCCAATAATGACAATGCAGTCACTTTGATAGATGTGATCGATAACACGATATCTCCTATGGGCGGACGTCTCTTAAAGCGCTGGTTAGCACTGCCCCTCAAATCAATAGAAAAAATCAAAGCCCGTCACGAGGTTGTGCAGTACTTTTTGGACCAAGAAGATACGCATCATAAAATTCAAAATTACATCAAACAAGTAGGGGATTTGGAGCGTTTAATCTCTAAGGTGGCAACGGCCAAAGTCAATCCGCGTGAAGTGGTTCAATTAAAAAATTCATTAGAAGCAATTGTACCTATCAAAGCCTTAGCGACTAATTGTAAAAATTCCGATTTAAAACGTATTGGCGAGCAGATTAAAAGCTGCGAACTGCTAAGAGAAAAAATTAAAGCTACCCTAAACGAGGACGCACCAGTCAATATTTTAAAAGGAAATAGCATTGCGTCTTCAGCTTCTGAAGAATTAGAAAGTCTAAGAGCTATTGCGTTTTCTGGGAAAGACTATTTAGATAAAATGCTTTCGCGCGAAAGCGCATCCACAGGGATTACGTCTTTAAAAATTGCTTCAAATAATGTATTTGGGTATTATATTGAAGTCCGAAATTCTCATAAAGATAAGGTGCCAGAAACCTGGATCCGTAAGCAAACGTTGGTGAATGCCGAGAGGTATATAACTGAAGAATTAAAAGAATACGAGGGCAAAATACTAGGTGCTGAGGATCGCATTTTATCGATAGAGCAAACCCTTTTTAATGAGCTAGTTTCTTGGATGCACTCATATATTTTACAAGTGCAACAAAATGCGCAGCTTATAGCTCAGCTAGACTGTCTGGGGGCTTTTGCAAATCTGGCAAAACAAAACAATTATACCTATCCTGAGATTGACAATTCTTTTGATTTAGAGATCAAACAAGGGCGACACCCTGTGATCGAAAAACAACTACCCTTGGGGGAAAGCTATGTCGCCAACGACTTGTTTTTGGACCGCGATACCCAACAAATCATCATGATTACAGGGCCTAATATGTCTGGTAAGTCTGCCATTTTACGCCAAACTGCTTTGATTGTACTATTGGCTCAAATAGGAAGTTTTGTGCCTGCAACACGCGCTCGAATTGGTTTGGTTGATAAGCTTTTTACACGGGTTGGAGCGAGCGATAATATTTCTATGGGTGAATCGACCTATATGGTAGAGATGAATGAAACGGCCTCTATTCTAAATAATGTGTCGGAACGCAGTTTGATTTTATTAGACGAAATAGGGCGAGGAACCAGTACGTATGATGGGATTTCAATTGCCTGGGCGATTAGCGAATACTTGCACGAGCATCCGTCGCATGCTAAAACCTTATTTGCCACTCACTACCACGAATTAAACGAAATGACAGAAACATTTGATCGCATTAAAAACTACAATGTAGCGGTCAAAGAATTAAAAGATACAGTCTTGTTTTTAAGGACTTTAGTTAAGGGCGGTAGCCACCATAGTTTTGGAATTCATGTGGCTAAAATGGCAGGAATGCCCCCTCAAGTATTACACCGCGCTAAAAAAATACTTAAACAACTCGAAAAATCTCATTCTAGCGACGCGCTTACAGATAAGGTTAAAGATCTGGGCAGCGAGATGCAGCTTAGTTTTTTTAATTTAGACGACCCCATGTTAGAAGCCTTAAAATCGGATATAGAAGCCATTGATATTGATACGTTAACACCTGTTGAGGCCTTAATGAAATTGAATGAAATAAAGCGCATGCTAACTAAAAATAAAAGAGGATAAAAAGTTTAAAAAAACTTTGCTATTCTAAGAATTGTGTTAAATTTGCACCTCTCTATATAATAGTAGAGAAGCGTTCATTAAAAAATTGCGAAAGTAGCTCAGGGGTAGAGCATCACCTTGCCAAGGTGGGGGTCGCGAGTTCAAATCTCGTCTTTCGCTCTGATACTTTTTTAAAATATACCAAGATGCTGAAGTGGTGGAATTGGTAGACACGTTGGACTTAAAATCCAATGTCCCTTGGGACGTACGGGTTCAAGTCCCGTCTTCAGTACGATAAGAATCCGTAATTACTTTATTTATAGAGTGTTACGGATTTTTTAGTTTAATATTTGTACGAATTTTGTACGAATAATGCTATTTATGATAGTTTACAACAGCTTTAATCTCTATTTATCGCAACCTATTTCAATATGCTTCCTCCAACTAAATTTTTAAACACGAAGTTTTCATCTAATACATACTTATGCGTTTCCAATACTTCGCCATTAACTATAACGATAGATGTTTCTATGTCTATTGGTGGCTGTGGTTCTTTGAAAGGGTTTCTATTGATAGCCTGACCAAGAGACAAAATTTGATACGTTTCGAATTTAGTTTCAGGGTTTAAAAAAAGTATCTTTGCCAGGCTCGTATGCATGACTTTGTACGATGAAAAAAACAATACATGATTACACACAAGGACATAAATACCCCAACTCCAATTTTAAGTTCAAAAGCGCAACTAGAGTTGTTTAGCCGCGCTTCAGATGTAAAGGGGACAATTCGATCATTAGAATCGGGACGCCCCGTGTTGATTACGGCCTTTTATAGCAATGGATTGACACTGCTTAAGGAGCTTCAAATCCATCTTAAACGAAAGTTTTCAGGCAACTCTTTTAAAGAACAGCGTGCGTATAGGGATGCGTATCGCAAACTTTCTAAGCTTATTTTAATTGAAATTGTGGATCACAAACTAATCGTCAAAAAAGCGCCTTCTATTGGTTGGTTAAAAACATTTTATCCAGAAACGAGCGATTTCTTGTTGACGTTTCCGAAACTTCAAGGGCTCAATAGTGCGTGGCAGTGGTATCAAAATGGAATAACGGTTCCGGTTTTGCGAAATAAAATACATCCGTATTATGGCACGTATTTTCCAACCCGTTTCGATCATTTAATCCTTTTTGACAATTGGCTCAAACGGTATGACGGCCCTAAAAAATCAGCCATTGATGTGGGTATAGGAAGTGGTGTTCTCTCGTTTCAAATGGTGAAACACGGATTTCAAAAAGTGTTTGGAACGGATACCAACCCCAATGCGATTGTAGGCCTCAAAGAATTTATGGGCGACACAAAACTTTCTCGAAAAGTAGAATTGGATTTTGGATCCCTTTTTGGAAAGTGGGAAAAACCAACGGAATTGATTGTTTTTAATCCACCGTGGTTACCAGCGTCACATACTTTAGATACAAATGACGAAGCAATTTACTACCATGAAACGCTTTTTCCTGAGTTTTTTGAAGCCGCAAAACAACGCCTTTTGCCCGATGGGAAGCTCGTTGTTATTTTCTCAAATTTAGCGCAAATCACAAAAGCCACACCCAATCACCCTATTGAAAAAGAACTCGCTTCTGGCGGCAGGTTTCAACTGGAAAAAAGCCTTAAAAGAGACGTTAAAAAAGCATCTGATAAAACTAAACGCAACCAGCATTGGCGTGACTCAGAAAAAGTAGAACTGTGGGTATTGAGGCATTCTTAGAATGCTTTTTGACTAGTGCTAAACGATCGCCTTTTTTTAAAACATTGATTCTGTGAGCCGTATAGTTTGAGTCTTTCACAAAGTTAGAGCGTATGTTTTTCACTTTTCAAAAAAGAGATTAGGGTTAACAGTTGTATATATCAACTGATTTAAACAAAAAACGAAATAACTTTAAGGTTTTACAATGTATTATATTAAATGTTTAAATTTGAAAATAGTAAACTTTTAATTTATTCTAATCCATTACACATCAGGGATGTGCAATAAAGTAACAACTATTTATAATGAAATATTTAACCTTTCTAGTCTTTCTTTTTACCCTTAGCAATTTATATTCTCAAGACTTTGAGTTATATGAAAAGGAGTTATTTGTTTTTGAAAATGACACCCTTAATTACCGAATTTTAAAGCCTTTAAACTACAACCCATCCCAAAAATATCCTGTACATTTAGTTTTACACGGTTCTGGAGAAAGAGGGAATGACAACTCTTCTCAGCTAACCCATGGCGGCGTACTTTTTTTAAAAAAGGAAAATAGAGAAAAATATAATTCTTGGGTGCTATTCCCTCAATGTTCAACTAATGACAGGTGGGCGAATTCAACATCCGATTCATGGGATGCAAAATTTGAGGATACAATTACAAAACCGAATAAAAGTTTACAACTAGTTATTAGGTTGATGGATCAGTTTATAGAAAAAAAACAAGTAGATAAACAAAGAATTTATGTAAGTGGTTTGTCTATGGGGGGCATGGGAACTTTTGAAATACTATACAGAAGACCAAACATGTTTGCTGCCGCCACACCAATATGTGGAAAAGGAAGTACAGCATTTGCTTCTTTATATGCTAAGAAAGTTTCTATTTGGGTTTTTCATGGTTCCGATGACAATGTAGTTAGCCCAAAACATTCTTTAAATATGGTTTCTGCGATTATCGAAGCAGGTGGCAGTCCTAAACTGACGTTATATGAAAATGTTGGTCATAACAGTTGGGACTACGCATTTGATGATAAAAATTATTTAAAGTGGATTTATTCTAAAGCTAAATAAGCTTTAATCCTCATATTCACTTTAACCACATTGGCACCAAGCACACAGGGTTCCATTGAAGCATTTCATTACGAAGCCCTTTAAGTTCTAGAAATTTTAGTTGTATGCGGAGGATTCTCCTATGGATTAGGTGTATTTGAAGTTCCAAAGAAAGTAACTCACAATATCAATTTACTAGCATTATTTTTTAATTTAACCAGTTCATAATCAAATTATTGCACCTCTAGCTAAAACTTGTAATTAATACACTTTATTAAAACATATTACATTTTATTGTAATATAACTAAGTATTTAAAATAAATTATTACCTTTGATTTTTTAAAAAAAAAAGGTAAAATGTTGTTATTGTTTGTAATTTTCGGATTTATTGTACAGATGTTTTTCTTTTCACGAGTTTACAAAAACAGAACAGAGGGAAATAATACCATTTAGACAGCCTCATGTCATATATGCTCTGCTTTTCCGCTTTAGGGCTTTTATGCATTGTTAAACTTACACTTGATGTTTATCCACCATTTATATTAGTTATTTTTTTAAGATATATGGTTTTCATCTTTTTATATTGTCATATAAGATCAGTTTTGACCAAAAAAAAGGCTAAAGCACCGGTTTTTATGTATTGCTTTTTAGGCCTTTTATTAGTTACTTATATTTTTAATATTTCTGGATTTAGTGTCGTAAAAA
>JABAZC010000065.1 GCA_018608625.1 Flavobacteriaceae bacterium | reverse complement strand
ATCACATCTATAGCTCTCGCATGATCATTTACAAACAACCAATCTCTAACATTATTTCCTTTCCCGTATACTGGGAGGGGTTTGTTATTTACAATATTATTAATAAACAACGGAATTAATTTTTCTGGAAATTGATAAGAGCCATAATTATTAGAGCAATTAGATATCACTATGGGCAACCCATAGGTGTCCGAAAAAGCCCTTACAAAGTGATCTGAAGAAGCTTTAGAAGCTGAATAGGGTGAATGAGGGTCATAGGCTGATTCTTCTGTAAAAAAGCCTTCTTCTCCTAATGAACCGTAAACTTCATCAGTTGAGACATGATAAAATAACTTATTTTTAAAGTCTGTGTCCCAATACTCTTTTGCTGCTTGCAATAAACTCAGTGTTCCCATGACATTTGTCTGTGCAAAAGAAAAAGGATCTATTATAGAACGATCGACATGAGATTCTGCTGCTAAGTGAATTACGCTATCTATTTTATGCTTTTTAAAAATTTGCTTTACTTTTTCAAAATCACAAATATCACACTTCACAAAGGAGTAGTTTTTCTTGCTTTCGATGTCCTTTAAATTTTTTAAGTTCCCAGCATACGAAAGAACATCCATATTAATAATATGATATTCCGGGTATTTATTCACCAATAATCTTACTAGATGAGAACCAATAAAACCAGCACCACCTGTCACAAGAATGTTTTTCATTGGGCTTTGTTTTTATGGATTTTTAAAATACAGTCTTTCAAACTGTCTCGCCAGTAGGGAATTTCTATATTAAAATCATTTTTAATATTTGTTTTATCCAAAACAGAATAATGAGGTCTTTTCGCCTTTGTAGGAAACTCTTTAGTTAAAACTGGGATTACTTTACAAACGATCGTTCCAAGTTTTATAATTTCAGTAGCAAAGTCAAACCAAGAGGCTATCCCTTCATTTGAATAGTGATAGATTTGTCTCTTTTCACTTATTTTATTTGAATTATTTTCACAAATAATCTTTAAACAGGTTTTCGCTAAGTCTCTAGCATAAGTAGGTGTACCTAGTTGATCAAAAACTACGCTCAATTCCTTTTTTTCTAACCCTAAGTGAAGTATTTTTTTAACGAAATTATTCCCATTTGATGAGTAGAGCCAAGAGGTGCGAATCACAATACCATCGATGCTACTGTTTATAACGGCAAGTTCGCCATCTCTTTTACTCTCACCATACACTCCAATAGGGTTCACTGGGTCCAACTCATTATATGGTTGTGAATTCTTTCCATCAAACACATAATCCGTAGAAATATGGATTAGCTTTCCGTTTACTGCTTTTAGAGCATTTACAAGATTTAAAACGCCTTCTGAATTTACCTGTTTTACTATTTCTGGATTTTCTTCAGCTTTGTCTACATCGGTATGCGCCGCGCAGTTAATCACCCCAGTTATATTTTGTTCTTTGATAAAGTTATTTAGTGCTTTAAAATCACAAATATCTAAATCTTGTAAGTCTCTAAATATAAAATCAGTTGTTTTGTATAGAGATACTAGATCTCTAATTTCAGAACCAAGTTGACCATTTGAACCAGTTATTAGTATCCTCATATTTAAAACTTAAAAGGGGATTTAAATTGTGAAAATAAAGGGAGTTGTTCATCTTTGTTGGAAATGAATATTTCACTTTCTTTTGCTCCCCAGTCGACCCCTAATTTCTTATCATTCCATAGGATACCAGCCTCGTAATCTGGCGCATAAGTATTATCTACTTTATATGCAAAAACAGCGGAATCACTCAATACTACAAAACCATGTGCAAAGCCTCTGGGTATAAAGAGTTGTTTTTTGTTTTCTGAGGAGAGAACATCTGAATGATATAATCCATAGGTGGGGGAGTCTTTTCGTATATCTACTGCAATATCTAGAATTTCCCCTTCAATACAACGCACTAATTTTGCTTGCGCAAAAGGCGGTTTTTGATAATGTAAGCCTCTTAGTACACCTTTTGATGACCTAGATTCGTTATCTTGAACAAATGAGACTTTACCGATTGCTTTCTCAAATTCATTTTTATTAAAACTTTCTAAAAAATAACCTCTTTTATCACTTAACACAGTAGGTTCAATAACTACAATTCCCGGTATGATTGCTTTTGAAAACTTCATTTTATTTGATCAGATTAATAAGGTATTGTCCATATGCATTTTTTCTTAATGGCTCCGCTAACATTTTAAGCTTATTAGCATCAATATATTTCATTTTGTATGCGATTTCTTCTAGACATGCTACTTTTAAACCTTGTCTTTTTTCAATTGTTTCGATAAACTGTCCTGCCTCCATCAAAGAATCGTGTGTTCCTGTGTCTAACCAAGTAAAACCTCTACCTAAAATTTCTACTTTTAAGCACTGTTGTTGTAAATAGGATTGATTTATCGAGGTGATTTCCAATTCTCCTCTTTGTGAAGGTGTTACTTTTTTAGCAATTTGAACAACATCGTTTGTGTAAAAGTACAATCCAACCACTGCATAATTAGAAGCTGGATTTTTAGGCTTTTCATGTATGGAAGTAACATTTCCTGCATTATCAAATTCAGCAACCCCATATCTTTCAGGATCATTTACATAATAACTAAAGATAGTTGATTTTCCTTCTGATACATTTTTTCTAGCATTTTGTAAAATTGCTGAAAAACCATAACCAAAAAATATATTATCTCCTAACACTAAACATACATCATCATTTTCTATGAAGTCTTCTCCAATTATAAAAGCTTGTGCCAAACCATCTGGACTAGGTTGTTCTTTGTACGATAGTTTTAAACCAATTTGTGAGCCATCTCCAAACAGGTTCTTGAAATTAGGTAAATCTTTCGGAGTGGAAATAATTAGAATATCCTGAATCCCTGCTAACATCAGTACTGATAACGGATAATAAATCATCGGTTTGTCATATACGGGTAATAACTGCTTTGAGATCCCTTTTGTTAGGGGATATAAACGGGTTCCATCGCCTCCGGCTAAGATAATTCCTTTCATAGTTGATTCAATTTTGTAAGTAAAATCTTGAAATTACTACTTTAGCAAATATATCCTAACTTTTTAGTTTACACAAGCAGAATTTGAATACCTAAATTAATCTAAGAGTTTATAATTCAAACCAGATTTTTTTAAAACACGTTTTTTGTATTTTAGTGACTACAGTCCTATAAATAATTTACTATTTATTATTGTTTTTTGATATTATATCTTTCACCACATCAGAGTATATATCCATAATTGCATTTTTAACAACACAACAGTATAAATTTCATATATTAGCTTATTAAATGATCAGCTATGTTATTGAAATTTAAACAACCGATTGTTATTATTACAATCACATTATTTTCATTGTTAAGTATCCAAGCTCAAAAAGGTTTTGATTTGTCATCGGTAAATTATACCAATATGACTAACGAACAGTTACAGGAGTTATTTCAAGAAGCTACTTTAAAAGGATATAATTATAATGATATTTTAAAAGCAGCCGAAACACAAGGGCTTTCTACTGAAGAAATTGCGACACTTGAAAAGCGTTTTAATTCGGCAAATACACCAAGAGCATCAAAAAATAACAATTCACCAGATCAAGAGTCTAGGTTAAGAAACACTAATTATGGTAATATGACGCCAGAATATCAAAAAATGAAAAGTGATATTTTTGGTTTTGAGGTTTTTAAAGGAAATAGCTTAATTTCATTTCAATCTAATTTAAACATCCCGACCCCTGTTGGTTATATTTTAGGCCCCGGAGATAAATTATTTATTGATATTTATGGCCAATCGGAAGCTTATTATCAAATAGAAATTAATCCAGAAGGAACGATAATTTTAGAAAATTTTGGCCCAATTCATCTTTCTGGTCTCACAGTTAAAAATGCGACTAAACGCATAGAAAATAGATTATCTAAAGTGTATTTAGGCATTAATGGTAACATAAAAAATACATTTGTCAATGTATCTGTTGGAAAATCACGAACTATTAAAATAAATATTGTTGGCGAAGTAGCTGTGCCAGGTTCTTACACTTTAAGTGCTTTTAATACCGTTTATAACGCCTTATATGTTGCGGGAGGCATTACAGAAAATGCCACTTTAAGAGATATTAAAGTTTATCGAAACAATAAACTTATAAGTAAAGTTGATATTTATAAATATTTAACTGCGGGTGACGCTTCTGCGGATGTAGCTCTAGAAAATAATGATCTTATTTTGGTAAAACCCTACACTAACCGTGTCACTTTAAAGGGTGCTGTTAAAATAAAAGGTCGTTTTGAATTGCTTAAAAATGAAAATTTACAAGACTTGTTAAATTATGCAAGTGGCTTTAATGAAGAAGCCTATACTAAAACTATAAAAGTAAAACGTATATCAGACGGTGAACATATTGTAGCAGACATCAATAAAGATCAATTTGAAATATTTACTCCACAATCTGGAGATGTTTTTCAAGTAGGTAAGGTATTAGATCGCTATAAAAACCGTGTGATTGTAAATGGAGCTGTCCACAGACCGGGTGTTTATGCAATAACAAAAGGTTTAGGAGTAAAAGGTTTACTTTCCAAGTCTGAAGGATTAAAACAAGATGCCTTAACAACATCAGCAAATATTATTAGAACGAATGAAGATATGTCAACCAGTTCTATAAGCTTTAGTTTAAGGGATATTTTATCAGGCGAAGAGCAAGATATTTTGCTTCAAAAAGAAGATGTACTTACTATTTCATCAAAAAACGATATTAAAGAAGAAGATTATGTAGAAGTTGGTGGAGCCGTCAATGAACCTGGAATTTACGCTTATTCTAAAGGCATGAAATTACAAGAATTAATCTTAAAGGCTAAAGGTTTTAAAAGAAATGCAACAGGAACTAGAGTCGAAATTTCTAGAAAATTAGTTGATAAGGACGCTGATAATTCTAAAATATCACAATTAATCGTAGTTGATATACCTAAAGAATTTGATGATTTAAAAAATAAAAATAATATTATATTAAATCCTTTTGATCACATTACTGTGAGAGTTGATCCAAATTTAAATAAAACGGAATTTATTTATGTTGACGGACAGATTAATTATCCAGGGCTATATTCTATCGAATCAAAAAACGAAAGAATATCAGATTTATTAAAGCGCGCAGGTGGTTTAAATGAGTACGCCTATCCAAGTGGGGCAACTTTGATCCGGAAAACAGAATACTTCAAAAAAGAAACAGAAGCCGATAGTGAGATAACAAATTTATTATCGCTTAAAGGAGATTTAACAAGTAAATCAAGTTCATTGTCTCAATCTGATTTTGAGCTATTAAAAAGAACAAATATTTCTTTAGATAGGTTATATGCGATAAGTCTAAAAGAAAAAAAATCCATCAACCAAACAACTAATTTGGCGATTTCTTCAAAGAATGATTCTTTACAATCGTATTCATCATCAAAAAAAGTGCTATTCAATACTACTGAATCAATTCCAATAGATTTAAATGAAATTATAAATAATAAAAATTTCAGTTCAGATTTACTCGTTCAGTCTGGTGATACTCTGTATATTCCTAAAAAATTAGAAACCGTGCGTTTAAGAGGTGGAATATTAAATCCAACAACAGTGAGACACCAAAAAAATAAAAGGTTAAAATATTATATAAACAATTCTGGTGGTTTTGAACGTCGAGCAGATAAAAGCAAAACGTTTGTAATTTATCCCAATGGACAAATACATGCAACAAAAAAGTTCTTAT
>JABAZC010000084.1 GCA_018608625.1 Flavobacteriaceae bacterium | reverse complement strand
ATTAAATTTATAACATACATCACAGATGAAATTTATAGTTTCCAGTAATTATTTATTAAAACAATTACAAGTCTTAGGTGGGGTAATAAACAACTCCAACACACTGCCCATATTAGATAATTTCTTATTTGAATTAGAACATTCAAAACTTACAGTTTCTGCAAGTGACTTAGAAACGACTATGGCTTCTACATTAGAAGTTGAAAGTGAAAGCGAAGGTTCTGTGGCAATTCCTGCCAAACTCTTGTTAGAAACGCTTAAAACCTTCCCAGAACAGCCTTTGACCTTTGTTATTGAAGACAACAATACAATTGAAATTAGCTCAAACCATGGGAAATATGCACTCGCCTATTCCAGTGCAGAAGAATTTCCTAAAGCGATTTCGTTAGACAAAGCAAGTACTACGGTTGTCAGCGCTGATATTTTAGCAACTGCCATTTCTAAAACTATCTTTGCAGCAGGAAATGATGATTTACGCCCTGTTATGAGCGGTGTCTTTTTTCAGTTTTCTACAGAAAGTTTAACGTTTGTTGCTACGGATGCGCATAAATTAGTTAAATATTCTCGTACGGACGTTAAAGCCGATGAGACTGCCGAATTCATCATGCCGAAAAAGCCACTTAACCTTTTGAAAGGTATTTTGGCTGGAAGTGATGATACTGTAAGCATTGAATACAATGACTCTAATGCAAAGTTCTCATTTGAAAACTCGGTTTTAATCTGTCGTTTAATCGATGGTAAATATCCAAACTATGAAGCGGTGATTCCAAAAGAAAATCCGAATCATTTGACTATTAGTAGAAATCAGTTTTTAAATTCGGTTAGAAGGGTCTCTATATTTTCGAATAAAACAACGCATCAAATACGATTAAAAATTGCGGGGGCAGAATTAAACATATCTGCAGAAGACATCGATTACAGCAATAAAGCTGAAGAGCGACTAACTTGTGATTATCAAGGTGATGACATGCAAATAGGATTTAACTCTAGATTCTTATCTGAGATGTTGAGTAACCTTAATGCTGACGACGTGCAATTGGAAATGAGCATGCCTAACCGTGCTGGGATCTTGACCCCTATTGATGGGTTAGATAAAGGAGAAACAGTGACTATGTTGGTAATGCCTGTTATGCTAAATAGCTAGTTGATTAACTATTACATATAAAAAAAGCATTCCAAATGGAACGCTTTTTTTATATCATTATTTGAGATTATAAATACATTTTCGAACGAAGCTCCTTTATTTTAGAATCTTGCATATACTCATCAAAGCTGGTATAACGGTCAATGACCCCTTTAGGAGTGATTTCAATAACTCTATTTGCTAAGGTTTGAGCAAACTCGTGATCATGAGTCGTAAACAAGACAGTACCCTTGAAGTTCTTAAGTGAGTTATTAAAAGCAGTTATACTTTCTAAATCCAAATGATTGGTTGGCTCGTCAAGCATCAATACATTGGCGCGCATCATCATCATACGAGATAACATACAACGAACTTTTTCACCCCCTGACAATACATTTGATAGCTTTAGTGCTTCTTCACCACTGAATATCATTTTACCTAAAAAACCACGAATATGGACTTCTTCACGTTCTTCTTCCGTTTTTGCCCACTGACGTAACCAGTCAACTAAACTCATAGGTTCATTAAAAAAGTGACTGTTATCTAGTGGCAAATAGGATTGAGATGTGGTTACACCCCATTGAAACTTACCTGATTTTGGCATAGAATCCCCATTTATAATATCATAAAATGCAGAAGTCGCACGTGAATCTTTTGAATATACGACAATCTTATCTCCTTTATTTAAGTTAAAGTCTATATTATTAAAAAGTGTCTCCCCTTCTATATCAAATCCAAGTTTATCTACATTTAAAATTTGATCACCTGCTTCACGGTCGCGTTCAAAAATAATTGCTGGATAGCGTCTACTTGATGGTCGAATGTCTGTAACATCTAATTTATCAATCATTTTCTTTCGACTAGTTGCCTGTTTAGATTTGGCAACATTGGCTGAAAAACGTCGAATAAACTCTTCTAGTTCTTTCTTTTTATCTTCAGATTTCTTGTTTTGCTGTGCACGTTGTTTAGCGGCCAGTTGAGAAGACTCATACCAAAAAGTATAGTTTCCTGAGAAATGATTTATTTTATTAAAATCGATATCAGAAATATGAGTACAAACAGCGTCTAAAAAGTGACGGTCATGAGAAACTACAATAACACAGTTATCATAATTTGCTAAAAAATTCTCAAGCCAAGCGATTGTTTCATAATCCAAGTCGTTTGTAGGCTCATCCATTATTAAAACATCTGGTGATCCAAACAAAGCTTGAGCTAATAATACACGAACTTTTTGTTTTCCATCCAGATCATTCATTAGCGTATAGTGGTGCTCTTCTTTAATTCCTAAGCTTGAAAGCATGGAGGCTGCATCACTATCCGCATTCCAACCATTCATTTCTTCAAATTGAACCTGAAGTTCTCCTATACGGTCTGCATTTTCATCTGAATAATCATTATATAAAGCATCAATTTCAGACTTTATTTTAAACAATGGCTTGTTACCAATAATAACCGTCTCTAAAACAGTATGTTCATCATAAAGGTTATGATTTTGCTCAAGAACAGACATACGCTTGCCTGGCTCTAAATGCACATGTCCAGATGTAGGATCTTGAACACCCGCAATAATTTTTAGAAAAGTAGATTTACCAGCACCATTAGCGCCGATAATACCATAGCAATTCCCGGAGTTGAAGGATGTATTAACTTCATCAAAAAGAATACGTTTTCCAAATTGTACTGATAAGTTTGAAACTGATAACATTGCTTAAAATAATTTTGGCAAAAGTAAATAAATCAAACCAATCATCAAATTAAACGGAGTTGTAATTTAACAACGCCTTAACAACAACAAATGTTACATAAGCGTACTTTTGAAATTGTTAATATATTATTTATTCCATGCTTACAAAATGAAATCATTACACTTCCTTCTTGGACTTATTATTTTCTATGGTTGTAATAATAGCGACGGGAAAAAAAATGTTGTTTTTATCGGGGGTGATATAATCAATCCCTCTAATAATTATGTTGTTCTCTATGATCCTAAAGATAATGTTGACACCTTGTTTCTTAGTGAAAATAATAAATTTTTTCACCACTTTACAAACTTCAATCCAGGGATCCACTCTTTTGTTCATGGAGGCAAGCATCAATCTATTCTTTTGGAATCAAATGACAGTATAATGATGCATATTAATACGCATGATTTTGACGGCTCACTAACCTACAATGGAACAGGGGCAAAAAAAAACAACTATCTTATTGAATTGTTATCGAAGTTAGAAAATGAAAATGAAAAAAATAACGACTTCTATTCACAAGAACCTTTAATATTTCATAAAACAATAGAAACAGAAATCTCTAATAACATAGAAGACCTTCATTTATTTTTAAAACATAATCCAAATTCTAAGCTTTTTAAAAAAATTGCGACCTCAAGTATTAAATATCATTATTTTACCAGTAAAGAACTTTATCCCTACCGTCATTTTGGTGGCAATAAAATAAGTGATTTTATAGGACTTCCATCAAATTTTTATAATTTCAGAAAAGAAATTATCTATAATGATAAGGATTTAAAAGACTTCTATCCATATTATAATTTTCTATTTCCGCATATTAATAACCTTGCTTTTGAGCAATTAATAGCCGTTAACACAGACTTTACTTTAGACACTAATAATTTAGAATATACTGATCACAAATTAGTTCTTATCGATAGCTTGGTTACAAATTCAATGATTAAAAATAATTTATTGAAATACACTACTCGTAATTTTATCTCCAATTCAAAATCTATAGACAAAAGCTATATTTTATATCAATCTTTTTTAGACAAAAGCTCAAATACTAAAGATAAACTGTACATAAAAAATTTGTTTAAAAACGCACAAGGATTACAGCCAGGATACCAACTGCCCGCTATAGAAGTTATTGACAACAAGAATAACAACTTAAACATTAACTCTATATTTAACAAACCCACCGTTATTTACTTTTGGGACAATGCAAGTCGTTATCACTTTGAAAATAGTCACATAAAGGTAAATACCTTAAGTAAATTATTTCCAACAATTGATTTTATCTCTATTAACATCAATTCAATGCATACAAATGTCTGGAAAAATATGATTTATACAAATCAATTTAATATTGAGAATGAATATCGTTTCTCAAACCCTTCCTTCGCTAAAAAACGATTAGCAATCAACTACATTAAAAAGATTTTAATAGTCGATCAAAAGGGAGTGATTTTAAATGCTACAGCCAACTTATTTGACACCTCATTTGAAGATATCCTTAAGTTTTATAAATAAAAAAGACTGTAAGTTCCCAACAGTCTTTTAAATTATTTAAATGGAATTAATTCACTTAATTTGATTTTTTATAGTCTTCTAAAAACTTAGCCAACCCACTATCGGTTAATGGGTGGCGCAACAGACCTTCAATTGAACTTAAGGGCCCTGTCATAACATCAGCACCTATTTTAGCACAGTCAATAACATGCATTGTGTGACGTACTGATGCCGCTAATATTTCAGTTCCAAAACCATAGTTGTCATATATAAGGCGAATTTCTGCGATAAGATTTAAACCGTCTGTAGAAATGTCGTCTAAACGACCAATAAATGGAGAGACATATGTAGCACCAGCCTTAGCCGCTAACAATGCTTGACCAGCTGAAAACACTAAGGTGACATTGGTTCTTATGCTTTTGTCACTAAAATATTTACATGCTTTTATTCCGGCTTTTATCATAGGAAGCTTCACAACAATTTGAGGATGTAATGCAGCTAATGCTTCGCCTTCTTCAACCATACCTTCAAAATCTGTAGAAATAACTTCAGCAGACACATCACCTTCAACAATTTCACAAATTGATTTGTAGTGATTTAAAATGTTTTCAGCTCCAGAAATTCCTTCTTTAGCCATTAATGAGGGGTTAGTAGTAACGCCGTCAAGAACACCTAAGTCTTGAGCTTCTTTAATTTGATCTAAATTGGCAGTGTCAATAAAAAATTTCATGGAAAAAAAGGATTTGTTATTTTTGCTAAATTAGTTTTTTTTAGAAAAGAAACAAGAAAAATGTATAGAAAAACAAGCCCTAATTAAAGTTTGTAAAACAACCTCAAAAGACGTTCAAATAAAAGATCTGGCAGGACTCGCTTCAAGACCACAGAGAATTTTTGAATGAAAGCCCCCACTTTGTAATGAATTATTGGATTTTTTGAATTGATGACTTTATAAACAGCTTTGGCCATAAGCAATGGATCCTCTCCACTATCTAAATGAGAGTTCATAAGCTTTAACGTTTTACTGTATGCTGTTTTGTAATGAGAATTCTCAAGTACTGGAGTATGGTATCGACTTGCAGCTATATTTGTGTTGAAATCTCCAGGAGCAATATTACTCATATTAATGTTAAATTCTTTTAGTTCTATACGATAGGCTTCTGTTATTAACTCTAACGCCCCTTTAGTCGCACTATAAATTCCTCTAAATGGAAGTCCCATATATCCCGCGATAGAAGTAATATTAATAACCAAGCCTGTATTTTGATTGCGCATATAAGGTAACACTACATTAATCATCTGAATTGGACCAAAAAAATTGGTTTCAAAATTATGTTTCATTTCAGTGATTGGCGTTTCTTCTAGAGGGCCTGTAATTCCAGCTCCTGCATTGTTTATCAAAACATCAATCTTATCAGTTTTTGAAATCAACTCCTGAACACAAGATCGTATCGATTCAAGATCAGTAATATCTAATTTTAAAAGTGGAAATTTTGTCTCTGAATATGTATCTGGAAAACGACTAGTGCCATAAACAATATAATCTTTATCTGTTAGAAATTCCCCTACCGATTTACCTATTCCTGAAGAGCCACCAGTTATTAAAACTACTTTTGCCATTAAACTTATGTTTAGAGATAATAAAGATATAAAAATAATTAAGGAAACTATGGGGAACAAAAAATGGCAAGCTACCTACATCACACCGCTACGACCATTTACCTTTGCTGC
>JABAZC010000035.1 GCA_018608625.1 Flavobacteriaceae bacterium | reverse complement strand
GGTCATTTAAATCTAACTTTCCTGCTTCAAAATCCTTTCCTTTTCCGCTATCAAAAGTACTATAACGTTGATCTCTAAGAGAATTATAAGATGAAGAAGTTATTATTTTATCTGCTGTAAGTAACGCTCTAGCAAAAGTATCCGCCCCTCCAATATGAGCATGAAATACATCATCCATATCAGTTGAATTCCTTCTGATTTTAGCATCAAAGTTAACTCCACCACCCTGAAGACCTCCAGCTTGAAGGAATACAAGCATTGCTTCAGTTGTTTCTTGAATGTTATTAGGAAACTGATCTGTATCCCATCCGTTCTGATAATCTCCTCTATTGGCATCAATACTTCCTAACATACCCGCTTTAGCAGCGACAGCCAGCTCGTGTTGCATTGTATGTTGGGCCAGTGTTGCATGGTTGACTTCAATATTAATTTTAAAATCATTATCTAAGCCATATTCTTTTAAGAAACCAATAGCTGTTGCAGAATCAAAATCATATTGATGCTTCATAGGCTCCATTGGCTTAGGCTCAATAAAGAAATTTCCTTTAAACCCTTGTGATCTTGCATAATCTCTTGCAGTAGCTAAAAATTGTCCCATATGGTCTAATTCTCGACCCATATCTGTATTTAATAATGACATATAACCTTCACGCCCTCCCCAGAATACATAATTTTCACCATTTAGAGCAATAGTCGCATCTAAAGCGAGTTTAATTTGTCCTCCTGCTCTTGCCATGACATTAAAATCAGGATTCGTAGACGCACCGTTCATGTAACGAGGGTTTGAAAAACAATTTGCAGTTCCCCAAAGTAGTTTAATACCTGTTTCCTCTTTTTTCTGCTTGATATATTCTACAATCGTAGCTAATCTTCTTTCAGACTCCGCAAATGTTGGCGCTTCTTGAATAAGATCATAATCGTGAAAACAAAAATAATCAAAGCCCATTTTCCCAATAAATTCAAATGCAGCATCAGCTTTATCTTTAGCTGCTTGAATAGGATCTGAAGATTGGTCCCATGCAAAATTTTGTGTTCCTGGACCAAATGGATCTGATCCTTGTCCACAGAATGTATGCCAATAAGCGATGGCGAACTTAAAGTGTTCACGCATTGTTTTCCCGGCAACTATTTGACTTGGATTATAATATTTAAATGCTAAAGGATTGTCAGACTCTTTTCCTTCAAATTTTATAGAATCAATTCCTTTAAAGTATTCTTTTGATGATAATAAACTCATAATTTATTTTTTAATAAAATTTCTAATTCGTTTTTCCATGTTTGGTATGCCTCTAAGTAGGGGACTTTATTTTCTAACGGCACGAAGGTCATTACGTGATCATTATCATTGATATTTTTTCCAAATTTATCAAAATCTCCGTCTAAAAGACCAGCTGCTCTTGCAGCCCCGACAGCGCCTGTAGTATTATATATTTCAATTTCGTGACCAATAAGAGTAGCGAGTGTATTTGAAAATATTTCAGATCTAAATAAGTTGTCATTACCAGCTCTTATGACGTTAATTACTGCGTTGTCATTTTTCAAAATCTCCATTCCGTAAACAAAAGAAAAAGCAATCCCTTCGAGGGCCGCTCTGTATAAATGTCCTTTGCTATGTTTGTTTAAGTTAATATTACAAAATTGAGTCCCTATGTTTTTATTGTCTAACATACGTTCTGCACCATTTCCAAAAGGAATGATTGAAAGCCCGTCAGATCCAATATCAACTTTTCCGGCCTGGAGGTTCATTACTTCATATGAATCGTCACCACTTTGGTTTCGAAGCCATCGGTACATAATCCCGGCACCATTAATACACAACAACTTGCCAACCGAAGGCATCGCGGCATTATAGTTGACATGTGCAAAATTATTGATTCTAGAAACCTCCTTTGAGTTGGTATTATTAGTTACTGCATAAATAACTCCTGAGGTTCCGCCTGTGACTGCAACTTCTCCATTTCTTAAGATGTTTAATGATAAGGCATTATTAGGTTGATCACCAGCTCTATAAGTAATTGGTATCCCTTCAGGTAACCCTGTTTGAGAAGCAGCTGTTTTAGTAACAGTCCCTTGTGTAGTGAAATTAGCTACAATTTCTGGTACTAAGTTCGAATCGACTCCATAGTAATCTAAAAGCCATTGAGCAATTGTATCTGTTTTATAATCCCATAGTATGCCTTCAGACAACCCATTTTTGGTAGTATTCATTTGAGCTGTTAGCTTGTAAGCTATATAATCCCCCGGCAACATAAATTTATGAATTTTTGCATAGAGTTCAGGCTCATGTTCTTTAACCCATTTTAATTTTGAAGCAGTAAAATTACCTGGAGAGTTAAGAAGGTGCTCTATACATTTTTCAGGTCCATTAACTTCAAAAGCAGTATTTCCAATTTGTATCGCTCGACTGTCACACCAAATAATTGAATTTCTAAGTGGTGTTCCGCTTTTGTCTAAAACTACTAGCCCATGCATCTGGTAAGATATTCCAACCGCATCAATTTTAGAGGCATCAATTTTAGACTCTCTAATCACTCTTTTGGTTGCAGCACAAATATAGTCCCACCAATCATTAGGGTTTTGTTCTGCCCAATCATTCTGTTCTGAAATGATAGACATTTCGTGAGGAGGCTCATGAAGGCTTAGTACATTTTTCCCAGTTTCGGCGTCAACTAAGGCCACTTTCACAGAAGAACTTCCTATATCAAATCCTATATTGTATTTAGTATACATAAATCTTTATTGGCATTAATCAAAAATATTTTAAATATGGCTTACAAAGTAAAACAGATGAAGCAAACACTAAAAAAAATGAAGCTGAAATAAATTTAGAAATCAAAATCTAAGAATTATATAAAATCAAGAGTTTCAAAAGAGCTCCCTAACACTTTTGAGTGGCTCGCATCAAGCCATTGATCTAATAAAGTCGCATACACACTTCTAAAGTCAATAGTATACTTCAGATCTCCATTTTTATCTAAATTCATTAAATCCGGACTATCGTTATACAGCCCTGGTTTCTTAAGATTTTTTCCAATCACAAAAAGATTATTTGCAGCGCCATGATCTGTACCGCCAGCTGCATTTTGCTGAACACGCCTTCCAAATTCAGAAAAGGTTACTATCAATGTATCTTTGAAGGAATCAGAAGCTTCCAAGTCTTTCACAAAAACATCCATTGCCTCACTATACGTCTTGAGTAATCGCGATTGTCTATTGGCTTGATTTGCATGGGTATCGAATCCCCCCATTGAAACGTAATATACTTTGGTTTCAAGCTTAGAATTAATAAATTCTGCTGTAGTTTTTAATTGTTTTGCAAACGGATTGTTCGGATAAGACTTTGTGCTAGTTGATGTCTTACTAGTTTCGTAAATATACTTAGCAGAAGACTTAGCGCCAACCATTGTTTTATATAAATACCCAAGGTTATGTTCACTTAAATGCGTCTCGGTTTGGGTTTCAAGTACTTTACTAAAGAAGGGCGTTTTTGCATTGTTAAACATCTTTTTAGCATCTTTGGTTGCCACCCCATTAATAGTTCTTCCCTTAAGAATTAGTGACAAAGAGTCGTCTACTTCAATTCCAGTGTAAGGTTTTTTTCCATACTGATCAATATAGCGTCCCATCCATCCAGAATCTAAATACTCTGAGGCATTACTGGCTGTATGCCATATGTCAGTAGACCTAAAATGAGATCTATTGGGGTTTGGATATCCCACGTTATTGATAATTGATAAATACCCCTTATCATACAACGCTTTTAAGGGGGACAGGTTTTCATTAAGACCTAGCTCTCCGTTCATATCAATAAGTCTATTTTTGGGTATTGATATCCCTGGACGATTACTGTAGTACAAATCATTTCTGTAAGGAATCAATGTGTTTAGACCATCATTCCCACCTGACAACTGAATAACTACCAGTTTTTTATATCCGAACAATCGAGGGTCTAAGCTTTCAAAAGCTTTCATGAAACTTGGAACGAGTACCACACTACTCGCCATCGAACTTTTAATTAAAAAATCTCTTCTTTTCATAAGCTATTAAATTAACACAATTGGTATTCAGGAATAGACATTAATTGAATACAATATTGAAATGAATTTTGAGACTGGTAAGCTTTTAACATTTTACTAGTATCCACATCAATTCGAGGGACAACTAATATTTCACTTAATTCATTAAAAGACCATTTAGAATAATGCGTTTCAAAATATGCACGCTCATTGTCATCCACAGAAAAACGTTGTTTTTTTTCTTTATAAAATTCATTGAAAGTAGCTTCAAAATCTCCCTTGGGATTCAAACTAATTTTGGCATTATTAAAAACTAAAGCAGGCAGTTTTAAACGAAACATTAATGAATTCGAATCAATCCAATAGCGATCTCCTTTCCAACCCGCTACATTAACAGGATATAAAAGTGTTTGACCCATCATTTTCTGAAGGTATATGACCTGATTCAGTTTTTTAAATACTGAAGGAATTACTTTTTGCATTCCCACCATTAGCTCAACAGGAGATTTGATTTTTACCCCAATATTTTTCTCCTCATAGAACCAGTCGGTCATAAACAGATAACGCATTAACTGTTCTATATTATAATCTTTATGAAACACAGCAGTTAGTTCTTCTATATGATCTTTATCATCAGTGGGGTTGACAAAATAACGATATACTTTAGTACATATAAATTCTGCACAGGCCCGCTGCTTAGTAATAATATCAATTATATCATCGCCTCCAAAATTTCCATTTTCTCCTAAAAACGTTTTAGAATCCGTGTCATGCTTGGAAGCTCTTAAAACATACTCGCCATTTGGTTTGAAACTCCAGCCTGTAAAGGCCCTAGCTGCCTCTCTTATATCAGACTCAGAGTAATTCCCAATGCCTAACGTAAAGAGCTCCATGAGTTCGCGTGCAAAGTTCTCATTTGGTTTTTTCTTGAAATTTCGATTATTATTTAGGTATTTGAGCATAGAAGCAGACCTAGATATTGCCTTGACAAAATCCACAAAATTGCCTAAAGCATACGTGCGAAGTGTGTTGTTAAATTTGAGAGTGTGAAGGATGTGAGTATCCTTACAAACAAATATGTTAGCCCAAAAAAGAGTCATCTTTTCTCTAAGAACCTGTTCAGAACTCGCTATTTTATTAAGCCATATAAAGTTTAATTCTCTAACTTTCTTTTGACTTTTCTGTCTTAATTTTCGAGATTCTTCTTCTCCTATATTTTTCTTTAACTTATTGTACGGAGTATTAAAATAATCTCCGAAATCAGATAAATCAATTTGAACTGGTTCTATTATTTTGGAAGCTTCGAAAAGGAGGTTAATACTGTTTTTCCTGCTTAGCTTTTTAGAAGCCGCAATCAAAGAGGGAAAGGCCCCAAATCCAGCCCGCCAATTTAAATGTATATATTCTCTTTGATTCATGTATGAAATGGTCATTTAATAAGTTAAATTTATCTTTTAAATATAAGTTTAAATTTCACCAAATAAAAATTGGATTATTAACATTAATAGGGATTTAAAGTTACAATAGATCCGTCCCCTCTATAAGTTATCTCAGCTACCTTTACCGATCGTAAATGAGTGATCCCTTTTGAAAGAGACGAGTCATGGTAAAACAGATAGGTTTTTCCATCAACATCACAAACAGAATGGTGAGAAGTCCAACCAACAACGGGATTTAAAATACGTCCTTTATAAGTAAATGGCCCATAAGGGTTATCTCCTATCGCATAGCAGATAAAATGAGTGTCACCTGTTGAGTACGAGAAATAATACAAGCCTTTGTGTTTATGCATCCAAGCGGCTTCAAAAAATCTACGATCTGTATCTCCAGACATTAATAGTTGTCCATTTTCGTCTATAATTTGAAGTTCCTTGGGTTTTTCAGCAAATTCCAACAAATCGTCTGACATCTTAGCTACAAAAGGTAATAAAGCAGGTTCGTCTGCTTCGGGGATGAATGCTGTAGGACTTTCCGGTTCAGATTTATTAAAAACACCTGCTCTCCATCGCTGTAATTGACCACCCCAAAGCCCGCCAAAATACATATAGTAATCCTCATTATCGTCTTTAAAAACCGCTGGATCTATAGAGAAACTCCCTTTAATAG
>JABAZC010000056.1 GCA_018608625.1 Flavobacteriaceae bacterium | reverse complement strand
ATCGCGCCACGTTTGGGACGTGGAGGCCGCAGGTTCGAATCCTGCCACCCCGACAGTATGGTCGCATAGCTCAGCTGGATAGAGCACCTCCCTTCTAAGGAGGCGGTCCTAGGTTCGAATCCTAGTGCGATCACTTAAAGCCTTACTAGAAATAGTAAGGCTTTTTTGTATCTTTTAAGTTTACTCATTTTCATAGGAAATTTAGGAATAGTTAATTTAAAGGAAGAATACATACCTATGTTTTAGGCGGCTTTTCTAGATTCTTAATAACTATCCCAAAGGGATACAATTTTTATACTCGACTCAAAAGACTGGACATTAATTATCTGATCTTTATTTATCTTAATAATCTTTTCATATCCAGGAAGAAGATCAAAATAATTATCAGATAAATTACCCAATGAATTTGTACTAACAAATACATCTTTAGCCAATTTATCAGTTTTAATTACAAGCTCAAATTGATTCTTGTTTTCTTCTATAGTGTAAGAAATCTGAGGATTAGATAATTTAAGTAGTTTTGGTGATTTAAAGTAAAAATAATTATCAGCTAGAATATTACTCGATTTAGAAACTAATTTTGCATCAACCAAAACATTATTTAAATTTCCATACTTTGAAAAGACTTTTAGAGGGAGTTCAAAATATATTTTGGATTGATTTGGTTTGACTTTAATTTCCTGTTTCCATTTTTCAAGCAGAGTGCCGTCAAAGTTAATTAACTTGATTTCCAGCAATGCATCCTTTGGTTGGAGTGTATCAGAAACAACGAAAAACTGCAGCTGTTCATTATTGACTTCTTGACTTATTAAAAATGTTTTAAATGTTTTTTTAACTGCGTACTGTAAGGCTTTCCATTTTCCGTAATAATCAATACTGGACCAAGAAGCAACTGGCCAGCAATCGTTTATTTGCCAATATAATGTTCCCATACAGCGGTCTCTATGGCGTCTGTGTGCCTCAATTCCTATTTTTATGCCTCGGGCTTGAAGTAACTGACTAACATATAAAAAACTCTCAAAATCTTTAGGTTTTCTATAATCCCGTAGCATATATTCTTCAATCGTTTCATTTCCTATACTAGACCTTTGATGAGAGGTCATCACATCAGAATATACATCATAATCTTCTGGGAGCGCATACTGTTTTACTGAAGAAAACTCAGGGAATGATTGAAATCCAAATTCAGACATAAATCTAGGGATATCTTTCTCATAGTCTTCAAACGGTTTTTTCCCCCACCAAACCTCCCAGTAGTGCATGTCACCATTTTCCATATTTGAAGGTTTTCCAAAGGCACTTCCAGGCGAAGAGGGCCAGTAATTTCGATCGCTGTCATAGGAACTAATGACTTCAGGAAGTATTTTATGAAAAAGATCCTCATATGAATTCCACATAGTATCAGCGATTGCTTTTGATTGGTTTTTTTCAACACGGCCTTTCCATCCCCAATTTTCCCAAGCAGATAAATTTTCATTATTTCCACACCATAGCGCTATAGATGGATGATTTCGTAAGCGTTTTACATTGTCTATAGCTTCTTGTTTTACTGTTTCTAAAAATTCAGCATCTCCAGGGTACATAGCGCAAGCAAACATAAAATCTTGCCAAACGAGAAGACCTTTTTGGTCACACATTTGATAAAAAGTATCGGACTCATATATTCCGCCTCCCCACACACGAATCATGTTCATATTGGAGTCTTGAGCAGCACTTAAAATCCGATCATAGTCTTCAATTTTGGGTCTTGTTAGAAAAATATCCTGAGGAATGTAATTGGAGCCTTTCATAAATACAGGATGGCCATTTACTTTGAAATAGAAAGAAGTTCCAATACTGTCGGGTTCTTGTACAAGATCTATGGTTCTTAGTCCTATATCGTGTGATTTTGAATCTGAATAATCAGTGTTTGATACTTTAGCTTTAACGTTATAAAGGGTTTGATCACCCATCCCATTGGGCCACCATAAATTAGGGTTTTGTATCGTAAAGGGAACTTTTAACTGATTCAGCCCAACTTCAAGCTCCAAAGCCATAGACTTGATATGTTTGTCGTTGACATATATGTCTACAGTGGCGGCTTTATCAAAATCTGAGTCAAAGACCATCGCATCTACCTCAGCTGTTAGTTGGACGCTGCTTTCTAAATGCTTTTGTCTAATGAATACATCTTCTATTTTAAATTGATTCCAACTTTTTAATGTCACGGGCTTCCATATCCCTGAGGTTACTAATCGCGGGCCCCAATCCCAACCGAAATGATAGCTGGCTTTTCTGCTAAAAATACTAACTTGTTTATTACCTTCAACTTTTCCAATCGTCGCAAGGTCATTTCCTAAATCTGGAAACTTATAACCAAGTGCATCGTGTTTTTGAATTCCTATTTTAATTGGAGACTCAAACAAGACCTTTAGGTTGTTAGCTACTTGCTTTAACACCCCTTTTACCGAAACTTCATAGGACCTAAACATGTTATCTGTTTTTAGAACTAAACTATCATTCAAATAAACAGACGCATAGGTATCTAGGCCGTCAAAGTTTAGCTCAATCATTTCCTTAGCTAAAAACGCCTCCGACACATCAAAAGTAGTTTGATACACCCAATCCTTTTTGTCAATCCATTGTAAGTCGTGTTCATTCATTCGGAAGAATGGGTCTTTAATGACTCCGGAAGCAATCAAATCGGTATGGACAGTGCCAGGAACTTCTGCCGCTCCCCAAACTGTTTGATCAGTACTTTTAAACTCCCAGCCCTGATTTAATTCAATTTCATCAATTGCGGGTCGGTTCTTACAGCTATGAAATACCACTGATAATACAAGTAGTAAATAAAAAAAATTTAGTTTCATTTTATATTTTTAATTAATGATTTTATGCTCTCAATTTTAGATACTACTGAAATGTTATCACCAATTGATTTTATATTGTTCATACCTACCTTTGGTGTTATTGAAAGCTCTCTTACTGAACTTGCTGAGGCGTGAATTTCAGTAAATTTATTGGTTTTAAATTTTAAAATGTTCTCAGTAGTAACTCCACCACCAGGCATGATAATTAAGCGGTTCCCTGAATAGCTTTTAAACTTAATAAGAGAATCTAGGCCACCATATGCAGAATCTACTTGGCCTGATGTGAGCACTCTCTTCACTCCTAAAGAAATTAGTGAGTCAAGTGCTTTAAATGGGTCTGGAGTCCAATCAAATGCACGATGAAATGTAAAAGGTAAAGAACCACAAGCATCGATAAGATGATTAACTGCCGAAATATTGACAGTGTGATCGTGATTTAATGCTCCAGAAACAAATCCGTGACACCCCATAGATTTATACTTTTTAATATTTGATTGCATAATTGTTAACTCTGAATTTGTGTAACAAAAATGACCACTTCTTGGCCGAATTAATACAAAAACAGGAATAGTTACATTGGCAAGGACCTGTTCTACCATTCCAAATGAAGGAGTAATTCCTCCTATTCCAAGCTCGACACAGAGTTCAATTCTGTCAGCGCCTGCTTGTTGAGCATTTATAGCAGATTCAAATGAATTAGCGCAAATTTCTATAATCATTACTTAATTTGTTAGTTAGATATATTCAAATATTTTTATTGTTATTAAACAAGCCTCTAATTAACTTTTTTAATAGGTAAAGGCTTTTAAACAATTTACCAGAATGTTGTGTAATATTATCTAAAATATAAGTTAGGTAGATTACCCCAGAATCTTTTTCTTGACATTTTCAACATATGATCTTCCAATCACATATCTAATCCCCTCAATTTCCACACTATTTCCTTCAACGGAGTCAATTTTATCAATGGCGATTGTGAAGGATCTATGTATTCGAATAAAATTACTTTCAGGAAGTAAGCTCGTAAAGTTACTTAAGGTACTGTGAATAATATACTTATTAGTTTGTGTTGTGATTTTCAGATAATCTCGTAAAGATTCGATAACCAGTATCTCATCCAAATAGATTTTCTTCATTTTCTTTTTATCAACTTTAATAAACGTAAAAGGCCTTTTTATAGTCTTTGAGGTATCTTCAGCTTTAGCGGTGTCTAAGGCCTTAAAAGCTCTGTTAACAGCTTTCATGAATCTAGGAAAGGGAATTGGTTTAACTAGGTAATCTAGGACTTCTAATTCATAGGTTTTTATGGCATATTCATCATAGGCAGTTGTAACAATTATTAAGGGCTTAGTTTCTAAATTTCTTATAAAATCTAAGCCATTCAAAAGTGGCATATTAATGTCTAAAAAAATGAGGTCAACTTTATGCTCTTTTAAGTATTTCAGAGCGTTAACAGGACTTGTAAAAGTGTTAATAATTGTAATATTATCAATTTCTTTTATAAAGCTTTTGATGACATTTATTGCTAAAGGTTCATCATCAATAATTAAACAATTAATATTCATTATACTTTTATTTTAAGGTTGACAACAAACAGTTCGTTTTGATTATTTATACTCAGGCTGTAGTCCTCGGGCTTGTAGCCTAATTCAAGTCTTTTTTTAACATTTCTCAATCCAATTCCGCTTGATTTTTCAATACTTTTACTTTGAGTTTTCGTTTTTGGAATTGGATTTGAAATAGTAAAGTAAAGAAAATTTTCTACTATTTTGAAATCTATATCAATTTTCATGTTATCAGTGGATTTGTTTGCACCATGCTTGAATGCATTTTCAATAAAAGAAAGCAATAAAATAGGGGCTATTTTTTTGTCGGAAATATCTCCGATTATTTCTGTATTTACTTTTAAAAGTTTACCATATCTTATTTGCTCTAAATCCAGATAATTTTGAATGCAAATTATTTCTTTTTCTAAACTTTGTCTTTTTGATTTTGTTTCGTAAAGTAGGTAACGCATTAGCTCAGAAAGTCGAAGTATTAATTTAGGAGTTTTGTCCGATTTTTCAATGGCTAATGAATAGATATTGTTAAGTGTATTAAAAAAGAAATGAGGTGAAACTTGAGTTCTTAAAAACAACAACTCTGTTTCTAATTGTGTTTTTTCTAATGCGGTGACCCTTTTTTGTTCTTGTAGCCAATCCATTGTTATTTTGATAGCAGTCACAAAAGTAATTACATAGAGTTCGCCAATCATCATGTCTATTGAATAACTGAATGTGACATCATGTATTACTGCTGGCCCTTCGGGCCATATGTTCGTGCTAATCAAAAAATAGGTGAGATTAAATTTAATGAATACCATTGAAATCAAGGACAGAATTAAAAAAAACACGTACAAGAAATACTTACGCTTAAAAACAAATTTTGGCATTAAAACAAAAATATTTAAGTAGCATAAAATCATGTGAATAGGAAATCCAAGCAAAGTTGTTTTTAGCGAATACTCGTAATTATCAAAATAATTACCCCAGCGAAGTGTGTTGAGAAGAAAGTAAATCAACCAAAAAATGACATGATGTCTTAGAGTAATTTTTAAGTTTTTGTTTGGTTGCATATTTTGGTTTTTTAACGTTCAGCACAATACATTAGTTATCTGTCTAATTTTGTTCGTTGTACAGCGCTTTTTTTGCATATTCGCTATTCAATAAAAATCAATAAACTAAATTTTTGATCAGAGCTAATATAGTTATATTATAAATATGTTTGTTTCTTGTAATGCTTTGTTCATTTACTAATCGGGGAATTAAAAACGTTTTTTATGTAAACATTTACATCCAATCCGCTACACTTAATGAATCCGATTCAAACAAAAACTGGGAATTAAAAACTCAATAAAAGACAAAACGAATGCATAGTATAGACATACTAATAATATCTTTTTATATAATCTTAACGGTAGCCGTCGGTATTTGGGTTTCCAAGCGCGCTTCAAAAGGTCTAGACTCCTATTTTCTTGGTGGTAAAAGTATCAAATGGTACTACTTGGGTTTAAGTAATGGATCGGGAATGTTTGATGTTTCTGGCACAGCTTGGATGGTTGGGATTCTTTTTTTATATGGTGTAAAAAGTTTTATGTTTATGTGGCTCTGGCCAATTTGGAATCAAATTTTTATAATGATGTTTTTAGCAGTTTGGATAAGAAGGTCTAACATAATGACAGGCTCAGAATGGATTTTAACTCGCTTTGGAGATAAAAGGGCAGGAAGGGCATCGCATTTAATTGTTGCTGCGTTTGCCATTATTGCTGCGATTGGGTTTATTGCTTACTTTTTTGAAGGGGTTGGGAAATTTATGACCATTATTCTGCCTTGGGATTTGACACTTCAAATGGGAGCATCTGTTCTGTTAAGCTCCGAGCAGTCTTATGCATTAATCATCATACTTTTAACAACTATTTATACAGTCAAAGGAGGTATGTTTTCAGTGGTAGCAACAGAAGTACTTCAATA
>JABAZC010000051.1 GCA_018608625.1 Flavobacteriaceae bacterium | reverse complement strand
AAAAATCAAATAACTTTTAGCAAAACGTAAGACCTTCTAATAAGTTCGAACTTTTATAAGTTTGGGTCACAATTTATTCTCAATAATAATAATTTATTTTTTGGGATTTTTTTTCTTCCTTTGTCGAATATTTATCTACAACTCTTTACACATCGTGGGGATATTTTGTTTTTAAAGGCATAGGAGTTTTAAGAACTTAACTGTTATATATCCAAATAATAAAAACTAATATTATGAAAGCGGTTATTGGAGTTGTAAAAGAGTCATGAACCCCGCATTTTAAAAAAATATTTATCTAAATTTGTTTGAACTATTTCAAAAATTAATACCTTAGAAATTCAAAACAGACTAGGAGGTTTCCCTCACTCTCAGGCTTATGTTAAAAAAGCAACAAAAGTTGCTGTAGAATTTTACTGGGAACAATTAAAAATCAACCAAAATAATGAATATAAGAACAATCTGTTGTATTGGAGCAGGCTATGTTGGAGGTCCTACGATGTCTGTAATTGCACAAAAAAACCCATCTATTAAAGTTATTGTGGTTGATGTGAATAAGGCTCGAATCGATGCTTGGAACAATGAAAATCTTTCTAAGTTACCAATTTTTGAACCTGGTTTAGCTGAAGTTGTTAAAGAAGCCCGTAACAGGAATCTATTCTTCTCCACTGATGTAGATAGTGCAATTGACGAAGCTGAAATGATTTTTATTTCTGTTAATACACCTACTAAAACTTATGGAGCTGGAAAAGGAATGGCAGCTGATTTACAATACGTGGAACTCTGTGCTCGCCAAATCTCTAAAGTTTCAAAGTCCGATAAAATAGTTGTAGAGAAATCGACCCTGCCTGTTAAAACAGCAGAGGCGATAAAAGACATATTAGCAAACACAAATACAGCAGTCAATTTTGAAGTTTTATCCAATCCTGAATTTTTAGCTGAAGGGACAGCAATACAAGATTTAATAGATCCTGACCGCGTTCTTATTGGTGGAGATCAGACAGAAGCTGGATTGAATGCGATAGAAGCTCTGGTAAACATTTATACAGCATGGGTTCCAGAGGATCAAATTATAACTACAAATTTATGGTCATCGGAATTATCTAAACTAACAGCTAATGCTTTTTTAGCTCAACGCGTTTCGTCAATTAATGCCTTGACTGAACTTTGTGAATCTACAGGAGCTAATATTGAAGATGTAGCTCAGGCAATTGGAAGTGATTCAAGAATCGGCCCTAAGTTTTTAAAAGCTTCCTTGGGCTTTGGGGGCTCTTGTTTTCAAAAAGATATTTTGAATCTAGTTTATATTTGTAAATCTTTAGGTTTAAACCAAGCTGCAGATTATTGGGAACAAGTTGTTATTATGAATAATCATCAACGTAATCGATTCGCACACCAAATTGTTAAATCCTTACATGGGACTGTCGCTGCAAAAAAAATCGGTTTCTTGGGATGGGCATTTAAAAAAGATACCAATGATACACGTGAATCAGCTGCAATTTATATAGCAGATATATTGATTGAAGAACGCGCCTATGTGCAAGTTTTTGACCCTAAAGTCACTCTACTTCAAATACGATCAGATCTAAATGGATTAAACACACGATCTGAAACTGAAAATGATAAATTTTTAGTAAATCACAGTGATCCCTATGAGACTTTGAATGGCACGCATGCCATAGCTGTTATTACTGAATGGGACGAGTTTAAGTCCTATGATTGGCCAAAAATTTATGAAAGAATGCAGAAGCCAGCTTTTGTGTTTGATGGTCGTAATATACTTGACCAAAAGAAACTTGAATCGATAGGCTTCATTTACCAATCAATTGGAAGATAATTGATGGACAAAAAAATAATTTTAGTTACAGGAGCGGCTGGTTTTATTGGGTATCACATTTGTAGTAGCCTGATAAAACAAGGACATCATGTGATCGGATTAGATAATATTACTGATTACTATGACGTAAATCTAAAGTATGATCGCATCAAGAAATTAGGAGTTTTGCGCAATGAAGCTGAACGTTTCGGGGTTTTAGCGACAAGCACAAGCTTTGGGGATCAGTTTCAGTTCATCCGTTTAAATCTTGAAGATCGAAAAGAATTGCCTAATCTCTTCAAAAGATTTAAGTTTGATAGTGTTTGTAATCTAGCAGCCCAAGCAGGAGTTCGCTATTCCATATCAAACCCTGAAGCTTATATTGACAGTAATATCACGGGTTTTTTAAATGTTTTAGAGTGTTGCAGGTCATATAATATAACTAGATTAGTTTATGCTAGTAGTTCAAGTATTTATGGTAACAGTGAAGCTGTTCCTTTTGAAGAAACAGCTGTTGTAGATAAACCAATTAGTTTGTATGCGGCGACTAAAAAGTCAAACGAATTAATGGCTCATACATATAGTCATCTTTATAATTTCGAAACTATCGGATTGCGTTTTTTTACGGTTTATGGTCCTTGGGGACGTCCTGATATGGCTATGTTTCTTTTTACTGATGCAATTTTAAAAGGAAAACCGATTAAAGTTTTTAATGAGGGTAATCTCTCTCGCGATTTCACCTACATTGATGATATAGTTAAAGGCGTGGAAAACACATTATTGAAATCTTCTAGAAATAAAGAACTGTATAAATTGTATAATATTGGTAATAGTCAACCAGTGCGTCTTTTAGACTTTATTGAAGCTATTGAAAAATGCACTGGTAAAACAGCTGAACGACAAATGTTGCCTATGCAAGATGGCGATGTAAACCTCACCTGGGCTAGCGTACAACGCTTAAAGGATGACTATGATTATCTTCCATCTACATCAATTGAAAGCGGAGTAGAAGCTTTTATAACGTGGTACAAGTCTTATTATAACAAATAATAAAATTATTGATCTGAGTTAGTTAAGTTTTATAGATTCAAATGTTGTTTGACATTGTGAGTAATTATACCCCAGTTGTCATCTTTTTTAAATCTTTAATGGTGTTTACGGGGTCTGAACTTTTAAATACAAAACTTCCCGCTACAAGTATGTCTGCCCCTGCTACTTTAAGTTTTTTAGCATTTTTGGAGGTTACGCCTCCGTCAATTTCTATAAGTGTCGAAGACCCTTTTGAACTGATAAGTGCTTTTAGTTGTTTGACCTTTTCATAAGTGTTTTCGATAAAAATTTGTCCTCCAAACCCAGGATTTACACTCATGATACATACCAAATCAATATCATTAATGGTATCTTCGAGAACCTTTATATTCGTATGTGGATTTAATGCAACACCCGCCTTCATTCCTTCAGCTTTTATAGCCTGTAATGTCCTGTGTAAATGCGTGCAAGCTTCATAATGCACTGTCAAAATATCACTACCAAGTTCTGCAAAGGTTTTAATATAACGGTCTGGATCAATAATCATTAAGTGAACATCAATAGTTTTTTTTGCATATTGCTTAATAGCATTTAGCACAGGCATTCCAAAAGAAATATTTGGAACAAATACACCGTCCATAACATCTATATGAAACCAATCGGCTTCACTAGAGTTTATCATTTCAATATCTCTTTGAAGGTTAGCGAAATCTGCTGCTAAAATAGAAGGTGCAATTTTGGTAGTGCTCATATGCTAGTTATTATGATTACAAAAATAATATAAAAAATAAACCCCTACCAAATTGGCAGGGGTTTTGTTATTAACCTAAGTAGGTTTTTAATATTTTACTTCTTGAAGTGTGTTTTAGACGACGAATGGCTTTTTCTTTTATTTGACGGACTCTCTCACGAGTCAAGTCAAATGTTTCTCCTATTTCCTCTAAGGTCATTGGGTGTTGATTCCCAAGTCCAAAATATAAACGAATGACATCCGCTTCTCTAGGAGTTAGCGTTTCTAGTGCACGTTCAATTTCTGTACGTAAGGATTCATGCAAAAGATCTTTGTCTGGATTTGGAGACTCCCCACTTCTAAGAACATCGTATAAGTTTGAATCCTCACCTTCAACTAAAGGAGCATCCATAGAGACGTGACGTCCAGAGTTCTTCATGGACTCTTTAACATCGTTAATAGTCATGTCTAATTCCTTCGCAATCTCCTCTGCGCTAGGAGGACGTTCATGTGATTGCTCTAAGAACGCATAGGTTTTATTTATTTTATTTATGGAGCCGATTTTATTTAACGGTAATCGAACGATACGCGACTGCTCAGCTAACGCTTGTAAAATTGATTGACGAATCCACCAAACAGCATAAGAGATAAATTTAAATCCTCTGGTTTCATCAAATCGTTGCGCCGCTTTAATCAACCCTAAATTTCCTTCGTTAATTAAATCAGGTAAAGTTAAGCCCTGGTTCTGGTATTGTTTAGCTACGGAAACCACAAAACGTAAGTTTGCTTTTGTTAGTTTTTCTAAAGCAATTTGGTCACCAGCCTTGATTCGTTGTGCTAATTCTACTTCTTCATCAGCAGTAATTAAATCAACTTTTCCAATTTCTTGAAGGTATTTATCTAAAGATGCAGTTTCTCTATTTGTAACCTGCTTGGTAATTTTTAGCTGTCTCATTTAAAAGGGTTTATTTCAAAATAGTTAATCGTTGTGTCATTGAGTTATACGTGTATTTGTTGACTAATGTTACAAAAAAAAACCGTTTTTAATTAAAAAACGGTTTTTTAGGTTTAATTAAGTTAAACTTAATTGGTTTTAGCGTCTGTTGTCACGTCCACGATTGTCACGTCCCCCAGAACGTTTATCGTCTCTTGGTGGTCTTGCAACATAACCTTCAGGTTTATCTAACAAAGCCTTACGCGATACTTTTTCTTTTCGAGTTCTTGGATCCTGACCAAAATACTTCACATCAAAAACATCACCCATATTAACAACGTCAGATACATTTTCAGTACGCTCCCATGCCAATTCACTTACGTGAAGTAACACCTCGTTTCCTGGTGCATCCATATATTCTACAACCGCTCCAAAATCAAGCATTTTAATCACTTTAACCTGGTAGCTATTCCCTACAGTTGGTTTAAATAATAAAGAGTCAATTTTGGTTAATACAGCATCGATACCATCTTGGTCTGTTCCAAGGATTTCTACAATCCCTTCTTCGGTTACTGGATCTTCGTTGATTACAATTGTAGTTCCTGTTGTTTTTTGAAGTTCTTGAATTACTTTTCCTCCAGGACCAATAAGTGCACCGATAAATTCATTTGGAATTGTTCGAGTTACCATTTTTGGAGAGTGTGGTTTCACATCTTCCGCTGGAACAGCAATTGTCTCTGTTAATTTATCAAGAATATGTAAGCGTCCTGCTCGTGCTTGTTTCAATGCATTTACAAGAATTTCATATGGTAATCCTTTGATTTTAATATCCATTTGACACGCTGTAATACCTTCAGACGTACCCGTTACTTTAAAATCCATATCTCCTAAGTGATCTTCATCTCCTAAAATATCGGATAATACAGCGTAACGATCGCCATCAGAAATTAATCCCATAGCAATTCCAGAAACAGGTCGTTCAATTTTGACACCTGCATCCATTAGTGCCATTGTACCAGCACAAACAGTTGCCATTGAAGACGATCCGTTTGATTCTAATACTTCAGAAACAACACGAACCGTATAAGGACAGTCTTCAGGAATCATTCCTTTTAACCCTCTTTGTGCAAGGTTTCCGTGTCCTACTTCACGACGAGACGTCCCTCTTAACGGTCTAGCTTCACCTGTACAAAATGGAGGGAAGTTATAGTGTAAGTAAAAATTCTCTTCACCTTCATAAGAAGGCATATCAATTTTATTTGAATCTCTTGAAGTTCCTAGTGTTACTGTGGCTAAGGCTTGTGTCTCTCCACGTGTAAAAATAGCAGATCCATGAGTTGAAGGTAAGTAATCGATCTCACACCAAATTGGTCTAATTTCATCTGTCTTACGACCATCTAAACGAACCCCTTCACTTAGAGTTAGCTCACGTACAGCTTCTTTTTCAGCTTTACTGTAGTAACCACTAACAAGGTGTCCAAACTCATCATTTTCCTCTTCAGTAAATGATGCTTTCACTTCTTCTTTTACATCAGCAAATGCGGCACTACGTTCTGCTTTTGAAGTTCCCTTTTTAGCGATCGCATAACATTTGTCATAAGCTAAAGCATGAATACGTTGCTCTAAGTCTTTATTAACTTCAGCAGTTTCATATTCACGTACTTCTTTTTTACCAAATGCTTCTGCAAGACGTACTTGTGCAGCAACTTGAATCTTGATTGCTTCATGAGCAAACTTAATAGCATCTGCCATTTCTTCTTCAGACACTTCATCCATTTCACCTTCTACCATCATCACTGAATCTGCAGAAGCTCCGATCATCATTTCTAGATCAGAATCTACTAATTGTGCACGGCTTGGGTTGATTACGAATTCACCATTAACACGAGCAACACGTACTTCGGAAATTGGACATTCAAATGGAAAATCACTTAATT
>JABAZC010000054.1 GCA_018608625.1 Flavobacteriaceae bacterium | reverse complement strand
GATCTTTTAAGGGTAAAATACAAGAGTAAGAATTATGATTATTTTGACAATTATTGACCTCTCCTAGTCTCAAATAGCTAATGGCAAGTAAGTCGATAATGGGTAACAAATCTTTTGTAATTAGATCTTGATAAGTTAATTGTTGTCTTATAATTAAATTTTCAATTTCATTAATGCATGTCTGAATTTCGCCAGCTTTTAAAAGTTGCTGACAATATTTAAACCATGTTATTATTTTTTTTTCTGGCTCAACTTTTGAAATTTGTGCTAGGTATAAAGCAGCAAGTTTTTCATTCCAATGGTAATAGTTTACTGGGTTTCCTTCTAAAAACAGGGTTTTTAGTGTATCAACCATTGAAAATGTATCTGAACTATTTTCTGAACTGACTTGCTTGTAAAGCTCTTGGCTATTAATTTTAGTTGTAGAGACAAAAAATAGCAACCAAAGAAAACATTTAACTTTCATACTTAAAAACTCAAATTACTTTTTGAAATACTGACAAATTTTTTTTGCCTTTTTTTTAAAATTAAACATTTTTTTTGGTATATGAGTAAATTAAATAAAAGACATGAAAAATTACTGAGTTGGATAATGCGGATTGTATAAAGGTACAAACTTTACTGAACTACTAATTATAATCTAAAAATATACGTTAGTGAGTTTAAATATGTTATTGGTCGAAGTAATTAATTAGACATTAATCATTATAGTATATTAAATTAGAATAATTTTTCTTCTATTTGCTTATATTTAATCAAAGAGGAGTGGTCAAATTACTCTTTTTATTTTTTAACTTAATTAATCCTCAAAACTAAAAAAAATGAATATTTCTTTAAAACTTTACAAATTATCATTGGTATTATTTATGAGCTTTTCTTTTATATCATGTGATGTCGATGATAATGAAAGCTATTCCCCACCGCCCTTATCAACTATTACAGAATTTGCTGCAAGTAATTCTGATCTGAGCAATCTGGCTGCTGCACTAAGTGCTGCCGATGGAAACTTACTAAGTCTTTTAAACGGTGGTAACTATACTGTTCTTGCACCAAATAATTGGGCATTCGAAGTTTGGTTAGGTAATAATGGATACACTTCAATAGATGAAGTTCCTACAGATATACTCAAAAACATTCTACTAAACCATGTCATTAGTGGTACAGTACGATCTTCTGATCTTGCTGCGACTGGTAGTGGATACACTTCAACAAATGCCACAAATACAGATGGGGATTTTCTTAGTATGTATTTCTCAACTAATAACGGTGTTGTTTTTAATGGAGTCACAACTGTCCTTAATCCAGATATAGCTGCTTCAAATGGAGTTGTGCATGTAGTTGATCTTTTAATAGAACTCCCAACAGTAGTAACATTCGCTACTACAAATCCTGGTTTTGAAACTTTAGTTACAGCTCTTACAAGGGATGATTTAAGTGAGGATTTTGTTTCAATATTATCAACAACAACTGAACCTGCTCCCTTTACAGTGTTTGCGCCAACGAATGAAGCATTTAGTTCATTATTTTCTGAACTTGGTGTGGAATCATTAAATGATATTAATACAGCTACTCTTGAATCAACTCTAGGCACCCATGTAGTTGCTGAGGCAAATGTTAGATCTGAAGATTTATTCAATGGTATGTTAATTACAACAATCGGTGATGATTTAACTATTTCTGCTGGCACTGGGCCCCAACTAGTTGATTTGAATAGTAGAACTGCGAATATAATAGCTGCTGATATCCAAGCATACAATGGGGTTATTCATGTCATTGACAATGTAATGTTACCACAACTATAGATATATTAATTATCATACTTTTTAAGAGCACTAATTCAGTTTGGAGACAACAATAAAGGTTCTTATTTCAAATATTTCTAATTTATAATTAATAAACAAATTCATAGTTTATTGGTCTTTAGGTACTATTGCTTATATCTATAAAGGCGATTCTTTTTGTGAACATAAACTCCAATTATAACCAATTAAACCATTAGTGTGTTAAGAATGGTTATTAGTCGAACAAATTTTTAATTAGCTCTTATTTTTATTTAATTTATATAACATTAATTGTTTTAGTTTAAGATTAGTTAAATTTTCAAAGGAAGAACTGGGTAATCTAGTTCTTCTTTTTTTGTTAAATTATAGACTTAAGCCGTAAAATTAAAACTCGTTTTTTTTGATTTAGACAATTAATCGTTAAGGGGATCAGATAAGTAAATTAAAATATCCATCAATATGCAATTAAGTTATAAACCTGCCGGACAATTCGAAGAGACTCGTTTTGAAAAAATCCACAATATTATTTTCGATTCTTCTTTTACAGCTTCGATAGTTGTTGCCAAGGAAATAGCCAATTTAATTAATGATAAGAGTAGCCAAAACACCCATTGTGTTTTAGGATTAGCCACAGGATCTTCTCCAATTAAAGTATATGAAGAACTTGTGCGAATGCATAGAGAAGAAGGTCTTAGTTTTGCAAATGTCATTTCTTTTAACCTGGATGAGTATTACCCAATGCAGAAGAGTAATGTTCAGAGTTATGATTATTTTATGCGTGAGCACCTTTTTAATCATGTAGATATATTACCTCATAACATCAATATTCCGGATGGAACGGTTAGTAATGAAGATTTGTTTCAGTCATGTGTAGATTATGAAATGAAAATTAAATCTGTAGGCGGCATAGACTTTCAGCTTCTTGGTATTGGTAGGACAGGACATATTGGATTCAATGAACCAGGATCACACCTTAATTCTGGTACCCGAAATATTAAGCTAAATCATATTACACGTATAGATGCTGCCCCTGCTTTTTTAGGTATTGGCAATGTTCCAAGAAAAGCAATTACAATGGGTATTGGTACTGTGAGTAGCGCTAAAAGAATTGTGTTAATAGCTTGGGGAGCTAACAAAGCAGACATATTAAAGCAGACAATTGAAGGAAGTATATCGTCTGAAGTTCCAGCCACCTATTTACAAAACCACTGTAACACAACTTTTATTTTAGATGAAGCGGCTTCAGAAGAACTGACGCGTATCAAGACGCCTTGGTTGGTGACTTCTTGTGAGTGGAATGAAACATTAAAGTTGAAAGCTGTTTTATGGCTTAGTGAATTGACTAATAAATCTATTTTAAAATTAACTGATAAAGATTACAATAATAACGGAATGTCTGGTTTATTATCTGCAGTTGGAAATGCATATGATTTAAATATTAAAATATTTAATAAAATGCAGCATACCATTACTGGCTGGCCTGCAGGAAAGCCTAATGCTGACGATTCCAATCGTCCTGAGCGTGCTGATATTCCAAAGAAACGTATTATCATATTTAGTCCGCATCCTGACGATGATGTGATTTCAATGGGGGGTACTTTTGATCGCCTGGTAGAGCAAGGACATGAAGTGCATGTTGCTTATCAAACTTCTGGAAATATTGCAGTCTCTGACGAAGATGCGTTAAAGTTTGCCGAAATTTCCTTAGCTTTAAATTTAAATTCTGAGGAACCTAAAGCACTAATTAATTTCTTGAAACATAAAACAGATCAAGATATAGATTCACATGAAATACTCAGGTTAAAAGCGTTGATTAGACGAAGTGAGTCGTTAGCTGCCACTCGTTATTTAGGCTTGGAAGATTCAAGTGTTCACTTCTTAAACCTTCCGTTTTATGAAACTGGAACAGTAAAGAAAAATAACATAACAACGGCTGATTTAGATATAATGTGTAAATTAATCGAAGATATTAAACCCCATCAGATTTATGCTGCTGGAGATTTGGCCGATCCGCATGGTACACACAAAGTGTGCTTGAACGTGTTATTTGATTCTTTAGAGGCCTTAAAAAACCGTTCTTACATGGAAGATTGTTGGGTTTGGTTGTACCGCGGGGCTTGGCATGAGTGGGAGCCATACCAAATCGAAATGGCAGTCCCTATGAGCCCTGACCAAGTGCTTAAAAAGCGACATGCTATTTTCTATCATCAATCTCAAAAAGATGGTGTAATGTTTCAAGGCGATGACAACAGAGAGTTTTGGGTGCGCGTTGAAGATAGGAACAGGTTAACAGCCAAAAGATATAATGACTTAGGACTTGCTGATTATGCAGCTATAGAGGCTTTTAAACGCTACCATTTTTAACATATGAATACAAGATTAATCTTATTTTTTTGCTTGATTTTTGTTACTGGCTTTTCTCAAAATAAACTTTCCGAGCGCTATAATTTAATGCCTTGGCCCAAAAAAATTGAAGCTAAAAATCTAAAATTACCTATTGATGAGCAACTTACAATCTCAATAAATGTAAGTTCTAGTGAAAGGCTTCAAAAAGCTGGGACTATTTTTCTAAGACGTCTTTCTGGTCGTACAGGGGTTTTTATCAATGAAGGATTTCCAGTTAAAGACAGTTCTTCAACCATTCAAATTCATTTTGATACAGTTTCAAGCCTTAGTATTGATAGCGATGAATCCTACTCCTTAGAAGTGAATGCAACCAACGCGATAATTAGAGCTACAACAGATGTAGGAGCTCTAAGAGGGTTAGAGACATTACTGCAATTAACAACACAGGGCGTTTCAGACTATTATTTTCCAGGGGTTTCTATTTACGATGCACCTCGGTTTGTTTGGCGTGGTCTGATGATTGATGCCGCTAGGCATTTCCAACCTGTAGCGGTTATAAAACGAAATTTAGATGCGATGGCATCACTTAAAATGAATGTGTTTCACTGGCATTTATCTGATGATCAAGGGTTTCGTATCGAGTCCAAGGTATTTCCTAAACTACATCTCGAAGCATCGGATGGTTTATACTATACTCAAAACCAAATAAAAGATATTGTTAGTTATGCCTCAAATTTAGGCATTAGAGTCGTTCCAGAAATTGATGTTCCTGGACATGCTACTGCAATCTTAACAGCTTATCCTGAACTTGGGAGTAAGAAAGGTTATGTTTATACTATTGAACGTTTTTCTGGGATCTTTAATCCAACCCTTAATCCAACTCTTGAATCAACCTATGTTTTTTTAGACGAGTTGTTTACTGAAATAGCGTCTCTTTTCCCTGATCAATATTTCCATATTGGTGGGGACGAAAACGAAGGAAAACATTGGAATGGAAATGAGTCTATTCAAGCGTTTAAAAACATAAATAATCTAAACACAAATCATGAGCTACAGACGTACTTGAATATTAGATTGGAAAAAACCCTGAACAGCTTGGGGAAAAAATTAATGGGCTGGGACGAGATTATGACGCCTACGATGCCAACCACAGCATTGATACACGCTTGGAGAGGTGAAAATGAGGGAATGGAAAAGGGAGGTGCTGCCATCACAGCTGCTAAACAGGGGTTTCAAGCCGTCCTTTCAAATGGGTATTATATAGATAGGATGCTTTCTGTAGAGCATCATTACAGCGCCGATCCGATTGGAGATGTAACATTAACTGAAGCCGAGCGTGCACGTGTTCTTGGAGGTGAAGCCACCATGTGGAGTGAGTTAGTAACGCCTCTTACCATTGATTCTCGAATTTGGCCTCGCACTGCAGCGATTGCAGAGCGCCTTTGGTCTTCAAAAGACGTCAATGCTATTGACAACATGAAGCGTCGTTTAAAAGTGGTGAGTCGTCAGCTGGAAGAATTAGGGATAACACATCTAAGCAGCAGTGCTGTTATTCTACGTAACCTTAGTAATAACTACTCTATAGAAGCGCTGCAAGTTCTGGTAAGTATTTGCGAGCCTCTAAAAATATATTCAAGAAATGCAGGCGGTACAGAATACAAAACATTTTCACCGTTCACCCTTTTTGCAGATGCTTGTACAGCTGATGCTGAGGCAGCCGCTGCATTTAAAATAGAGGTTGCTCTTTTTATCAATTCGACTAATGATTCAGGTAAACAGATAGATTCTAAGGCGATCCAATCTTATTTGAGGAAATGGTCTGATAACCATACCAAGTTCGTCACTATCCCAAGTAATCCAAAGCTAAAACCATTGGAAGTATTATCGGAAAACCTATCTGAAGTATCTAAAATATTACTAACGTCATTAGTGAATAAAAAAATAACACAGAACGAATACGATGCTTTGAAAAACAGTATAATGATCTTAAGTAACCCTCATGCAGACGTAGAACTTGCCATTTTAAACCCTTTAAACAAATTGATTAAACATATTAAATTTCAGTATCTTAAAATTAATTAACCAAAATAAAACAAAATGACAGAAAGCAAATCAAAAGCCTATTGGAAGGAAAATATTAGATACTTATATATACTATTAGCAGTGTGGTTCCTCGTCTCATTTGTAGCTGGAATTATGTTAAAAGACGTACTTAACGACTTTAAGCTTGGTGGCTTTAAACTTGGGTTTTGGTTTGCACAACAAGGGTCTATGTATGTATTTGTTGTTTTGATATTTATATATGTGAGACTAATGAATAAACTGGATAAAAAATATGGTTATGATAAATAGTATTTTACTGGCTGAATCGCTGCCCGTTCAAACGTGGACTTATATTTTAGTAGGTATCACTTTTACTCTGTATATAGGAATTGCAATTTGGGCACGGGCAGGCTCTACAAAAGAATTTTATGTTGCTGGTGGAGGCGTATCGCCTCTAGCCAATGGAATGGCAACAGCCGCTGATTGGATGAGTGCGGCCTCTTTTATTTCTATGGCAGGAATTATTTCCTTTGCAGGCTATGACGGAGCTGTTTATTTAATGGGCTGGACCGGAGGATATGTTTTACTCGCTTTGTTATTAGCTCCTTATTTAAGGAAGTTTGGGAAATTCACCGTTCCTGATTTTATTGGAGATCGTTATTATTCTAATACGGCTCGTCTTGTTGGCGTTATATGTGCTCTTTTAGTCTCCTTTACGTACGTAGCGGGTCAGATGCGAGGAGTTGGATTGGTATTCTCTCGGTTTTTAGAAGTTGATATTAATACAGGTGTCGTTATTGGGATGTTGATTGTATTATTTTATGCGGTTTTAGGAGGGATGAAAGGTATTACCTATACACAAGTTGCTCAATATTGTGTCTTGATTTTTGCGTTCATGGTTCCCGCTATTTTTATATCAATTCAAATGACAGGCAATCCAATTCCACAATTAGGTTTTGGCAGTGAATTAGCAGACGGATCGGGTACTTTTTTATTGGACAAATTAGACGGTTTAAGCACTGATTTAGGGTTTGCTGAATATACAGAAGGTACCAAGTCTTTGGTGGATGTATTTGCGATTACACTGGCTTTGATGGTGGGTACAGCAGGACTGCCTCATGTGATAGTACGTTTTTTTACAGTTAAGCGCGTCAAGGATGCTCGTAAATCAGCAGGGATTGCGTTATTTCTTATTGTTATCTTGTATTCTACAGCACCTGCAGTGGCGGCATTTGCACGAACCAATATGATTGAAACACTTTCTAATCAGCCCTATGCGACAGTTCCGGAATGGTTTAAAAAATGGGAAACGACAGGACTGATTACATTTGTAGATAAAAACAACGATGGATTAATTCAGTATGTAGCGGATAAAAATCAAAATGAATTAGTCGTTGATAACGATATTATGGTTTTGGCAAATCCAGAAATTGCAGAATTGCCTAATTGGGTCATCGCTCTGGTAGCGGCAGGAGCTCTAGCAGCTGCATTATCAACTGCAGCAGGATTATTATTAGTGATTTCTGCTTCTGTTTCACATGACTTAATCAAGAAAATAATCAACCCAAAAATTTCTGAGAAAAATGAATTAGTAGCGGCACGTTTATCAGCGGTTGTTGCTGTTTGTGTAGCAGGTTATTTTGGAATTAATCCTCCGGGCTTTGTTGCCGCAACAGTAGCCTTGGCTTTTGGTTTGGCAGCAGCTTCCTTCTTTCCAGCGATCATATTAGGGATCTTCTACAAACGAATGAATAAAGAGGGCGCTATAGCCGGTATGATTGTGGGTATTGTTACCATGTTGTATTATATGTTGAAATATAAACTCGGATGGTTTGACGACGTTCTTCCTAGTAAAAGTGAGTGGTGGTTTGGTATTTCACCTGAAGGCTTTGGAAGTGTAGCTATGTTATTAAATTTTATAGTGTCTATTACAATTATGAAGTTTACACCAGCACCCCCACAAGATGTGCAAGACATAGTAGAACGGATTAGAATTCCTAGTGGAGCAGGGGAGGCAACCCATTAAAATAACTAACCATATAGTTTTTTTTTATGAAATCATATCTTATACTATCATTTTCATTATCAGTTTTGTTAATTAGTTGTTCTGATAAAAAAGAACTGATTGTCGATCCTTCTGACCCTGCGATTGAATATTCTGGTAGAATAAATCGGTCTAGTGAGGAATCTGTTGGATTGAACTGGCCTGGGTCTTCAATTAGAATTAATTTCGAAGGGGCATCTATCGCCGTCTTGCTTCAAGATGAATCGGGAGATAATTATTATAATGTAATTTTAGATAATGATAGTATCTTTATTTTAAGACCACAAACCATCAAACAATACCAAGTCCTCGCCTCCAACTTGTCAAAAGGCCCTCACACAATTGAGCTCTTTAGACGCACAGAGTGGGATAGGGGTCCAACAGACTTTTATGGTTTTAAGGTTGATACAAATGCTAAATTATTAGCAAAGTCTGCCCCTAAGAAAAGAAAAATTGAATTTTATGGAGATTCAATAACTGCTGGATTTGCAGTAGAAGATACATCTGGAAAGGATCGTTATGACAGCATATACTCCAATAATTATGCTTCCTATGCAGCGATTACATCCAGACACTTTGATGCAGACTATCATTGTGTCTGTAAAAGTGGTATTGGCATCACTGTAAGCTGGGATCCATTGATTATGCCTGAGGTTTATGACCGATTAGTTCCTACAGACAGTACTAGTAAGTGGGATTTTTCTTTGTACCAACCTCAGGTTGTTGTGGTCAATCTGTTTCAAAATGACACCGGGCTCGTAAAACTTCCTGAGCATCCAGAGTTTATAAAAAGATTCGGAGATAAAGTACCTGACGAAGCCTATCTTATAAATGCTTATCAAGAGTTTATTGCGGGTTTAAGAGCTCATTATCCAGAGGCTAATATCATTTGCTCTTTAGGAAGTATGGATGCTACTAAACCGGGTTCCTTATGGCCTGGCTATGTCCAAGTTGCAGTAGATAACTTGGAGGATCCACATATTTATACGCATTTTTTGCCTTATGAAGAAAGCACAGCACATCCCTCTGTTCAGCAGCAAAAAAATATGGCTCATAGTTTAATTGAGTTTATAGAGAAGACAATTGACTGGTAACTCTAGCGTTAAATAAGAGACCAATTAATAATAGATAAATACTTAATTGTATTCGATTTATTTTTATTGACTTAGTGCGTTGTCAATCGCTTTTTCAGCTAGTTTTTCCATTACTAAATAGCCTGTTTTATTGGGGTGTACCAGATCATCTGCTGCTGTATAGTCAGGTACTTTTAATCCATAATTATCATCTACCATTGCGGAGAAGTAATCAAGATAAATAAAGTTATTTTTCTCGGCATACATCTTTAATTCTTTGTTAATTGAAACAATTTTTGGTGCGGGATTTAATCCGGGTTTCCATAAATATTCTACTGCAGGTAAGATGGAAGAAATTATAACTTTTATTCCATTTGCATTGGCTATTTCTGCCATGGATTTAATATTTCCAATAATGGTTTCTAATGAGGTAAATCCTGTGTTTCCCGCGATATCATTTGTACCTGCTAGTATGAGCACTACTTTTGGATTTAAATCAACAACATCTGGTCGAAAACGTAGTAGCATTTGAGGCGTTGTTTGCCCCCCAATTCCTCTGTTAATATAATCTCTATTCTTGAAAAACTCTGGACGCATATTCACCCAACCTTCAGTGATAGAATTTCCCATAAATACCACTCGATTTTCAGCTTTCGAATGTAGCTCAAGCTCTAGGTTAGCTTTTGCATAATATCCTGTATTTGCAAATTCACTCCAGTTTTGAGCGTTTATTTCTTGGTTAACTATGGGTATTAAAAAAACGATTAATAATAAATGCTTTAATTTCATTTTTATAGATTTTAGTTAGTTGTATATTATCAAATAAGTTTAATAGAACAGGTTTTTTTTTAAATTTAAATTATTTTTATTTATCGTGGGTGATTAATTAGACAAAGAACGTTAATGAAAAGTTGGATGACGTATTTTTAATATTTAAACTAAATCTCTCAAATAATTCCACAGAACATAAATGTACACCCCTTTTTTCTCATATTTAATTAGGGTTTATTAATTATTTATTTATGATTTTTTCCTTCATTATTAAAGATCCAAAATAATCAAATTAAATGGTAAAGATTGTTTTCAAGATAAAACAAAATAAATTTCATAAAATAGACTTGAAATTATTTCAAGAAATTAATTAATATCTTTAAATTGTATCATTCAATTAATTAACGCATGACAAGCTTTTAATATTTGTTTAATTCTGCCAAAATGAAATATAAGTCTCTCTTATTACTTTCTCTGTTATTTCTTAATTGTAACCAAAAACCTACTTCCTTTATGCAGAAACATAAGTTTACTAATAGTTTAATATCTGAAACAAGTCCCTATTTGTTACAACATGCTCACAACCCGGTCAATTGGTATGCATGGAATGACGAAACTTTATCATTGGCTAAAAGAGAAAATAAGTTAATTTTAATCTCCATAGGTTATTCGGCCTGTCATTGGTGTCATGTCATGGAGAACGAAAGTTTTGAGAGCGAAGAGGTTGCTAAAATAATGAATGATAATTTTATTAATATTAAAGTAGATAGAGAAGAGCGCCCTGATGTTGATCAAGTGTATATGAATGCCGTTCAGCTCATAACTGGAAGTGGCGGATGGCCTCTAAATTGTATAGCCTTGCCTGACGGAAGACCTATTTGGGGGGGGACATATTTTGGTAAGGATAACTGGACTAATGCTTTAATTCAAATTTCTGATTTATATGAAAAGGATTCGGCTAAAACAGTCGAATATGCAATGAAGCTCACAGAAGGAGTTCAACAGTCGAATTTAGTTGTTCTAAATAAGAAAGAAATTTTTTTCTCAGAAAATTATATTCAAAAATGTGTCGAAAAGTGGTCAGAATCGTTTGATTATGATTTTGGTGGACTTAATAGGACACCAAAGTTCCCAATGCCTACAAATTATCAGTTTTTAATGAGGCATGCTTACAAAACTAAACACAGGCAACTCAAAAACTATGTGAACACAACCCTAAAAAGAATGGCCTATGGAGGTCTCTTTGACCAAGTTGGTGGTGGATTTGCCAGGTATTCAGTTGACGAAAAATGGCATATTCCTCATTTTGAGAAAATGCTCTATGACAATGGTCAGCTAGTTAGTTTATACTCCGATGCCTTTTTAATTACCAAAAATGAACTCTACAAAGAAACCGTCTACAATACATTAGATTTTATTGAACGTGAATTATTGCACAAAGATGGAGGATTTTATTCTTCATTAGATGCCGACAGTGTCAACGAAGAAAATGTTCTTGAGGAAGGTGCTTATTATGTCTGGAAAAAAACAGAACTTCAAAAGATAATTCGATCTGACTATGATTTATTCTCTAAGTATTATAACATTAATGATTATGGCTTTTGGGAGCATGAAAATTACAACTTAATTAGATCAAACAGTGATAAGGAATTTGCAGACATACACAAACTTGATTTAACTGATTTAAAAAGTAAGATAGGCGAATGGAAAAGGAAGCTTTTAGCTGAACGTGAAAAACGAAAACCACCGCGTTTAGACGACAAAATACTAACCTCCTGGAATGCACTAATGCTAAAGGGATATGTGGATGCATACCGTGTTTTTGACGATAATCATTTGTTAACAATTGCTATTAAAAACGCTTCCTTCATTGAAGACAAACTCATTAAAAAAGACGGTAGTTTGTTTAGAAGTTATAAAAATAAAGAATCAACGATTAATGCCTATCTAGAAGATTATGCGACACTGATTGATGCATATATATCATTGTATGAGGCTTCACTTGAAGAAAAATGGCTGATACTTTGTAAAAGACTTATGGATTACACATTCGAACATTTCTATGACAAAAATTCTAATATGTTTTTTTTCACGTCTGATGTGGACTCACAGCTAATCGCTAAAAAAACAGAACTTGAGGATAATGTTATTCCAGCATCAAATTCTATTATGGCTAATAATTTATTAAAGCTTGGCCATTTATTTGGAGATAAGAACTATTTAAAAATAAGCCGCCAAATGGTACACAATATGGTTCCGATAATTGAAAGCTATCCTTCATCATATTCAAACTGGATTACTGTATATAGTAATTTAAGCTCTAGCTTTTACGAGGTAGCAATTCTTGGTGAAGATGCTATTCAGAAAATAAAGGATATAAACAAGGAGTATATTCCTAATAAAATTATTTGTGCTAGAACCTCTATCTTAAAAAATAAAATGTTCATTGAAAATAATATTGAGTTGCCATTATTGGAAAATCGTTTTGTAGAAAATAGTACTATGATATATGTCTGTGTCAATAATTCATGTAATTTTCCTACAACTATTTCAAGTGTTGCCTTAAAACAACTTAATAATTAGTCGCAAATACGCTATTTTTTAAGCCCTTCGTCATAAAAAAGTTAATATATTTTCAATAAATAATCTATTAAATCATCTGATAAATTAATTTCTTCGGAGTTTTGTGATTAAATTTTTTATCAATCAAAAACCTTATTATTTATAGTAAGGTTTTATTACTTTGTTCTTATTTTTGATAAAAAAATAACCTAATGGCTTTTAATATTGTACTCGTTGAACCTGAAATCCCAAACAATACTGGAAATATTGGTAGACTTAGTTTGGCTTCTGGTTCTGTATTGCACTTAGTAAAGCCGTTTGGGTTTGAATTAACTGATGCACGTCTTAAGCGAGCTGGGTTGGATTATTGGAAGCATATTTCGGTTAAAACATATAATAGTTTAGAAGATTTTTTATCTATTAACATAAACGAGAAGATGGTTTTTCTTTCTGCAGGTGCAGATAAAAATTACACAGAGATAGATTATGAAGATAATTTATTTTTTGTTTTTGGAAAAGAGTCTGTTGGTTTGCCAAATAAATTGTTGGGAAACAATGGCGATAAATTATTTAAAATACCTATTTATAGTCCACATGTTAGGAGTTTAAACTTGGCTAATGCTGTAAGTGTAGTGGTATTTGAGGGGTTAAGGTCTTTAGCGATATCTAAGAGTCTTTAACTTAACAGTTGAGTAGTCTTTTTAGTTAATTATATATAATATATGTCAAATTCGATTCATGTCGCTGCAAGATGACACTCAAGTGAAATTTTATTACCCAAGCTGCTAGTGAAAAAAATATAGTTTTCACCACCATCAGAGATTTTGAAATACTGTTTTATAGAATCTATTTTTTCGGTGAAATTACGAGTTTTTAAATTTGCTTTCCGTCCGCCAATAATACTCTTTAGTGTTTTTTTGTGATAGGGACGTATTGAAGATATTTCATATATTTTTCCAGGGAAACCTTCGATTATTCTGTCGCTTGTGTATAAATGTGTATTTAGTTCGAGTTTATCGATTTTAAAATATTCCGATATCAATCTGAAAGCTCCAGATTTCATTACGGCTGTATTTGGTTCGTAGAGAAAGCGCTGCGGGGTGCTAAATGTTGTTTCAGCGGTTTTCTCCTGAGATACTTTGAAAGAAAAGTGTTCAGTTCTGTATGGATACGTGTTAATGGTGTTTATAGTAACTTCTGAATTACTTTCTTTTTCTTGTATAAATAATAGCTCTTTAACTTCGTTTTTTACAGCCAAAATATAAACCTTACTTACGTGCTTTAACGCTTGAAGTGCATTGCTGATGTCCAGCATTGGTGACATTTTAATTAGTACATTTTTACTATGACTAAAAATTAGGGCTTGATGTTTTAAGATATTTGGACTACAGTCTTCAATTAGAAACTTTTTTTTATTTTGTGTATCGCGGCGCGAGGGGTCAATATAAATCCATTCAAATTTTTCTTCAGTATTTTTGAGAAATTCTAATCCGTTTGTGCATTTGGTAATGATGTTATTGGCTTTTAAAATAGTGAAATTGTGCGCTGCTATTTTAGCCAGTTTGATATTCATTTCGCAGTGAACGACTGTTTTAAATTGTTTAGAAAAATAATAACTATCCACACCAAAGCCACCAGTGATATCTGCTAATGATTTGCCGCTAATTAGATTGCTTTTAATAAGTGCTGTGATTTCTGATGAGGTTTGCTCAATGTTTAGTTTATTGGGGTAATATATATTAGGGCTTTGAAACCATTTTTTTAGTTTTGATTCACATTTTTTCTTAGCTTCAATTTGTTCAATAATTGCTTTGATTTCAACTCCATCAAAAACACTCCCTTTGAGTATTAAATCGTATGTATTAGAGTTAATATTTTTAGATATAAAAGATTGAATATCAGTATTTAGTATATTTTTATTCACGTAAAGGTTTAGGGGTTATTGTGTTTATTTTTTTCGTAAATTCATAGAGTCCTATACTGGCTGCTTGTGCTACATTCATACTGCTATTTTGACCGTACATTTCAATGTGAACGATGTGGTCAGAAATCTCTAGAATTGATGCTGAAACTCCGTGTTTTTCGTCACCAACAATGAAGACAATCTTACTGTTTTTAGTGAGTTTTAAGTTAGATATTGGAATACTTTTCTCTGTGATTTCAAGACTTATTATCACGTAGTTTTCAGACTTTAAATCTCTTATTTTACTTATTGTATTTTCAGCTTGTTCAAAAGAAATTGATCGCTCAGTTGCTCTTGAGGTTTTAGTAAATTTTCTTCCAAGCTCTACAGCACTTCCGCCTAAGATTAAATGGGCGACTCCAAAAGCATCTGCTGTTCTAAACAGGCTTCCGATATTAGCAGCATGAGTTACGTTGTCACTCACTAAAATAATTGGAAAGGTTTTTCTTGAAAACTTGGATGTGTAATGGTCTAATTGCATGGTCGCTTTAGTTTTCAAAGGCATATTTTATAATGTTGGCCCCCATTTTTAAAGCTATTAATCTAACCTCTTCTGGATCGTTATGTATATTTTCATCTTCCCAGCCATCTCCTAAATCACTTTCGTAGGTGAATAGTAATATTAACTTACTTTCATGAAAATAGCCTAGTGCTCTGGGCGCTAAACCATCATGTTCATGAATTTTAGGAAGTCCTTTTGGAAAGGGATATACGTTATTGTAAATAGGGTGAGATAACTGGATTTCTGTCATTTTTTTGTCCGGAAACAACTTATCAAGAGCTTTTATGACATAAGGCTTCATGCCGTAGTTATCATCAATATGTAAAAACCCCCCAGACAATAAGTACATCCTTAAGTTTTTGGTGTCACTTTCCGAAAACACTACATTTCCGTGTCCCGTCATGTGAAGAAATGGATACTCAAATATAGCTGTACTTCCAGCTTCTACAAATTCTGGTTTTGTGTTAATTGCGGTTTCGATATTTGTATTACAGAACTGAATTAAATTTTTAAGTGCAGTTGGATTGCTGTACCAGTCGCCTCCACCATCATATTTTAAAACAGCGATACTTTGGCTTGTACAAAAGTTCAGGCCACAGATAAAAATTAAATATATTACTCGTTTATTCATTACAAAGTTGGATAGTATGACAGGCTACAATAGCTGCGGTTTCGGTTCGTAGCCTTGAGTTGCCTAAAGATACAGGTATGTAGTTGTTTTCCATAGCGGTTGCGATTTCTTGATTGCTAAAATCACCCTCTGGCCCAATCAAGATTGTGATAGATTTACCCGGTTCAACCTGGTTTTTAAATTTTAATTTTTCTCCCTTATCACAATGTGCAATAAAAGTCTTTCCCTCTTGGGGTTTTTTTATAAATTCGGAAAAAGTGACTGCAGCCTCCAGCGATGGTAGGTACGGGTGTAGAGATTGTTTCATCGCCGATTGTATAATCTTCTCAAACCGTTCCGTTTTAACTACTTTTCTTTCGCTATTATGACTAATGATGGGTGTAATTACTGTCACTCCTATTTCTGTAGCTTTTTCTAAAAACCATTCGTAGCGATCGTTCATTTTTGTGGGACATACCACTAGATGAACAGAGTAGTCTTTTGGTGGCTCATATTTGGAATTTAATATATTAACAACGCACTTATTGTGGTTGGGAATCACAACTTCGGCTTCAAAGGTCCACCCAATCCCATTGGTGATCATTAAAATGTCACCAGTAGATTTACGCAATACTTTTACAATATGACGACTTTCATCTTTCGAGAAATTAAAGGTCTTTGTAGTTTGGTCGAGTTCTGAGTTATAAAATAATTGCATTTGCTTTATATTTTTAGTCGTGATGAGGCCATAATGGATTGGTCTGCATACTGTTTATTTTTAAACTTTAAATACCCTACAATTGCAATCATTGCAGCATTATCTGTTGTAAACTCAAAAGCAGGTAAATAAGTGGTCCAGCCATGTTGGCTTTCCGCTTGTTTTAATGCACCTCTGATCCCTGAGTTTGCAGAAACCCCTCCACCAATCGCAATCTGATTAATTCCTGTTTCTGAAACTGCTAATTTTAATTTGTCCATTAAAATCTCAATAATAGTATACTGTATTGATGCGCAAATATCGTTGAGATTTTCTTCAATAAATTGAGGGTTTTCTTTGACTTGTTTCTGAACGAAATATAAGATGGCTGTTTTTAGGCCTGAAAAACTGAAATTTAGTCCCTTTACTTTTGGTTTTGTGAACTTGAATGCTTTTGGGTTTCCAAGTTTTGCGCGTTTGTCAATTTCTGGTCCCGCGGGATATCCTAATCCTAGAATTTTGCCGCTTTTGTCAAAAGCTTCACCTACTGCATCATCAATGGTTTCTCCGATTACAGTCATTTTAAAATAGTTGTCAACACGCACTATTTGTGTGTGTCCTCCAGAGATGGTCATCGCAATAAATGGAAACGAAGGTTTATTGTATCCAGCTTCTTCTATAAAGTGAGCTAATATATGGGCTTGCATGTGATTTACGTCAATTAATGGAATATCCAGCCCGTAAGCGAGTGATTTTGCAAATGAAGTTCCAACTAACAAAGAGCCCATAAGACCAGGCCCTTGTGTAAATGCAACTGCGTCCAAATCGGTTAAGGAAATACCGGCCTTTTTTAGGGCTTGATCAACCACAGGAACAATATTTTGTTGGTGTGCTCTTGATGCTAATTCAGGAACTACCCCCCCATATAATTTGTGAATTTCTTGCGTTGCAATGACATTGCTTAGTGTTTCTCCATTGCGTAGAACAGCCGCAGCTGTATCATCGCAAGAAGATTCAATTCCTAAAATGTATATATTTTTTAAGCTCATTAAGACGATTTTGTCAGAATATTCATTTAATTTGTAAATATAATTAGGTATAATTTAATCTATTAATTAGACTACTGCAAAGAAATAAAAAAAATAGCAGTTAAATAAATGCTTTACAGAGTTTAAATTTTAGTATTAATAGTTAAATTATGAATAAAATAACCTCTACAGCCTATCAATAAATATCTTAAAATAGCATTAAAAGTTGTATCAATCTTGGGGTTGTTCTTCATTGTTTTGGTGGCTTTTTTATCAATTCCAGCGATCCAAACGAGTTTAGGAAGCTATGCTACTGGTAAAATTAACGAGGCTTATGGCACGGATATAAAAATTGAAAAGGTAGGTCTTCAGTTTAATGGGGATGTAGAACTCAAAACTATTTTGATAAAGGATCATTTTGGGGCTACCATGATTTCAGTTTCAGAGCTCAATACTTCTGTTTTAAGTTTTGCTAAAATTGCTAATAATGAGCTTGAATTTGGGGATATTGACATGTATAACCTTTTTTTTCATATAAAAACGTATAAAGGAGAAGGTGATACTAGCTTGGATTTTTTTGCTGATAAGTTCGATAGGCAAAACCCAATTGAAAAGACAAATAAATTTTTGCTATCATCAGGAAGTTTGAATATATATAATAGTAGTTTCCGTCTTACAGATGAAAACAAAAAAAATCCTAAAGTTTTGGATTTGAGAGATCTCGATATTTTAGCTTCAGATTTTTTGATATCTGGATTTGATATAAACACAAAAATAAAGCAACTTTCTTTTAAAGACTCTAGAGGAGTTGCATTAAAAAATCTTCAAACAGAGTTTTCTTATACACCTAGTCGGATGGTGTTTTCTGATTTACACATTGAGACATTAGCGTCGTTGGTTAATGGTCAGCTTCAGTTTGATTACCAACGGAAAGATCTTAAATCCTTTTCAAAAAAGGTTCAAGTTTCAGGTTTTTTTAAAAATAGCAATCTAGACTTGGAAGAATTTAGTTTATTATACGATGAGTTTGGAGCGAATCAAAAGGTTGAGTTTAGCACTTCGTTTTCGGGAACATTAGAAAATTTATTATTTGAAGAGTTTAATTTAAACAACAGCCGTAATACATCAATCATTGGAAACCTTCGAATCAGTAAGTTATTTGCGTCAAACTCTGATGATTTTGAGCTTGACGGCGATTTTGAGAAAATATCGTCAAACTATGAAGAACTGGTCGCGTTATTGCCCAGAGTATTAGGTAATTCGATCCCGTCTGGTTTTAGAGCCTTAGGGCGATTTAATATGAGCGGTCAGGCGAATATTACTAGAAAGTATGTTAAGGCTATAATGGACGTTTCTACCGAAATAGGAGATCTTTTTATAGATTTAAACTTAGATGAAATAGAGTTGATTGACAACGCTTCCTACAAGGGGCAAATTCGCCTTACGGATTTTAACCTAGGAAAGGCTATAGGACATCCTTCGATTGGGTTAGTGACGTCTAGCCTTAGTATAGTTGGGAGTGGTTTTAGTAAGGAGAATGTTAATTCCAATATTAGAGGAGTGATTGATTCATTTGTGTTTCGGGACTATGATTACTCTGAATTAGAGGTTTCTGGGTTTGTGATGAATAAAGTATTCAATGGCCAATTAAATACAATGGATGCGAATTTAAGATTGAAATTTGCAGGACTTGTAGATTTCTCAGGTGCTGAGAATATTTATGATTTTTCGGCGCTTATTGATTATGCCAATCTAAATGCCTTACAATTAGTGGATCGAGATCAAACCTCCATACTAACAGGTGAAATGTTTGTAGATATGAAAGGCTCTAGTATTGATGATGCCTACGGGGTAATTAGTTTCAAGGATGCATTGTATGAGAATCAAAATAACCGCTATGAGTTCAAAGATTTTGAAATAACTTCTACTTTTGATCATAATATAATAAGAACTGTTCAAGTAAATTCCCCAGAAATCGTCATTGGAAGTTTGAAAGGTAAGTTTAGTATTAACGATTTACCAGATTTAATGAGAAATTCGTTAGGAGATATTTACACCAATTCCAATCCATCTCAGGTTGTAGATGACCAATATCTAAATTTTAATTTTAAGGTATATAGTAAAGTAATAGAACTATTTTATCCAGATATAAAGCTTGGACCAAATACGTCTGTGAAGGGAAGACTGGAGAGTGATCCTAAAAAATTCAAGTTGACCTTTAGATCGCCTTCAATAGAAATGGATGATTTTTTTGCAGATAAAATTAAGGTTCAGCTAATAAATGATAACCCGCTTTTCAATTCGTATATTGAAGTTGACAGTATTGCAACTAAGTATTACAATGCTTCAGAATTTAGTTTAATAAATGTCACTCTCAATGACACTTTGTATGTTAAGTCTAAATTTAAAGGAGGAGAAGAGTCTAAAGATATATTTGATTTAAATTTATATTATACAATAAATGAGGCTGATAAGTCTGTGGTTGGGGTCAAAAAATCAACTGCTATTTTTAAGGAAACACCATGGCTCATAAACAGTTCTCAAAACGGTCTAAACAAAATTACCTTTGACAGAGATTTTAGAGAGGTCTTAATAGATAATTTAATTATGTCTTATGATAACGAAGAGATTCGTTTAAACGCACTTTTGGAAAGCTCAGGGAACAGGAGCTTGGATCTTGAATTTAAAAATGTAGACTTATCAAAAGTCACCCCTTCAGTTAAAAATTTAAAGCTCGACGGAAATTTAAATGGGATCTTAAATATTTCTGAGATTCAAAGTATCTATCTTCCAAAGTCCAGTTTAACAATTGATAATTTTAAAGTTAATGACTTTAATTTAGGATCGTTTAAATCTAATATTCAAGGAAATCAATCTCTCACAAATTATGATGTTAGTGTATCGTTAAAAGAAGATGAGAATGAGTCGTTGTCGGTCATTGGATCTTTTGATGTATCTGGCCCTAACTCAAACCTCGCACTTGACATTTCATTTAGTGATTTCATCTTAAAACCTTTAAATCCTTTTGGGGCTGGTGTGATTACAAATATTCAAGGTAGTGTGTCTGGCTTTACTTCTGTTAGCGGTCGACTTGAAAAACCTCAAATGGAAGGACGTTTGGTTTTAAATAATGGAGGTTTTGCTATTCCTTACCTTAATGTTGGTTATGATTTTTCGGATGCTACAGTTATCAACCTAGAAAAGCAAAGCTTTATTTTTGATCAAGCAATAATGAATGACGTTGACTACCAATCAAAAGCTTATTTGAATGGAGGAATCAGTCATAATAACTTCTCAAATTGGTTCTTAGATTTAAATATTGATTCAGATCGTTTAATGGTGCTAAATACGATCGAACAAGATGAATCCCTATACTATGGTACTGCTTTCGTAGATGGTGATATTAATATTTATGGACCCACAGATCAATTGTTTATTGAGGCTAATGTTGGGACCTCTAAAGGAACCATTTTTAAAATTCCGTTAAATGATAGCGAGATATTATCTGAAAGCTCTTACATTAATTTTTTAAGCTCAGAACAAAAGTTATCCCAGTCGATAGTTGAGGTCTTTGAGATTGATGATGTTAAAGGGCTTGAAATGGAATTTAACATGGATATCAATGACGATGCTGAAATTGAAATTGTAATAGACAAGCAGACAGGAAGTTCAATAATTGGGCGTGGAAATGGAAGTATGTTAGCTCAAGTTAATACCAAAGGTAAATTTCAAATGTTTGGGGATTTCATCGTACTTTCAGGGATATACAACTTTTCTTTTGGACGCATAATTCAAAAAAAATTCAAAGTTGTTAAGGATGGTACAATGGCTTGGGATGGAAGTCCATTAAATGCAGATATAAACATTAAAGCCATATATGACGGCATTAATGTGAATCCTTCAACCTTACTAGATAATCCGATCAATCAAAGCATTCCAACTGAAGTAGAAGTTCATTTGACTGGGCAATTAGAAAAACCAGATTTAAATTTCGATATTCGATTTCCAGGGATCAATTCAACCCTTAATAGTGAGTTAGCAGATCGCCTAAGGGATAAAGATAGAAAAGAATTCCAGGCTCTTTCCTTATTAGCAACAGGGGCCTTTAGGAGTGAATTAACACTAGATTCTCAAGATGCTTTTGGGTTGGTTTCAGATGGAGTTACAAGCATGTTAAATGAGCTTTTTGCGGATGATGATGATAAAGTTCAGTTAGGAATTGATTTAGACCTAGGAAAAACAACTCCTAACTATGAAACTGACAGTCGAGTAGGGGTGACCGTTTCTACTAAAATAAGTGACAACATTCTAATTAATGGAAAAATAGGAGTTCCAGTCGGCGGAGTTAGTGAGACAACTGTGGCTGGAGATTTTGACGTTGAGGTTTTATTAAATGAAGATCGCACCCTATCGCTTAAGTTTTTTAATAAAGAAAACAGCATTCAGAATTTTGGAGAACAAATAGGTTATACCCAAGGGGTAGGACTCTCATACAATATAGAGTTCGATAATTTAAAAGAATTCTTAGAGGCGCTTTTTAAAAAACAACAACAAAAAATAAAATTTACAAATCCTTCAGGAGATAATACTTCCATACCGAAATTTATGAATTTCAAGGAAAACATTCCCGAAAAACCTGCGAATAATTAATTTTTATGCTTCAAAGTTAAATAGTTATTAACGAAAACGTTTGAATTTATAGAAGTTGATAAAATTGAGGTCTTTGAATATTTTTTAACATATAAGTTTTATTAATTTTACAACATAAACCATTATAGCTATGGAAAATCAGATAAAAAAAATCGGTGTATTAACATCCGGAGGCGACGCACCTGGGATGAACGCAGCAATACGGTCTGTCGTACGAGCTTGTGTATATCACACTATTGAATGTGTTGGTGTCTACAGAGGTTATGAGGGTCTGATTGAAGGAGATTTTGAATTGTTAGATGCTAGAAGCGTAAACAATATTATAAATAAAGGAGGAACTTTCTTAAAGTCTGCTCGTTCTAAAGATTTTAGAACCAAAGAAGGGCGTAAAAAAGCTCACGAACAATTACTAAAACAAAACATTGATGCCTTGGTTTTAATTGGTGGAGATGGAACTTTTACAGGGGGAATGATTTTTAATGAAGAATTTAATTTTCCTATTGTAGGAATCCCTGGAACTATTGACAATGATATTGTTGGTACTAATTTTACACTAGGTTACGATACGGCATTAAATACTGCAGTTGAAGCGATCGATAAGATTAGAGATACAGCTAGTTCTCACAAGCGCTTGTTTTTTGTTGAGGTAATGGGACGTGATGTCGGACATATTGCCTTAAATGCTGGAGTTGGTTCTGGTGCAGAAGAAATTTTAGTTCCTGAAGAAGATCTAGGATTAGATCGCCTACTAGAGTCCTTAGAAAAGAGTAGACATACAGGGAAGTCATCCAGTATTGTTGTAGTTGCTGAAGGCGATAAGACTGGTAAAAATGTATTTGAGTTAAGGGATTACGTTGAAGAAAATCTCGAAGACTATGATGTGCGTGTCTCTGTTTTAGGACACATGCAGCGCGGGGGATCTCCTTCCTGTTTTGACAGGGTTTTAGCTTCAAGAATGGGCGTGAAGGCTGTTGAGTCGTTATTGGAAGGTAAAAACAACGTAATGGTTGGCACCATCAACAATAAACTTGAGTTATACCCTATAGACAAAGCAGTCAAAGGGCACTCAAAAATAGATGAAGAATTACTAAGAGTATCAGATATAATGAGTATTTAAAAAGGATTAATTAAAATAATAATAAAATGTCAAAAGTAAAAATTGGAATTAATGGATTTGGTCGAATTGGAAGAATAGCTTTTCGTGTTGCTGCTAGTCGACCTGATGTTCAAGTTGTAGGAATTAACGATTTATTAGATGTAGATCACTTAGCGTACTTACTTAAGTATGATTCTGTTCACGGTAAGTTTCAAGGAACTATCGAAGTGAAAAATGGTAACTTGGTAATAAATGGTAATGAAATTCGCGTGTCAGCTGAACGAAATCCAGAAGATTTAAAATGGGACGCAGTTTCTGCCGATGTTGTTTTAGATTGTACAGGAATTTTTACAACACTTGAAGGTGCTCAAAAGCACATTACAGCTGGAGCGAAAAAGGTTGCTATTTCTGCACCATCTGCTGATGCTCCAATGTTTGTTATGGGGGTAAACCATGATAAAATCACTGCAGATCATACAATAGTATCTAATGCTTCATGTACGACTAATTGTTTAGCACCAATTGCAAAAGTACTTAATGATAAGTTTGGAATTGCTGAAGGTCTTATGACTACAGTGCACGCTGCTACAGCGACCCAATTTACAGTTGATGGTCCTTCTCGTAAAGACTATAGACTTGGTCGCGCCTCTTTAAATAACATTGTACCCGCATCTACAGGAGCAGCTAAAGCTGTTGGAAAAGTAATACCAGAACTTAATGGTAAACTTACTGGAATGGCTTTTAGAGTTCCAACTGTAGATGTTTCAGTTGTTGATTTAACATGTCGTTTAGAAAATGGTGCTTCTTTTGAAGAAGTAAAAGCGGCGATCAAACATGCTTCAGAAAATGAATTAAAAGGAGTTTTAGGTTATACTGAAGAAGGAGTTGTGTCACAAGATTTTATATCTGAATCTTTAACAAGCACATTTGATGCCAACGCAAGTATGGCTTTAAATGACAATTTTGTAAAAATTATTTCATGGTATGATAACGAATATGGTTACTCTTCTAAACTGGTAGACTTAGCGCAATACATTAGTGCTGTCTAAATAATAATTTAGAACATACGCTGCTGTATCAGTGGTGTATGTTTCTTTTAATTTTCCTCATATGATTTTTGTAATTGATAGCGGTTCAACAAAATGTGATTGGATAGCCATAGATTCTTCAACCGGGAATCAGCTTTTTGAAAAACAGCGAACTAAGGGTTTAAATCCTGCAATTATTTCAGATACTGATGCACACGATATTATAAAAGAAAATGAGGTTATTTATTCAAACAAGTTATCTGTTTCTCATATTTATTTTTACGGAGCTGGATGTGGAACTAAAAAACCTGTAAAAATGCTTAAGGGTGTTTTGCAGTCTATTTTTAAAAATGCTGAAGTGGTTGTCAAAGAAGACACTTATGCAGCAGTCTACGCAACAGTAGGAGTTTCTCACAGTCCTGCAGTTGTTTGTATTTTAGGAACAGGTTCTAATTGCTCTTACTATGACGGAAAGTTGATTGATCAGAAAATAATTTCTTTGGGTTATTCAGTTATGGATGATGCTTCTGGTAATTATTATGGAAGACAATTATTAAGAGATTACTATTTTGACCATATGCCTCATGATTTAAAACTAGTCTTCAAAACAAGGTATGATGTAAATGATGATGTGATTAAAAGTAATTTATACAAAAAGCCAAATCCTAATGCATATTTAGCAACATTTGCAGAGTTTATGATTTTAAATAAAGAATCGGATTATATACAAAAAGTAATTAAGGATGGTCTACGCGAATTTGTAGAAAATATGATTCTCCAATATAAAGAGGAACTTATGACTGTACCTGTTCACTTTGCAGGGTCTATTGCCTACTTTACCCAAGATGAAATTAAAGAAGTTGCAAGAGAATATGGATTTACAGTTGGTAATTTTGAGCGTCGCCCTATAGAGGGACTCGTTGAATACCATGCTGAAATTGCTAAAATATCCTAAGCGATTATTTTACAGCAATTACACTAATTTCCACATTTACAAACTTTGGTAAGTTAGCGACCTCAATAGTTTCCCTTGCAGGTGCTGTTGATTGTTCAAAATAGTTGCCATACACACTATTTATAGCTCTAAATGAATTCATATCTGAAATGAAGATAGAAGATTTAATAACGTTTTCAAACGTCATATTTGCAGCTTCCAAAACCGACTTTAGGTTCTCCATTACTTGAGTGGTTTCTTCCTGTATTGTGTCTATTACTAATTCACCTGTTTCCGGATTTAAAGCAATTTGTCCAGAAGTGTATAATGTTTTGCCGACTAATACAGCTTGACTATAAGGTCCTATTGGTTGTGGAGCTTTATTGGTACTGATAATCTTTTTCATAGTTTATAATTGTCTGTCTGGTTGTCTGCGTTTTTCATATTTAATATCTTTGAACATACTTGATCGAATCCCAATAAAGAAGTTCCAAGAACTTCTGTTGCTAAAAGGAATCCAAGAGAAATTCATTCTCCAGCTCAGTAAATCACGCTCAAAACGCAATTGTGTGTACGTAAATCCATTATTTTTAAGGTCATATCCTGAGGAGGCGCCAACACTCCACCGGGGTGAGAGTTCAATATCCCCTGAGAACATTAATGAGTGAGAAGAAATTTCATTTTGTCTTCTAGTGTTGTTGTAATTTACGGCATAAGCTAGTCTTAAACTCCAAGGAATTTTATAGTTGTAAAGCGCTGAGGGAACCGTTTCTTTATCGTTGTCATTATTTAATGATTGGTTTGAGTAGTCTTGTGTTTTTCCAAATAAATCATCATCTCGACCTCCACTTTTTCTAGACTCTTCTTTTGCTTGGTCATCCTTTGAGTTATCATCTTTGTTGAAGGAGTCGCTAGATAAATTATAACTCATCGTCATATTTGCACTCGATAAACGAAATAAGCTACCTCCGTTGTTTACATTAAATACATCAATTTTTTTATTATTGTTGTCAAGTGCATAGGGGTCTAGGGTAGCACCAAAATTAAGACTCATTTTACTATTAAATAGCTGAGTTCCTCCAGAAACTCTTACAGGACTCCAGTTGAGTGAATCTCCAGCAACATTATAGTTAGTCGAGAAATTTAATGAATTTAATAAAAATACTTTTTTTGGATCTGTTGCTGTAGTGTCTTTATCTCGAACTTTAGCTTCCAAATTGTTGTTTAAAGATAAGCCTATGCCGCTAGAAAATTTTTTCCCAGGTGCTCCAAATAACGATTGTTCAAATCGACTATAATCAATCTCGTTTGTGGTAGTTCCGTCAGCGCTAATCACTTCATAGCTTTCATAATATTTATCAAATGAAGGGTTTATGTTGTAGCTAATAGAGGGTCGTATCACGTGACGTATGGCTTGAATTTTTTTATCTTCACCAAAGTCAAACATTCCGTATATAGTACTTCCTATGCTTGTGCTAAAGTTGTAGGTGCGATACGAGTCAAACCCTTTGAGAGGCGTTGTAACTATTGATTGAGTTTCAATATCGTATTCCTTTTTTATTGTGTTGAAGGTCCAGTTTTCTTTGAAATTCGCACTAGTACTCATGCTAAAGTGTTTAAAAACTTTAAAATTTGTACTTAATGGAATGGTGTGTTGAAACCCTGCTTTTGCATCTTCAAACATCTCAGGTTTAAAAAACAAAGAGTCTGTAGTTTGAATGCGATTTTCAGCACGAACGTTGTATTGGAAGTTGATGTTTTGAATCCCTCCTTTTTTACTTCCTGTTTTGGGGGCAAATGGAAATATTCGATCTATACTTCCCTGGAAAGTTGGCAAGGTCATGTTGATGCGCTCCGTATTAGTGTTTTGGGAGTGGGTAGCTGTGACACTTATATTTACTTGAGGTTCTCCTTTAAATGTCTTAGAATAAGAAACAGATGATGAAAGTGTATTGTTTAAGAAGTTTGATGTATTTAGTTGATTCACAGATTCCTGGAAATAAGTACTAGACCCTAAGTTGACAGAAGCAGAAAATCGAGAACTTGGATTTGATTTAGAATCTTGGCTTTGGTTCCATCTTAAATTATAAATTGAGCTCCTTGAATAATCAGGAAATCCACGTTCACTATTAATTAGGTTTTCATAGCGAAAACTTAAAGAACCTCTAAACCTATAACGAACTGCATAACTGCTTTCTATCCGCGCACCATAACTTCCATTTGTGTAATAGTCGCCAAGAGTTGCTAAGTCAAAATAATCACTTAAAGCGAAATAATATCCTCCATTTTGAAGAAAATATCCTCTGTTGTTTTGTTCTCCAAACGTAGGGAAAATTACTCCAGAAGTCCGTTTTTTGGACATTGGCAGGAATGCAAACGGGAAACCTATAGGAGTTGGTACGTTTGCTATAAACATATTAGTAAGACCAGTCACTACTTTTTCTCCGGGGACAATCTTAGCTTTCCGAAGGAGAAAATAGTACTCTGGGTTCTCTATGTTTTCTGAAGTTGTAAATTTAGCACGCTTCACAAAGTATACAGAGTCGTTTTCTTTTTTTGTTAATTCAGAAATAATTCTTCCTCCTTGTTGTTCTGTCTTTGAATTCCAAATCAAGGCTTTCTTGGTTTTGATGTTAAAAGCAATTGAATCAGGCTCTACAAGGTCATTTCCTTGCTTAAAGACAGGGTGTTGTGAGTAAACTCCTAATGAGTCTTTTAGGCGCCCGGCGTAGATGATGTCTTTTCCGTAATCAATAATGATAACTCCAGCCTTAATATCCATATCCTTGTACTGAATTTCAGCTTCGTTTTTAAGATAAATCTGTTGTTTTTTTACGTTTATTGAAGTAATATCTTTTGCTTTGTAGTCTACGATGCCTTCAAGAAAACTCTTTGGTTTTGAGATACTATCATTAGATATAGAGTCTCGTTTGACCTTTTTTATTTCTGAATTAAAAACCAAATCAGTATTAGTCTTAGTTAGTGTAGTTTCAGATGGTTCTTTAGCTAAAGGTTTAGGGTTTAGGGTAACCTGGGCCATACCAAAATTGTTGGCAATTACTGTTAAACTTAGAGCAAAAAGTAGTTGAAATAGTGTTGTTTTCAATGCTTTTAAGTGTATTTTTGTAATTAAATGACCTGATTATTAAAAATCAAAGTTACGTATATTTTTAGTGATTTTTTAATTTTGAAGAATCGATTGATAGGTTAAATATTTAGCATGCAAAAGCAGATTTTATTATTGTTCGTCCTGACGCTTATTTTTAGTATAGCTTCTGTAGCTCAAACAAATACAAAGCCCTTTGTGGTGGTATTAGATGCTGGGCATGGTGGTAAAGATCCTGGGCGCCCTACTAATTTTGGTTATAAGGAGAAAGATATCGCTTTGGATATTGCCCTAAAAGTAGGTGAGAACCTTAAAAGACATGGCGATATACAAGTGATTTACACTAGAAGTACGGATGTGTTTATTGAGCTTCGTCAACGCGCAAAAATAGCAAATAAAGCAGATGCTGATTTATTTGTATCTATTCATTGTAACGCCCATAACTCTCAGGCATATGGTACTGAAACCTATGTTTTAGGTATTCATAGAAATGATTCAAATTTTAGAGTTGCTCAGCAAGAAAATGAAGTGATCTTTTTAGAAGATGATTTTGAGTCAAACTATCAAGGGTTTGACCCAAACTCTCCAGAGTCCATGATTGGCCTAACACTTATGCAGGAAGATTACTTAGATCAAAGTATTTTATTAGCTCGCTATGTTCAGGATAATTTTACGTACAAATTAAAACGAAAAAACAGAGGAGTTAAGCAAGCAGGTTTTTGGGTTTTGCACAACACCTATATGCCTAGTATTCTAATAGAAACGGGGTTTATAACCAACAAATCAGAAGGCGACTATCTAAACTCTTTAAATGGAAAGACAAATATGTCTAAAAGTATTTCGGATGCCATTTTAGACTATAAGTCGAAATTAAATTCTGACGTCCCTTCCTTGATCGAGACAACGTCTAGCCATGTGGACATAACGGATTTAGAGTTAGAGGATGTAAAATCAGTTGCTGCGCCTCCGGTTAATGTACTTTCAATTAATTTTAAAGTGCAAATATCAGCAGGGTCTAATAAATTAGCAACAAAACCCTATAACTTTAACGGATTAGATCAAATTACCAGGCAAAAATCAAACTCGATTTACCGCTATTTTTATGGTAATACATCTGATTATTCCATCGCTATTAAATTATTAAATAAAGCAATCTCAAAAGGCTATACAACTGCTTATTTGGTGGCTTATATGGACGGTGTAAGAACTACAATAAAAGAAGCCTTGAAATCTACGGAGAATTAGGCTTAATTATTTCATTTTTATCCTTAAATTTGTAACAATAAAATCTATTATATTGAAACTATCTAAGGAAATTAAAACAGCTATTCTTGTGATCTCAGGGATATTTCTCTTCGTCTTTATTTTTAATTATTTGAAAGGGGAGAATGTGTTTGATTCATCCAAAAAAATCAGTGCCATCTATGACAATGTAGAGGGCTTAGCCCCTTCCGCCGCCGTGACCATTAATGGACATGCAATTGGAAAAGTACAATCTATTAAATTCAAAGGAGATGGTTCTGGATTATTAAGAGTAACCATGCTCATAAGTGACGATTTTCCTTTCTCAATTAATAGTAAGGCTCAATTATATGAAGCAGGCCTTATAGGGGGCAAAGCAATTGCAATAATCCCTGCATTTGACAGTTCAGCCTTAGTTCAGTCTGGAGATGTGTTGTCATCCACTGTCAAACCAGGTCTAACAGACTTAGTAAACCAGCGACTATCCCCTTTGCAAGAAAAAATCGAAACGATGATGGTTAGCGCTGATCAGTTGTTAAAAAATCTTAATGACGTCTTTGATGTTAAAACAAAAGACAATATTAAGTTAAGTATTGCTGAGTTAACGACTACGATAGCCTCTTTTAAATCTACTTCAGAATCCTTAAATAGCTTAGTAATAGATAATAAATCTGTAATTGGAGAAACTATTTCAAACTTTAATCAAATTTCAGAAGACTTAACAAGTGTTAGTAAATCTCTTTCAGAATCTGATTTAGATTCAATTATGCTTGATTTAAAATCTACTATTTCTAGCTTTGAATCTATGTTAATGAGTATAGAAAACGGCGAAGGGTCTATTGGCAAACTCTTGAAAGATGATCGCATGTATGTCAACCTTCAAGGAGCAACTAAGCAGCTAGAACAGCTTTTAGAAGATATGAAATTAAATCCAAAACGCTATGTGCATTTTTCATTATTTGGAAAAAAAGGAAAAAGAAGTGATGCGGAGGCTAATGAAATAAAAACTGCCAAAGAGTAATTAAATGAGTTTATTACCAAATGTAATTTTTGCAATTATACTTTTTTCTGGACTTGGTTTCTTCGTGCGAAATGTAAGTAAGCTCAAAAGGAATATATACTTAGGAAAAGAGGTAGACACAAGTGGAAATACTAAGTTACGCTGGAGCAACATGGTAAAGATTGCACTCGGTCAAGGTAAGATGATCCGTCGCCCAATTGCTGGAATTCTTCATATAGTAGTATATGTAGGCTTTGTAATTATTAACATTGAAGTTTTAGAGATTGTTATTGATGGCTTGTTTGGCACACATCGTATTTTTTCAGTGATTGGACCTTTTTATGGTGTCTTGATTGGTACTTTTGAAATGCTTGCGGCATTAGTCTTTATTTCAGTTATTGTTTTTTGGTTTCGAAGAAATATAGTAAATGTTCAACGCTTTATGAAGTCTGAAATGAAAGGGTGGCCCAAATTAGACGGAAACTTAATTCTTTATTTCGAGATTGTATTAATGGCCCTTTTTATTACAATGAATGCCACAGATGTTGAATTTCAATCATCAAATTCGGGGAATATTATTAGCCAGTTTTTTGCACCCATGTTTGAAGGGACTAATGTAACTCTAATTGAACGCATAGCTTGGTGGATGCACATTGTTGGAATTCTTATTTTTCTAAATTATTTATACTATTCAAAGCATTTACATATTTTATTAGCCTTTCCAAACACTTACTATGGGAGTGTGAATCCTAAAGGCCAGCTTGATAATCTAGAAGCTGTCACAAAGGAAGTTAAACTAATGATGGATCCGGATGCAAATCCTTATGCAGCGGTTGATGAAGATGCTGTAGCACCTGACAAATTTGGGGCTAGTGATGTACAAGACCTTAACCGGATACAGCTTTTAAATGCATATACATGCACCGAGTGTGGACGTTGTACGAGTGAGTGTCCCGCAAATCAGACAGGGAAAAAACTATCACCAAGAAAAATTATGATGGATACTCGTGATCGTTTGGTAGAAGTTGGGAACAACATAGATGCTAATAATGGTGAGTTTAAGCTTGATGGAAAACAGCTATTAGGAGATTATATTACAAATGAAGAACTATGGGCTTGTACCAGCTGTAATGCGTGTGTTGAAGCATGCCCTATTAGTATCGATCCGCTTTCAATTATTCTTGAAATGCGACGTTATTTAGTAATGGAACAAAGTGCAGCGCCTATGGAGCTTAATAATATGATGTCCAATATTGAAAACAACGGAGCGCCCTGGCCTTACAATCAAATGGATCGATTAAACTGGAAAAACAATTAAAAAAATATTTATAAAAAACAACAATGAAAAGAGAAGAAGCTGACAAGTTATTACACGAAAAAGTAGAAGCAGGTGAACTAATAAGTCCAGTACTCCCAGCAGGTGTAAAAAACTATTTAATTGATATTGACGGTACAATAACTGAAGATGTTCCCAATGAAGAACCGGAGCGAATGAGTACATGTTTACCTTTCATAGATGCCCTAGAAACGTGTAACCGTTGGTTCAAGGAAGGGCATATGATTTGTTTTTTTACATCACGTACAGAAACACACCGAGCCGTTACAGAAGGTTGGCTAAAGCAACATGGGTTTAATTACCACAGTCTTCTAATGGGTAAGCCAAGAGGTGGGAACTACCATTGGATTGATAACCATTTAGTTAAAGCAACTCGTTATAAAGGAAAATTTACTGATTTAGTTGAAAAAGAATTGACGATTGAAGTTTTTGACGACGGTCAACATGATTAATATTTAAACTATGAGTGAAGTATTAAAAGTACCAACAATGGCCGAATTTTCGGCTACCGATAAGCAACCTGAGGTTTTATTTTGGGTAGGCTGTGCCGGTAGTTTTGATGACCGTGCAAGAAAAATAACGAAAGCTTTTGTAAGGTTGTTAAACAAAGCTGAAGTTGATTTTGCGGTCTTAGGGACTGAGGAAAGTTGTACAGGTGACCCCGCTAAACGCGCAGGGAATGAGTTTTTATTTCAGATGCAAGCGGTCACTAATATAGAAGTGCTAAATTCGTATGATGTTAAGAAAATTGTAACGGCATGCCCTCATTGTTTTAACACACTTAAAAATGAATACCCTACTTTGGGGGGTGATTATGAAGTGATGCATCACACTCAATTTCTTAAGAGTTTGTTTGATGAAGGACGTTTAACAATTGAAGGTGGTAAATTTAAAGGAAAACGCATTACATTTCATGACCCCTGTTATTTGGGGCGTGCAAATGATGTCTATGAAGCGCCTCGTGATTTGATTAAAAAGTTAGATGCGGAATTTGTTGAAATGAAAAATTGCCGCAAAAAAGGACTTTGTTGCGGGGCCGGTGGTGCTCAAATGTTTAAGGATGCCGAAAAAGGTGATAAAGAAATTAATATTGAACGCACCGAACAGGCTATGGCGGTGAAGCCTGAAATTATCGCAGCAGGATGTCCATTTTGTAACACTATGATGACTGATGGTGTAAAGAATAAAGCAGAGGGTCAAATTGAAGTCATGGATGTGGCTGAACTGATCGCTAATGCAAATGATTTATAATACTAAATACCCAAAAAATGTTAGTTAATTTTGACACCCTTCCAGAAAATTCTCGTATTTGGATCTACCAATCTAATCGTTCATTTTCTGAAGTTGAGTTAAATGAGATTTCATCCAAATTAAATGTCTTTTTACATACTTGGGTCGCACATGGGGCCGACTTGAAAGCAGGGTTCGAAATCAAATATAAGCGCTTCATAGTGATAGCTTTAGATCAAGACAAACAATCAGCAACAGGGTGTTCTATAGATGCATCCGTACAGTTTATCCAAGAGCTTGAGAGGGTCTACTCTGTTGACTTAATGGATAAAATGAACGTCTCTTACAAACAAGGAGAATATGTGGCCTACAAAACGCTAACGGATTTTAAAAAGATGGCAAAGAATAAAGCAGTATCTAAAAATACAATAGTGTTTAACAACCTAGTAAATTCTAAAAGCGAATATCAAGAGTTTTGGGAAGTACCAGCATCTGAAAGCTGGCATAGTAGGTTTGTGTAATTTAAAGTATATAAGTCCTTTCCCTTACTTCACTTTCCGTTAGTAAATTGATCTTATATTTTACTTTTTATCTATTTAAATCAGTATTTTAGTGTGAAATTTAATTTTTTTTAAACTACATATGCGTAAATTTCTCATCCTATTTTTTTTAATTTTCTCATCTTCAATGATAGCTCAAGTTTCGAGTTCACCACTAGATGCTTTAGATGTAATACATCAAAAATCATGGGTAGATAGTACATATAATACGCTTAGTGTTAAAGAAAAAATAGGACAGTTGTACATGATTCAAGTTTTTTCTAATCAAGATAAGGCGACTAAGAAATCGATTTTAAATCAAATTAAAAACAACTATATCGGAGGGCTTATATTTTCTCAAGGAGGTCCAGTACGTCAAGCACAGCTAAACAATGAGTTGCAAGCGGCCTCTAAAATTCCTTTATTATTAGGGATGGATGCAGAGTGGGGGCTGAGTATGCGCTTAGATTCTACTTATGCATTTCCATGGAATATGACCTTAGGGGCTATTAAAGATTTAGATCTAATACGTAAAACAGGGCAATATATTGGAGAGCACTGTAAGAGAATAGGTGTTCATTTTAACTTTGCTCCCGTTGTAGATATTAATACAAACCCTAAAAATCCTATCATTGGAAACCGTTCTTTTGGAGAACATAAAGAAGCTGTAGCGAGTCGTTCTTTAGCGTTTATGGAAGGAATGCAAGGGGCAGGAGTTATGGCCAACGCCAAACATTTCCCTGGACATGGTGACACAGATTCTGATTCTCATAAAACCTTACCTACCATTAATTTTTCTAAAAAACGGATAGATTCTTTGGAGTTGTATCCGTACAAGAGTTTGTTTTTAAAAGGGCTTTCTAGTGTTATGGTTGCACACCTCAATGTCCCTAGTCTTGATGCGCGTTCAAATTATCCATCTTCTTTATCATATCCGATTGTTACGGAGTTATTAAAAGAAAAGCTTGGTTTTAAGGGTTTGATTTTTACCGATGCTCTTGATATGAAAGGTGCTTCTAATTTTAGCATTCCTGGCGAAGTTGATTTACAAGCTTTTTTGGCAGGAAACGATGTGATATTAATGTCAGTGGATGTGAATCAAGGCATAAATACTTTGCAAAAGGCTTTAGAATCTGGGGTTATCTCTGAAAAACGTTTAGCACATTCTGTAAAAAAAATATTAAGTGCTAAATATAAGGTCGGGCTCGCTCAATATAAGCCAATAAACACCATCAATTTGGTGTCGGAGTTAAACCGACAAAAAGACGATGTTTTGTACCAAAATTTAATGGAAAACGCAATTACTTTAGTTCAAAATACAAACAATTTGCTGCCTCTAAAAAACTTAGAACTTCGTAAGGTTGCGTATGTAAATATGGGAACTGCAGATGCATCTCCATTTGTAAAATCACTTAATAAATACACACAGGTTGATAAGATAAGTGCTAATACTTTAGACCAATTGGTATCCGAGTTAAGTGAGTACAATACAGTGGTTGTGGGTTTACACGCATCAAACGCCAGTCCTTGGAAGCCCTATCAGTTCACGGAAAAGGAGCTTGTTTGGCTTTATGAAATCGCACGAACAAATACGGTTGTTTTAACTGTTTTTTCAAAACCATACGCCTTAAACGACCTTACGGATTTTTCTAATATTGAAAGTATTGTGATGGCTTATCAAAACAGCCCAATTGCTCAAAAAATAGCTGCTCAACTTATTTTTGGAGGACTTCCTTTTAAAGGAAAACTACCTGTCAGTATTGGTTCTGTTTTTTTAGCAGGAAACGGAATATCAAACCCAGCTATTGATCGACTTTCTTATGGTTTACCTGAATCAGTGGGTATGGACTCGGCTCGCTTACACAAAATTGATTCTATTGCTGCCTATGCGGTTAGAGAACAAATGACTCCCGGGATTCAACTTTTAGTAGCCCGAAAAGGAAAAGTAATTTACGAAAAGAATTTTGGACATCACACTTATAGCAAAACCACTAAAGTTAAGTTTGATGATTTATATGACGTCGCCTCACTCACCAAAATATTAGCAACCCTTCCGTTGCTTATCGAACTTGTTGATAAAGGAGTTATTAAACTAGAATCTACTTTAGGTGAATTATTACCTGATTACTTTGGGACTGGTAAGGAACTCATTACCATCCAAGAAATGCTTTCTCATTTTGCTAAGCTTAAACCTTGGATCCCCTTTTACGTATCTACCCTTGATTCCGTTACTCTTAAACCAAAACCTGAGTTTTATCGTAAAAAACAATCAAAAAAGTTTTCAATACGAGTCAATGGTAATTTATTCCTAAGAAACGATTTTAAAGATAGCATTCAATCTAATATATTAAACTCAGAATTACTAAAAGATAAAGAATACCGATATAGCGACTTGCCTTATTATATACTTAAATCAATTATAGAAAAACAATACAATAAATCTCTCGACTTCCTAGTTCAACAGCATTTTTATAAATCTTTAGGCGCTAATTTATCTACTTATAATCCGCTAGAAAAATTCAATAGCAAGCAACTCATTCCAACAGAAATTGATGACTATTTTCGACATGACAAAATTCAAGGCTATGTACACGATATGGGGGCCGCAATGCAAGGAGGAGTAGGTGGCCATGCAGGGTTGTTTAGTAATGCTAACGACATTGCTAAGTTGATGCAATTATATCTTCAAAAGGGTGTGTATGGAGGAAAGCGCTATTTTTCTTCAAATACTTTTAATTTGTTTAATACCTGTTATTATTGCGATCAAGATAACCGTCGTGGTGTAGGGTTTGATAAACCTCAGTTAGAGGACGAGGGACCAACCTGTGGCTGTTTGTCTATGCAAAGTTTTGGGCATTCAGGGTTTACAGGAACCTATGCTTGGGCAGACCCCGATAAAGAAATAGTTTATGTATTTTTGGCCAACAGAACATTTCCGAAATCGGATGCGAATAGACTCTTAAAAGAGAATATTAGAACAGAAATACAACATTTAATCTACGAATCAATTATTGAATAAAATGAATATAGGAATTGTATGTTACCCAACCTTTGGAGGGAGTGGTGTTCTGGCAACAGAACTAGGCTTAGAGTTGTCTCGAAAGGGCCATCAAGTCCATTTTATTACCTACACACAACCAGTAAGGCTGGAGTTGTTAAACTCCAATGTTCATTTCCATGAAGTAAATGTGCCTGACTATCCTCTTTTTCATTATCAGCCTTATGAATTAGCCTTGTCGAGTAAATTAGTTGATATGGTTAAAGCACACAAGATTGATGTCTTGCACGTTCATTATGCTATCCCACACGCCTACGCTGCCTATATGGCCAAGAAGATGCTCAATGAAGAAGGGATTAAAATACCTATTGTAACTACCTTGCATGGAACCGATATCACATTAGTTGGAAGTCACCCATTTTATAAAACAGCGGTCACGTTTAGTATTAATAAATCTGATGCCGTGACCTCTGTCTCTCAAAGCCTTAAAGAAGATACCCAGCGATTATTTAATACTCATAAAGACATAAAAGTAATTCCGAATTTCATTGATATAGATAAGTATAAAACTAATTTTAAGGACTGTGACCGTGATTTATTAGCTCTTCCAAACGAAAGAGTAATCACTCATGTTAGTAATTTTAGGCCCGTCAAACGTATTAACGATGTGATTGAAGTATTTTATAGAGTTCAAAAAAAAGTACCTTCAAAATTAATGATGGTAGGTGAGGGGCCCGAACGCAAACAAGCTGAGCAGTTGTGTAAAACCTATGGAATTGAAGATAAAGTTGTGTTTTTAGGAAACAGTAGTGAAGTAGATAAAATCTTATCTTATAGTGACTTGTTCCTCCTCCCTTCACAGACCGAAAGTTTTGGATTGGCTGCACTAGAAGCTATGGCTTCAGGAGTACCGGTCATATCCAGTAATTCTGGAGGGATTCCAGAAGTTAATATTGAAGGGGTCTCCGGGTTTCTAAGCCCAGTTGGTGCTTTAGATGATATGGCACACAACGCTATAAAAATCATAAAAGATGAGGCTGTTCTTAATAAATTTAAAAAAGCGGCTCAAGCAGCATCAACTAAATTTGATATTCATAAAATAGTTCCTTTTTATGAAGCTATTTATGAAGAAGCGCTTCAGAATTGCATATGAATTTAATTTATGTTGAGAATACGTACTTAGTAGGGTTCTAATTTTTGTTTTTATAATAATACGATTACTTTTACACTTTAATATATAATACTTTGTATATGGCGGGGAATGCATTTGGTTCTATTTTTAAACTCACCACATTTGGAGAGTCTCACGGAATTGCTATTGGGGGTGTTATTGATGGTTGTCCAGCAGGAGTTAAAGTTGATTTTGATGCCATCCAATTGGAGATGGATCGTCGTAAACCAGGTCAGTCTGCGATTGTAACACAACGTAAAGAGCCCGATACTGTCAGATTCTTATCTGGAATTTTTGAAGGTATTACCACAGGAACACCTATTGGATTTATGATTAAAAATGCCAATCAAAAATCCAAAGATTATACACATATAAAAGATGTGTTTCGTCCAAGTCATGCCGATTTTACTTATTCTAAAAAATATGGTCAGCGGGATTACCGTGGGGGTGGACGTAGTTCGGCACGTGAAAC